>JAZRLD010000022.1:0-3165 GCA_045646685.1 Alistipes sp. | reverse complement strand
TGACAGCACATTGCAATACCATACTGCGTGCGACCATTCATCGTCTGTGCATAGATGTAGTAATACTCCTGCTCATCCTGCTTGAGCCAACCGCGCTCCTTCCACTCTCGGAAGTTATCCATAGCCTTCTGATATACCTCCTCCGAATGTTCATCGGCGATAGGATCGAAGTCAATCTCGGGCTTAATAATATGTAACAACGAACGCTCCGTAGCCTCCGCCTTAGCCTCCACAGAGTTCAACACATCGTAGGGACGTGATGCCACCTCGGCAGCATACTCCTGCGGAGGACGTATTCCGCAAAAAGGTTTTACTCGAACCATAATTTAGCCTTTATACTATTTACAATCACAAGGTTTCTTATTCACCTGAAAACGATTCTCGCCATTCTGCAAGTAACCCACCAACTGACGCGCAGCAGCAAGACCCGCATTGATATTAGCCTCAGCAGTCTCTGCACCCATCTTCTTGGGGGTAGCAAAGAATCTATTGCCAAACAAAGCGGTCATCGTTGCGTTATCATCAGGTGCAATATCTGTAACATACTTCAAATCTGTACGCTCGGTCATAGCAGCCTCCAAACCAGTCTCGTCGATTACCTCCTTGCGTGCAGTATTTACCAATGTAGCCCCCTTGGGCATAGACATCATAAGTTTATAGCCGATAGACTTTTTAGTCTGCTCGGTAGCGGGGATATGCAACGACAAGAAATCAGAGCCAGCATACAACTCCTCAACACTGCCAACAGGCTCAACGCCATCGTTATCGAACAAAGCGCGGTCAGTTACAAACGGATCGTACGCAATTACATTCATACCCAACGCCTTAGCCTTGCGAGCCACCAAACGGCCAACATTTCCATAGGCGTGAATACCTACCGTCTTGCCCTGCAACTCGAAGCCCGTGCCCGGGGCAAACTTATTGCGCGACATATAAATCATCATCGCCAAAGCCAACTCGGCCACAGCATTTGAGTTCTGGCCGGGGGTATTCATCACAGCGATATTTCGCGCCGAAGCAGCCTCCAAATCAACATTATCATAACCCGCGCCCGCGCGCACAACAATCTTCAACTGCGGAGCCGCCTCAATAACCTCAGCCGTAACCTTATCACTGCGAACAATCATTCCGTCAACATCGGCAACGGCAGCGATAAGCTCCTCCTTCTCTGTGTATTTCTCCAGCAGGGCAATCTCATATCCTGCCGCTGTAAGTATCTCTTTTATACCGTCCAACGCCTTTTTTGCGAAGGGCTTTTCTGTTGCTATAAGAATCTTCATCTTTCTATTACATTCAGTTAAATCCAAAACCTCAATATCCTCCCACTCAACATAATTGCAAGCAAGAGGATTATCGGGAATGTATATATTACAATTCATTACTATTAAGAGTGCATCTTCTCGAACTCCTGCATACAAGCCACCAAAGCATCTACAGCCTCCATCGGGCAAGCATTGTAGCACGAAGCACGGAAGCCACCTACCAAACGGTGGCCCTTGATGCCGACCATACCGCGCTCCTTAGCAAATGACATAAACTCCGCAGCCAACTCCTCATTACCCTCGGTCATAACGAAGCAGATATTCATCGACGAGCGATCCTCCTTCTCCACAGTACCACGGAAGAGTGAGTTGCGATCAATCTCGCCATACAACTTGGCAGCCTTCTCCTCGTTGCGACGGTGAATCTCCGCCAAGCCACCCTCGGCCTTAACCCACTTCAAAGTCTCGCGCAAAACATAGATAGGGAATACGGGAGGAGTATTGAACATAGAGTCGTTATCAACGTGAGTATTCACATTCATCATAGTTGGCAGAGGACGCACAACCTTATCCAACATATCGTCGCGGATAATCATAAACGCCACGCCTGCGGGAGCGAGATTCTTCTGCGCACCACCATAAATCAATGCATACTTACTAACGTCAATGGGGCGACTCAAAATATTAGAACTCATATCGGCAAACAAAGGTACAGGAGAGTCGATATCCTCCTTATACTCTGTACCATAGATTGTATTGTTAGAGCAGATATAGAGGTAATCCAAATCCTCGGGAATCTCGAAACCCTTAGGGATATAGTTAAAGTTCTTATCCTCCGATGAAGCCACAACCTCTACATCGCCGTAGAACTTCGCCTCCTTGATAGCCTTCTTGGTCCAAACACCCGTATTCACATAACCAGCCTTCTTACCCAAGAAATTGGCAGGAATGTGGAAGAATTGTGTGCTGGCACCGCCACCCACAAAATATATCTTATAATTATCGGGAATGCCCAACAACTCCTTCAACAGACTCTTCGCCTCGGCGATTACAGCCTCAAACTCAGGCGTGCGGTGGGAGATGGAGAGCAACGAAAGGCCTGTTCCTTCAAAATCGAAAATAGCCTTTGAGGCAGCTTCAAGCACCACATCCGGAAGAATAGAGGGTCCGGCATTGAAATTATACTTCTTCATAGCAGAAAAATTATTAAAATTTATCAATAACTTTTAACTTGGTATTATCATTTACTATTACAAAGTAAACATAAAATTATGATTATTCAAAATCTTTCTATGGTTTTTCATAATCAGATTGTCACTTTTTATGGGGCAAAACCTTCAGCAATTTAATTATTGAGATTTTTTAATAACAATACAATAGTTAAAATCGCCAAAATCAGCAAAACCGTAATATTTAAAAAAGTTTAATTTTTCATTTTTTCACCTCTCAAACCGACCAAAACTCATTACAAATCATAACCTATGCCACAAATTATCGCGCACGGCAAAAACAAACGCCTTTTTATCACAATCCCAACCAAAAAAATTTGCTAAACAGACACGTTTATCGTATCTTTGCAAGGATTTGGTGTTCAGAAATTCTTCTTAAAAGAAGAACGCGCCGTAAACCAATAAAAATTTGTTAATTACGCTCAAAAAAAATGATAAAATCAATGACAGGATTCGGCAAGGGCGAAGTATCGCTGCCGAATAAGAAAATCACCGTTGAGGTGCGCTCGTTAAACTCCAAGCAGCTCGACTTGTCGGTACGTATGCCCGGCATCTACCGCCAAAAGGAGTTTGATTTGCGTAGCGCGGCCGCAGCAGCTATCCAGCGAGGCAAGGCAGACATCACCGTAACGGTAGAGAATACAACAGTAAGCACATCGACAACGGTAAACAAG
>JAZRLD010000021.1:0-9723 GCA_045646685.1 Alistipes sp. | reverse complement strand
GTTTATGAAATAATTGTATTTTGCAAGTTAAAAATAAAAATGGAGATATCCAAAAAATGGGGGGGGGTAAAATTCAAAAAAAAGTGAAAAAAGGCCGCCAACATCTGTTGGCAGCCTCTCTTTATTGTCGTAAAAGCCACTATTTGGGCATATCGCACAATTTCCAACCCTCGCGGTAGTTGTGCTTGATCATCTCGCTCACGAACTGCTTTGCATTGATAGGATCGGTGTATGTCTTGTTGAATGTGGGATGGCCATCGTGAATTGAGAAGCCATCCTCAATCATAATCCTCAATGTCTCGTTATCGCCGATGTTTGTGAACTGCATATTCTTGCCGTCCCACTCCAAAATCTTGTGCAAGCCCTGCAAGCGAACAGCCAATACACCCATTACAACCATCTCGTTGAAGGGACCTGCCTCCAAGAAGTTCGATGCCGTAGTCTTACGTGTAGCCTTATTCTCCTTACAAGCGCGAATCCAATCCTTGCCGTGTGACAAATCTACGTGCAGCGCGCGGTTAGGAGTCTTGGGAACGCGACCTGATACGAGATAGGGCTGGCGGCCATCCTTACCGCAAACCAAAATATCCTTCGTGCCGTAGAAGATGGTAGCACCACCCGCCACGTTCAAATCCTTACCCTGCTCCAAGCCTGCGGGGCGGGGAGGTGTGATACCGCCGTCATACCAGCGAACAGTAACCTCGGGAAGATTGATATTGTGAATCTTTCCGCGCGCAGGGAATGTGTATGTAACCATCTGAGCCTGAGGTGCGCAGTCGGTCAGAAGGGCTGTCGATGAGCCCTGTACCTTTGTGGGATAGCCCAAGTTCAAAGCCTTGAATGCGGGGTGCAATACGTGGCAAGCCATATCGCCCAATGCGCCAGTACCGAAGTCCCACCAGCCACGCCAGTTCCAAGGCTGATATACATTATTGTATGGACGGAACTTTGCCGGACCGAGGAACAAATCCCACTTCAGCGTGTCGGGCACAACGTGAGTCTCCTTGGGAGTCATCAAACCCTGCGGCCAGATGGGGCGGTCGGTGAATGCCTCGACGTGAGTAACCTCGCCAATCTCGCCATTCCAAATCCAGTTACATACGGTCTCAACGCCCTCGGCTGAAGAGCCCTGATTACCCATCTGCGTTGCTACGCCGGTCTTCTCGGTGAGTTTGGTTAAAAGGCGTGACTCATATACAGAGTGAGTAAGGGGCTTCTCGCAATATACGTGCTTACCCAAGTTCATCGCCTCCGAAGCGATGATAGCGTGTGTATGGTCAGCCGTAGCACACATAATGGCGTCAAACTCATTGCCAATCTTGTCATACATCTCACGCCAGTCGTAGAAACGTTTTGCCTTAGGGTAGCGCTCGAAGATATGCTTTGAGTATGCCCAATCGGTGTCGCACAATGCAACGATATTCTCCTCCTCGAGGTCTTTGAGTACGCTCGCACCGCGGCCACCAATACCGATACCTGCGATGTTGAGTTTGTCCGATGGAGCCTTGTGACCGAATGCGGCACCCATTACATTATTGGGAACGATTGTCATAGCAGCCGCTCCTGCAGCCGTACTCTTCAGGAAGTCGGCGCGTGATAATTTCTTAGACATAATATGTAATTTTAGGTTTTTGGTATTCTTATATAAGACAAAGATATGATTTTTTTCTTAAATATCCACGCGCAAACCTATCAATAATAATAGTTGATGTGCATAGTAATAAACTATATCTTTGCCACGTGAATTAGTAATATACCTTAATTTATGATAATGAAAAGACTCTTTTTACTCCTTTTTGCAATATCAACCGTTGCTGTAAATGCTTTTGCCGCAGAGCCCGAGCGTCAGGATACGACTCTCTATGACCACATCTCAATCGACCAAGTGGGTGTTGCGGTGCGTATGCCCAAGCAGCACTATGGCCTAAAGCAGCAGCCTATCTCGTCGAGTGTCATTGGCGGCGAGTTGTTGCGTAGCGAGCGAGTGCTCTCTATTAAGGATTTGTCGGCTATCGTACCCAACTTCTACCAGCCCGACTACGGCTCAAAGATGACCTCGTCGATTTACGTGCGTGGCTTCGGTGCGCGTATCGACCAGCCTATCATCGGTCTTACGGTTGATGGCGTGCCATACCTTAATAAGAATAACTACGATTTCGATATGCTCGACGTGGCGCGTGTGGAGTTGTTGCGTGGTCCGCAGAGTACGCTCTATGGCCGAAATACTATGGGTGGCCAGATGAATGTATATACACTCTCGCCGATGAACTATCAGGGTGTGCGTGCCGAGTTGGAGTATAGTTCTGGTGCTACGCTACGCGCCAAGGCTTCGTACTATGCCCGCAGTAAGAGTGGCAAGTTCGGCCTATCTGTTGGCGCATTCCATAACCGCGTAGAGGATGGTTTCTTCGACAATGCCTATCACGGTAGTGATGTCGATTGGAGCGAGAGTAGCGGTGGCCGCCTGCGTCTGGTTGGCGATTTGGGTCGCGGCTGGGAGATTGATAATACCGCCTCGTTTGGTTATAGCTACGAGGGTGGATATGCCTATATGCTCTACGATATGGAGAAGGACGAGTTGCACGATGTGAACTACAACGACCCCAGCAACTATATGCGTTATAGTTTCAACGACGGCCTTGTTATCTCGCACGAGAACGACAAAATAAAGTTCACATCTACAACAAGTTATCAGTATATGCACGACCGTATGCGTATGGATAACGACCTTACAATACTCTCCTACTTTACACTTATGCAGGAGCAGCGCGAGCACGCCTTTACCGAGGATTTGGTGTTGCGTTCGAACGACAAGTCGCGCCGTTGGCAGTGGATTGTGGGCGCGTATGGATTCTACAAGAAGATAGATATGAGTGCCCCCGTAACCTTTCAGGAGTATGGTATCAACGAGCTTATTCTCGGCAATATGCCTGCGATGATTAAGAACCTGCTCTCGTTCGACCGCGAGGAGTTTGTTATCGACAGCAACTTCGACCTCCCCACCTACGGCCTTGCGCTCTATCACGAGTCGTCGCTCAAGGCTGGCGAGCGTTGGCGCTTTACAGCGGGCTTGCGCTTGGATTATGAGGCCTCGAAGATGTCTTACGATAATTACTCTGCTATCGGCTATAAGATGGGCGCTATGCGTCCCGGTATGCCCGATATGATTCCCGATTTCCGCACCGTTGAGGTGCCCTTTGCCGGCAAGGAGAAGATGGATTATTTCGAGCTTCTGCCCAAGTTCGCCGTGAACTACACAATGGGCGCGGGTGACCTCTACGCAACCGTTACACGCGGTTATAAGGCGGGAGGATTCAATACACAGATTTTCTCGGATATTCTGCAGAATAAGGTTAAATCAGCCTTGATGAACGACGCTATGTCGGCTATGGGCCGCCCCTCTGCACCTGCCGAGCCTTCGCCATACGATGCAGCTTCGGTGACGACCTACGACCCCGAGTATAGCTGGAACTATGAGATTGGTGGCCACCTTCAGTTTGCTGATAAGCGTGTGAATGTCGATTTCGCAGCCTTTTGGATTGAGTGCCGTGACCAGCAGCTTACTGTCTTTCCCGAGGGTACTACTACGGGCCGTATGATGTCAAATGCAGGCCACTCGCGTAGCCGAGGTGTTGAGTTGTCGGCATCGTGGGATGTCTTTAAGTTGACGAACTTGAGCCACCTTCGCCTGATGGCTAATTATGGCTATACAAATGCTAAATTTATGGAGTTCAACGATGGCGTGACCGATTACGCTGGCAACTACCTTCCCTATGCACCACAGCACACCACATCGCTCGGCGCGGCATATAATATGTGGATTGGTGGCCGCGTGCTCGATGAGGTTGTATTTAATGCCTCTTGGCAGGGTGCTGGTAAGATTTTCTGGAATGAGGCGAATACGCTCTCGCAGGATTTCTATTCGCAGTTGAACGCATCGGTGGAGCTTCGCAAGGGCGACTTCTCGCTTTCGTTGTGGGGACGTAACCTTACAAATACAGACTTCTATACATTCTACTTCAAGTCGATGAATCGTAATTTCTACAATCACGGCAAGCCTATCCGCCTCGGCGCGACGCTTTCGTTTGCGATGTAGAGTGGCAGTTTGTGATGCGATAAGGTGCAAAATTGGGCCTGAACGATTAAAAATGTAATATTTTGAATAATTTAGGCTGAAAAATTTTGCACTTTACGAAAAAGTACCTATATTTGCACACCTTTTCGGGGGAATGTGGGCGAAAGCTCGCTGAACCCAAGATGGAGAGGCCCAGGTGGTGAAATTGGTAGACACGCTACTTTGAGGGGGTAGTGAGCATTAGCTCGTGCAAGTTCGAGTCTTGTCCTGGGCACCAAGGTTGGCAGATGGCCAACCTTTTTTGTTTTTATATAGGTTGCATTAGAGATAAAATAAAAAAGTCTGCCCCGAAGGCAGACTTTTTTTAGATTATCACGCAAATGTAGGCTTACTCCATTTGGCCATTGGTAATTATTACCTCGTCGCCATCGGGCATAGTGCCTGTTTCGCTTTCGTCAATCTCGATACCGATGCTCTCTTCGTTACCATCCTTGTCAATATTAAACTTTACAACGGTTGTTACATTTCGCTTAAACGTAATTGTATGTGTACCCAAAGGAGCTTCTGTGCCATCAGCACGAATCCATTTAAAATTTACGGGAATATTCTCTGTATAATCATCGGTATCCCAAGCTGTAAATACATAATTAAATGTAAAATTATCAGAGATTTCATCTGCGCCGTCAGTCAAAGCTAACTCCATCTTTGGGGCACCATCAATTTGTATCTCCAACTTACCATCAACAGCCAACTTACCTCCTGCAACAAACTTTGCACCGAATGAAGTACGCTTCATTTCGATTTTCGCATTGGTATTACTTTCTCCAGGAATATAATCACTCAACCGACCATAGAATCGCTCTAAATTAGGTCTCCAATACGTTTCATTATCACTTAAAGTAGTTGTTCCTTCGCCAATAAGCATTATATATTCTTCGTTAGTTTCATAGAGGAACTTATTGTCAAGTGTAACACAAAACGGTAAGCTGTATGTCCCTTCATAACCTTTAAGAAGTCTATTCTTTCCATCCTTTATCATTGAAGCTACAAACCTATATTTATAGCCGCCAGCTAATGTAATAGTAATATTATTGGGATCATCAAAAAGGCCATAAGCATAGCGATTCCAATTTGTAGAACTTGAAGTTTTTGGCAATGAATATACCTGAATACCATATAAATCATTTGTTGCGGCACGAGTTGCCATTGGTTCGTAAGATACATCGAGAATCTCGCCTGCCCAGCCGAGGTTTACGGTGTAGGTTTCGGGCTCGTCGGGAACGACATCCGAATTTTTGTCACACGCTGCAATGCCAACGCAGACGAGTAGCGCAAGAATTGCACTCCTGAAAATTGTTACCTTTTTCATAGTAGTAGGTTTTTGTACCACCCGCACCTCGATGATGATGATTTAGTAAAAATAAGAAAGCGTGGCGCTGAAAACTTATTTTAACTGAACAGGTCGTAGGAAAAACCATTGTGAATAAAATAAGCGACAGGCCACGCCGAAATCCATAATGGATACGACGCGGCAAAATGTCTGCCTATTCTCTTCACTGTAATGAATTTCCTACGTTCGTTCAGTGAGAATAAACTTACACTTTCCGTGTTAAAAATTAGTATGTTAAAACAAAGATATAAACTTTTCTGCTAAACGTCAAAATAAATTTGGAGGAGATTTGCCAAAGACGCTACGACATATAATAACATACGCGCCGTATTACGTCAGGCCTTGCAGTCGTAGTAGTACAAAAAAAGGGCCTCCCTTGTGGGAAGCCCTATCGTTTTAGGTAAAATTCTGATTACTCGAGAACCTTAACCTTGATGTTGCGGAACCAAACATCGTCGCCGTGATCCTGGAAACCGATGTAACCCTCGTGGTTCTCACCACCTACGTTAGTAAGAAGCTCGTAAGCTACAGGCCACTTCTCCTTGCTAAACTTAGAGTTGTCGATCATCTCTCTCCACTGGTCAGTCCACAAGTGGTACTCAACAACAGCCTCATCGTTCTGGAAGTGAACAACTGTGCCCTTGTAGCACATAATCTTAACCTTGTTCCACTCGCCAGCAGGCTTAGCGTTCTGGGGCTTCGCGGGAATCATATCATACAATGAAGATGACATACGGTTACCGTCCTTACCCAACTTAGCATCGGGGTGATTCTCGTTATCCAATACCTGGCACTCAGGTGCAGATACGTAGATAGGCTCGTAGCCACCCTTGTCGTTCTTAACCTCCTGAGCCAAGAAGAAGATACCAGAGTTACCACCCTTAGAGATCTTCCACTCCAACTCCAACTCGAAGTTCTTGAACTTCTGAGCTGCGAAGATGATATCACCACCCTCACCAGTCTGAGCCTCACCGCCGCCTGAGCCGTTAAACTTCAAGCAACCGTCCTCGATAGTCCAGCGTGCAGGCACGTGATCCTTACCATAACCTCTCCAACCCTCGAGGCTTGTACCATCGAACAATACGATAGTGTTGTCGTCCTCAGCGGGAGCCTCTGCCTTCTTGGCACCGTTACCACCGCAAGATGCGAGCATAGATACCATAGCAGCCATCATTAATACTTTCTTCATTTCTAATAATCGTTTTTAATTATTGTCAATTATTTAGGCATATTGGGCAACAAACCACCCCAACCCTCACGATAGTTGTGCTTGATCATCTCGCTAACGAATGCCTTAGCGTTGATAGGATCGGTGTAAGTCTTGTTGAATGTGGGGTGACCATCGTGGATAGAGAAGCCATCCTCGATCATAATCTTGATAGTCTCGTCGTCCTTGATGTTAGTGAACTCCATATTAGCGCCGTCCCACTCGAGAACCTTGTTCAAGCCCTGAAGACGAACACCCAATACACCCATTACAACCATCTCGTTGAAAGGACCTGCCTCTGAGAAGTCAGAGTTAGTCTTTACGCGGTTAGCCTTATCCTCCTTACAAGCACGAACGAAGTCCTTACCGTGTGAGAGCTCGACGTGGCGCGCACGCTTGGGAGCGTTAGGTACACGACCTGATACCAAGTAGGGGTTAACACCGTAGCAACCGCATACGAGGATGTCCTTAGTACCGTAGAAGATAGCACCACCACCCTGCATATTGAGGTTCTTACCGGGCTCCAATCCCTCGGGACGAGGAGGAGTCAAACCACCATCATACCAAGTTACAGTTACCTCGGGCAACTTAACCTTATCCTTCTTACCGCGCTCGGGGAATACGAGTGTTACCATCTGTGCCTGAGGTGCGCAGTCGGTCAACAGAGCAGTTGAAGAACCCTGAACCTTAGTGGGGTAACCCAACTGGAGAGCCTTGAATACAGGGTGCAAGATGTGGCAAGCCATATCACCCAATGCGCCTGTACCGAAGTCCCACCAACCACGCCAGTTCCAAGGCTGGTATACATTGTTGTAAGGACGATACTTAGCCGGACCGAGGAACAAATCCCAGTTCAAAGTCTCGGGAATAGCGTGTACCTCCTTGGGAACCATCAAGCCCTGAGGCCAGATAGGACGGTCAGTGAAAGCGTCTACGCGAGTTACCTCACCGATCTCACCGTTCCAAATCCAGTTACATACCTGCTCTACACCCTCACCAGATGAACCCTGGTTACCCATCTGAGTAGCAACGCCGTTCTTAGCAGCGAGCTTAGTCAACAGACGAGACTCGTAAACTGAGTGAGTAAGGGGCTTCTCGCAATATACGTGCTTGCCCATCTCCATAGCGTTAGCAGCTACCAACGCGTGAGTGTGGTCGGGAGTTGCACACATAACGGCATCAATCTGGTTGCCGATCTTGTCGTACATCTCACGCCAGTCCCAGAAACGCTGAGCCTTGTTGTAACGGTTGAACGTACCCTTGGCATAGTTCCAATCGGTATCGCACAATGCAACGATGTTCTCCTCCTTCAAATCGTTAAGAACGCTTGCACCACGACCACCAACACCAACACCTGCGATGTTCAATTTGTCAGATGGAGCCTTGTGTCCGAAAGCTGCACCCATTACGTTGTTGGGGACAACTGTCATTGCTGCCAGACCTGCACCAGAGGTCTTCAAAAAGTCAGCTCTTGAGATTTTCTTTGACATTGTTGTTAATTTTTTTAGGTTAATAAAGAGTTTTTATCTTTAAGCTTATTTTGCTTTCTTTTATTCTTTCTCGTATGCCCTCGTTTGGGCCTTTCACTTTGTTTTATGCCTCGCGTGTTTCCTTCTCGTCTTTGCTAATAGCTTATGCTCGGCAGACTCTCCACATTGTATATACTACGCTCGATGCAGTTCATTGGCGGGAGTGAAAAGTTTCGTACCTCCACAAAGATATCTTTCACACCTGTACGTATGCCCTCGGCGATAATCTTTTCAAAATCTATCTTCTGGCTCTCTCCAATGATTCCGTAGTCGTGGATATGGAGTAGCGTTACTCGCTTTGTGAGTTTTTTCAGCAACTCGTTGACATCTACACCAGCCTCCACAGCCTCGTAGGTGTCTATCTCGAAATGTACCTTCTCGGGGTCGGTGTTTGCCACAATCGCTTCAAATATCGACTTGCCATCGGTTACCTTCAGCTCCTGCTGACGCGGGTGGTAGCAGAACTGCATTCCGCGCTCGGCGGTGAGTTCGCCTATGCGATTAAAGTATGTGGCATACTCGGCAACAACCTCCTCGGTGGGGTAGTCGGGTAGGCGCGACATCACTATGTATTTGCACCCTAATTCCTTGTGAATATCCAACGCCTTGCGCCACCACTCGTCATTAGGGTCGGGCTTTGATTCTGTGTCTTCAGTTTCAGCGTTCTCTGTAACTCCTACAACGTCCTTCTCTACAACCTTGGCATTCTCTTCGGCTATCACCTCTGCGCCTTCAGCTTTACCCCCATCTACTACGGCCACGTCCTTTGCTCCCTCGGCCTCCCCTGTTGCGCTCTCCCCTGTTGCGCTCTCCTCTGCTGCGGCCCCTTCTTCGGTGGCCCCTGAGGCCATTGCAGCCCATCGGGCGGCTCGTTTGGCGGCTTCGGCATCAGCACTGTTCTCCAATGCTTCAGATGTGGAATCCTCGGAACTCTGGTGGAGATGGTTTATGTGGGCACTTGTAATCTTCAACCCAGCCTTATGGGCCAACTCCTTTAGTCGCTCGGGAGTCATATCCTGCACCTTGCCGTTGCAGTAAGAGCCAACCTCTATCATCGAGTAGCCAGCCTGTGCTACACCCGATAGCGTGCCCTCCGGATCGTCGTACATACCCGCATCGAGCGATGGCAGATGCAAACCTATATCGGTTTTGATGTTGCTCAGCGCCTCATCAACCACATCAACAAATGAGTTTGCCGCCTGCTTCAGTCCGACAACTGTACTCGCTGCATCGAATAGTGAGGATAATCCCTGCTTGAAGAAACCTAATCTATCCATCGACTATGCCTCTTTGTTTTCGTTTTGCTCCTCGTCCTCTGCTACGGCGAATGTAACCTCGCGGCTCTCTAACTCGTCTGCTGTGGTGTCGTTTGTCTGCTGGCTTGCTGCCTGTGCAGCCTTCTCGGCAGCCATCTGCGCCTGATACTCAGCCTCCTCCTTTGCACGGCGTTTCTCGATGCGCTCAGCGATACCGATACCGTACTCATAGAGAATATAACAAGGAACGAAAATCAAACACTGGC
>JAZRLD010000020.1:0-25166 GCA_045646685.1 Alistipes sp. | reverse complement strand
AAGCATCTACAATCTCTGCTGCGAGCTTCTCTGCCATTGACTTGCCGGCGCGCTTACGCGAATAAAGGACAAGGTTTTTCATTGAAATTGAAACTTTGCGCTCCGGTCTAACCTCCATAGGTACCTGGAATGTTGCACCACCGATACGCTTTGACTTAACTTCGACTTGGGGTGTGATATTCTCAAGAGCCTGTTTCCAGATTTCCAACGGAGATTTATCAGCATCCTTCATCTTCTTGCTTACCAACTCCAAAGAATCATAGAAGATGGTGTAAGCAATACTCTTCTTTCCATCCAGCATCAAATTGTTCACGAAACGAGTTACCTCAACATCGTTGAACTTAGGATCCGGAAGTAGAATTCGCTTTCTAGGCTTAGCTTTTCTCATTTTGTTTGCTAAAATTTAATTGTTTGTTGTTTTACTACTTCTTACCGGCCTTGGGTCGCTTAGCACCGTACTTAGAGCGACGCTGACGACGACCGTCTACGCCTGCTGAATCAAGTGCACCACGCACGAGGTGATAACGAACACCGGGGAGGTCCTTAACACGACCACCACGTACGAGCACGATTGAGTGCTCCTGCAAGTTGTGACCCTCTCCGGGGATGTAGGCGTTGACCTCCTTGCCGTTGGTCAAACGCACACGTGCCACCTTACGCATAGCCGAGTTCGGCTTCTTGGGTGTAGTGGTGTACACACGAGTACAAACACCACGACGCTGGGGACACGCTGCGAGTGCCGGAGACTTACTCTTGTCCTCCTGGCTTACTCGACCGTTTCTTACTAACTGTTGAATAGTTGGCATTGTAAAAACTTTGTCCTTTAATGTTAATTAAAAAAATTCGTCTTCTAAAACGTCTAATTCGGGGTACAAAGGTAAACAAAAAATTTTAATAACACTATATATATGACTCTTTTTTCGGCTTTTTTCAGCGATTTAGCCCATTTGCGACACTTTTTACTTATGGATTTACAGAAATTATAAGGTTTTATTTATATACAACTGATTATGGCCATAAATTACAGCAAGTTACGTTAACATTTTCTTAACATAGAGCCTCAGCGGCAGGCGAAGTTATTAACGAGTTATAAACAAAAAATGTGCATAAAAAAGCGCCTTGAAATGGCGATAAGTTGGCGGAAAATTGCTGGATTTGCGAAAAAGATTTAACTTTACAAAAGAAACAACGGGCGATGCAAAACCCGAGAAAAAGAGAGTAGAAATGATAAGCAGAAAGAGTTTTTTTATTTGCGCAGCCGCGCTCTTCGCCATCGTGATAATCTCGCTGGTGGGTAACATCATAACCATTGGCGACAAAGCTGCAGAGATTCACCCGTGGGTAGGATGGGGATTTTATATTGTGTTGGGACTCTTCGTTTTACGATTTATCGTATGGCCCACGCTGAAATTTCTCTTTACGCCCGAGCTGAAGGGTGACGAGCGCGACCGCATCGACGAGATGGAGAGCGACGAATTGAAGAGCTACATCAAGAAGATGTCGCTCACGCAGCAGGAGCGCGACCTCTTCGCAACGGCCGAGGGCGACCTCGAGGGTGTGAAGATGATTCTGAAAAAGCGTGACGAGGAGGCGACAAAACTGATTCGTAAGTCCGCCCTCAACGTCTTTATCGTGACAGGCATAAGCCAGAACGGCTCGTTTGATATTATCACGGCCTTCGGTATGAATCTGCAGATGATAAACCGAATTGTAAATCTGCGTCACCGCCGTCCATCGTTCACGCAGTTGCTTGAGTTGTATGTGGTTATAATTGCCTCGACGCTCATCATCAGCCTGACGGATAATATCCTCGACGAGATTGACACCAGCGAGTTGTTCGGCTCGGTGGCGGGCGGTTTGGCCAAGACGTTGGTGAGTTCGTCAATAAACGGAGCGATGAATGCCTATATGACATTGCGCATCGGTAAGATGACAATGAAGTACCTGGAGCTGGGCAGCAAAAACTTCAAGCAGAATCGCAGCAAGATACGCCGCGAGGTGCGCCGAAGCGCCATTAAGGAGGTCCCCGCAATCGCCAAGAGTGGTTTGGAGAGCGTGACAAACGCTGTAAAGAGCACAACGATGGAGAAACTCAGCAACCTCAACCCGTTGAAGAAATAGGGCAATAAAAATGATGTAAGGTGCGGCTAATCGCTCAAAATCAGTAGTGGATTTTGATTTTTCGATTAGCCGCACTATCTTTACACACGAAAAGAATATTTATTAAATAAAGTATATCTATGAAAAAATTCCTTTTAACAATTGCAGCTATGGCAATTTCATTCACTGCTATGGCCGATGAGGGTATGTGGCTTCTGCCCTACCTTCAGAAGATGAACATCAAGGATATGAAGGCAAAGGGTTTAAAGCTCTCGGCTGAGGATATCTACTCAATCAACAAATCTTCGTTGAAGGACGCTATCGTAATCTTCGGTGGCGGCTGTACTGGTGAGATTGTATCTGACAAGGGTCTTATCTTTACAAACCACCACTGCGGTTACGGCTCTATTCAGGCCCTCTCGTCTGTTGAGCACGACTACCTCAAGTATGGTTTCTGGGCTTCGTCGCACGGCGAGGAGTTGCCCTGCCCCGGCTTGTCGGTTAAGTTCGTACGCTCTATCGAGGACGTTACGGCTCAGATTTTGGGTAACGTACCCTCGACTGCTGGCGAGACTGAGCGTCAGAAGATTATCGCTGAGAATGAAAAGGCTCTTATCGAGCAGATGAGCAAGGATTTCCCCAAGAGCAAGCAGGCACAGGTTGTTGAGTTCTTCGGTGGCAATCAGTATTTCGCATTCGTTTACGAGGTATTCAACGATATTCGTTTGGTAGGTACTCCTCCCTCATCTATCGGTAAGTTTGGTGGCGATACAGACAACTGGATGTGGCCCCGCCACACTGGCGACTTCTCTATCTTCCGTGTATATGCTGACAAGGATAACAAGCCCGCAGCATACTCAAAGGAGAACGTTCCCTACAAGGCTCCCCGCCACTTGGAGATTTCTTTGGACGGCGTTAAGGAGGGTGACTTCTCGATGATTATGGGCTTCCCCGGCTCGACAACTCGTTATATGACATCATACGAGATTGACCAGATGCTGGAGGTTGATAATCCCCAGCGTATCTTCATCCGTGGCGAGCGTCAGGAGATTTTGTGGGAGGCTATGGAGGCGAGTGACGAGATTCGCATCAAGTACGCTTCGAAGTATGCCGGCTCATCTAACTACTGGAAGAACTCAATCGGTATGTCACGCGGTATCAAGAACCTCGGCGTGAAGGCAAAGAAGGAGGCCGAGGAGGCTGCGTTCCAGAAGTGGGCTAACGAGAACACACTCCCCGAGGAGGGCTTCATCGACGCGTTGCCCAATATGAAGCGCGTGGTTGCCGAGATTACTCCCGTAGAGGGCACAATGCAGTATATTCAGGAGGCATTCCTGCGCGGTGTTGAGTTGCTCACTCCTGCACGTGCACGTCAGCTCTCGGCTGGCTTCTACAAGGATTATGACGCTGCTTTGGACCGCAAGGTTGCGAAGCGTATGCTCACAATCGCACGCGAGAATATGAACCCCGAGGCTCTGCCTTCGTTCTACGCTGAGGTTGTAGATAAGAAGTTTGGCGGCAACATCGAGAAGTATGTTGACTACGTATATGACAACTCTGTATTCACTTCATTTGAGAAGGCACAGGCTGCTACAGACGAGCAGAAGAAGGCTGACCCCGCCGCAGAGTTGGCAAACTCTGTAATGGATTCATACCGCGCGGTATATCCCAAGTATGTTGAGTTGGCACCCCAGTTCAACGAGGCACACCGCCTCTACGTTGCTGGTTTGATGCGTATGCAGCCCAACAAGGCGTGGTACTCGGATGCAAACTTTACAATCCGCTGCACATACGGTAACGTATTGCCCTACAACCCCGCTGACGCTATCACATACAACTACTTCACAACTTTGGAGGGTGTAATTGCCAAGGAGGATACATCTAATCCTTTGGAGTTCACCGTAGAGGAGAAGCTCAAGGAGTTGTACCGTAACAAGGACTACGGCCAGTATGCTGCCGAGGATGGTCGCCTGCACGTAGGTTTCCTCTGTAACCTCGATATTACAGGTGGTAACTCTGGTTCACCCGTATTGGATGCTAACGGCCGCCTGATTGGTTTGGCATTCGACGGTAACTGGGAGGCAATGTCGGGTGACGTGGCTTTCGAGCCTGAGTTGCAGCGTTGTATCGCAGTAGATGTTCGCTACGTATTGTTCGTGGTTGACAAGTTCGCAGGGTGCAAGCACATTATGAGCGAGCTTGATATCGTAAAGAGCAAAAAGCGTAAGTAATTATATATATAATATATATGGTAAAAAGGTTGTTCACACCGCGTGGCCAACTTTTTTTTGTCTTTTTTTTGCATTTTACCCCCCCCCATTTTTTGCATATTTCTATTTTTATTTTTAACTTGCAAGCGAGAATAATGTCATAAACATCTAATACCTATTGCGCTATGAAAAAGATTCTATTTTTTATCTTCGCGGCGCTTGCTTTTGTCGCTTGCGATAAAGAAAAAGATGAGCAAATCTGGAGTTTCCCCAAAATTTCACCTACACCTGTTTACTCTTGTTTAGATAATTCGGGTATGATAATAGAGGTGAAATCAGATATACCATCAAAATTTACCTATGCAACTATTTCAAAAAAAAGAGAAAAATCAGAGGTAGAAGAGGATATTGCTAAAAAACTCTATGAAACAGAAAATGAAATATATAAGATAACACAGATTGACGACTATACTTATCAAATAACTATAAAACCTTTTATTGATCATAGACAAGTAGCGTTTATTATTGCATCACAAGAAGATCCATACGCAAGACCAGGAGTGGTTATCATAGCTTGTGGTTATGAAATAGATGATTACAAAAAAGAGTATTTCGGGAAATATTATTCGTGGTAATAGATTATTAAAAAGCTACCCTGCGGGGTGGCTTTTTTTTTATTGCCCTATAACAAAAAATTATTGCGCAAGAGGCTGATATTACGAAAATAATATTATTTTTGTAAAGTTGAGAAATTACACCCAACTGCAAACATTAAACACAACCTATATCGACTATGAAACGATTACTATTGCTCGCTACTGCGATATTTTTCGTGCAGGGACTATCCGCGCAGGCACTCAGCCCCGAGACACTTGCCAAGCGCGCAAAGCGCAAGAACCTCACCGTGAAGGAGTGGAACACCGACTCGGCAAAGAAGAGCCGCTGGATGGACCACCTCACCGTATATGACGAGGAGGGGCGCAAGATTGAGGAGATTGAGTACAACCAATTCGGTCAGGTGGAGCGCATCACGTGCGAGTACGACCCCGTGACGAGTATGGTTATCCGCGAGGTGGTGTATGACCACCGCAACAAGCCCACGCGCATACGCAAGTACGAGTACAACGACGACGGCACAAAGTGCAAGCAGTACAACTACCTGCCCAGCGGAAAGCTCTACACGATAAAGATTTTTGAGTACGTCTTTGACGAGTAGCAAGATGACCTACGAGCAACTAAATAGGCTGCCCGTGTGGGAAAAGATGCCCACCATTACACTCGGCGAGATGTCGGCCATAAAGCTGATGAATCGCGTCGATACCAAGTTTGTTATGCGCGCCTCGCAGCTCGAGGAGCTGTTGGAGATGGCCGCCACGGAGTACTCGGTGCAGATTATTGATGGCATACGCGCCTGCGGCTACACCACGCTCTACTACGACACGGCCGACTACGATATGTACACGCGCCACCACAATCAACAACTCACACGTCAGAAGATACGCTCGCGCCGCTACGAGGAGAGTGGGCAGTGCTTCATCGAGGTGAAGAACAAGACCAACAAGGGCCGCACCAAGAAGAAACGAATCACAATCCCCAACGATGTTTTCGACTGCGTGGCAAATCACGCCGAGGCACGCGCCTTTCTGCAAGAGAGGTCGGCATACGCGCCCCACGAGATTGCGCCGGCGCTGATTACGGCTTTCGACCGCATAACGCTGGTAAACAAGGCTCACACGGAGCGACTCACGATAGATACAAACCTGATATTCACCAACGTGCGCAAGCAGAAGCAGGGCGAGATGGAGGGGCTGGTAATCGTGGAGCTGAAGCAGGACGGAATGTACTTCTCGCCGATGAAGGAGATACTGCAACGTCTGCGTGTAAAGCCCTTCAAGGTGAGTAAATATTGCTTGGGAACGGTGCTGACCGAGGCCGATGTGAAGCAGAATCGTTACAAGCGCAAGGTAAGACTTATAGAGAAGATGTTAAACAGCTAAAACTGCCCAGATTATGATACAACAAGATCAATTTTTAGAGTTCGACCCCTCGATTGCCGAGGAGTTTGGTTATGAGATTTCGTCACAGATAAGTTTTCTGGGCGTGCCTCTGTGCGACACGCAGAGCCTGTTGCATCTGTTGATGCGCTTTGCGTTCAACCTGCTGATTTCGTGGTTGATAGTGCGCGTATGTTACTACCGCAAGAGCCAGCGCAAGGATTACGTGCTGACATATATGTTGTTCAGCTCGGCGATGTTCCTTTTGATTTTCCTGATGGAGAACGTAAACCTGCAAATCGGTCTTACGTTAGGACTCTTCGCTATCTTCGGCGTGATACGCTACCGAACAGAAACGGTGCCCGTGAGGGAGATGA
Organism: Alistipes sp.; assembly: GCA_045646685.1. Taxonomy (GTDB): domain Bacteria; phylum Bacteroidota; class Bacteroidia; order Bacteroidales; family Rikenellaceae; genus Alistipes. Next base: position 18,485 of record JAZRLD010000020.1, on the reverse strand, counting down.
CCTACCTGTTTGTCATCATCGCTACGTCGGTGATTAACGGCCTTGCGCTGAATATCAGCTACGTGGAGCTGATTGTGGCTAATGCGTTGATATTCCTGCTGATATGGGCGATGGAGAGTCGTGTACTGCTGCGCCACACATCGGCCAAGTTAGTTATCTACGAGAAGATACAGCTCATCACACCTGAGCGCCGCGAGGAGATGATTGCTGACCTTGAGCAGCGCCTCGGACACAAGGTGGAGAAGGTGGAGGTTGGGCACGTGGATTTCCTGCGCGATGTGGCCTTTGTAAAAGTCTATTACGAGTTGCCCGACGGTGAGATAAACACCGTGGACCACATCTCAAAACCAAATCAGTTTGTATAATTCAGTTTCATTTCAGAATTAGATTATACCTTTGCCTCATCAACAATTAAAGATATGAGAATCAGAGCCTACATACTTGCCGTGCTTGCAGCCGTGATGCTATGCCTGCCCGTACAAGCACAAGATGAAGTTTCGCTCATCGAGACCTCGGAGAGCGATGTGCAGTTACGCCTCGGTGCGGGATTAGAGGTACCTATTGGTCGCAAGTGGGAGTTCGCGTGGAGCGAGCAGGCACGCCTGCACAACAACCTTGCAAATTTCGATAAGATTGTGTCGAGCGTAGGCTTTGGTTATAAGCCGTGGAAGTTCCTCAAGTTAGAGGCGCAGTATGGTTTCGTGAACGAGCGTACATCAAAGACCGACAATGACACGGGCTTCAAGACCATAGATTGGCAGATACGCCACCGCCTGAACTTCGACGTTACGGGCTCGGTGCGTTTGGGTGCTGTGAAGCTATCGCTGCGCGAGAGAGTGAGGGTTCAGTTCCGTGCAGATTCGGTAAATAAATACGAGCACCCCAACCCCGAGATTACGTTGCGCTCGCGCCTGAAGGGTGCTGTGGATTTGAGAAACGGCCGCTGGGAGCCCTACGCATTTGCGGAGGTTTACACCACGCTCAACGCCCCCGCAGCGGTGGTGAACTACCTCAACTCACCATTAAAATACTCAAATTACATCAACCGTGTGCGCGTGGGTCTAGGTACGGAGATGAAGCTGAGCAACAGCAGCAAATTGGATTTCTACTATATGGTTCACTTCAACCGCTCGTACGAGGCTCGCTACAAGGGCATCAGCAAGGACCCCACGAACGATGGCGACCTGAAGTCGTGGAAGTTAGAGAAGAAGTGTGCCCACGTGATAGGCATAGATTACAAATTTAAGCTATAAGAAAATCCCGCCTCGGTGGCGGGAATTTTTCGCAAAAGATACTATCGAGAGTAAATAACCGTTAAAAAGGAGTGTTATGAAGAAGATTTTATTATTGGTGGCGACCATCGCCATAAGCGTAGGAGCTGTAGCACAGGGATTCACCCCATCCTACTACGAATCATCGGATAGCGACCTGCAGGGCCGTTTTAAGGTGGCTATGGATATTCCCATCAGCGAGAAGGTGAGCCTCACGTGGGGCGAGCAGCTGCGTACGAAGGATATGTTCCGAAGCGTAGATAAGATTCTTTCGAGCCTGAGCGTGGCCTACACACCGTGGAAGTTTTTAGAGGTGGGTACGGAGTACGCCTTGGAGAATGAGTGGATAGGAGAGATGCACGGTGGTCCCAAAAAAAAATGGGAAACAAAGCACCGCTGGAATATAGATATAACAGAGAAGCTGACCGCAGGACGCTTTGAGTTGTCACTGCGTGAGAGGGTGCGTATGGTGTTTAGTAGCGAAGATACCAACAAATATGTAGAACCTAATCCATTTACAACATTGCGCACACGCCTAAAGGCGGCATACAAGAATCCCTCGCGCTGGAAGCCATACACATACGTGGAGGTATATACCACGCTCAACGCCCCGAAGCGTGTGGAGAACTGCTTGCGTGACCCATTGGAGCGCGACAACTATATCAACCGCGTGCGATTGGTATTGGGTAGCGAGCTGAAAATCAACGACAAGCACAAGATGGATTTCCACTATATGCTAAACCTCAACCGCACACGTAAGACGGCGTACTTTATAAAAGGTGTTCCCAATGAGGGCGATTTGAATTCGTGGTCATTGAGGAAGGTTGCGGCACACGTTATATGTGTGGATTATAAATTTTCATTATGATAAAATTTCGCATTGCGATATACTGCCTGCTCACGCTGATGGGCATAGAGTGCGCCTCGGCACAGATTTTCGAGACGCGTCTGCCTATCTACATCGTCAATGGAGAGCGAATGAGCGAGGAGGAGGTGAAGGCCATTCACCCAGCCGATATTGTTAGCAACGAGCTGCTGACCGTTGATGAGTCGGTGATAGAGAAATATGGCCACGACGCGGCCAATGGCGTGGTGGTAATCACACTGCGCTACGACACGCCCGCACGATTCGAGGTGGATGGCGAGGATGAGAAATACAGCACCTACATAGCCGAGAGGGTTAAGTGGAGCGAGATAGAGGATGTGGCGCGTGTAGTGATATCTTTCACCGTAGAGGCCGACGGCTCGGTAACGGAGAAAGATGTGTTGGAGGCTACGGACCGCCGCCTGCTGGCCCGCATACGCAAGGCTATGGAGGAGGCGCCGAAGTGGGTGCCAGCCAAGAAAGATGACAAGGGCGTAGAGACCGACCATATACTGCGCATAACACTCCCCTTCGGACGTAAGATGCCGCGAGAGAGAGTACTTTTAATCAGATAACACCACTACTATGAAGAGTATGATGAGATTTTGCTTGCTAATGGCGGCCATAGCGATGATGGCCTGTGGCAAGCCTTTCAGTGTTGAGTTTGCGGACGACAACACCGCAACAATTCGTATGAGCAAGGCGCAGGAGCAGACGCTGTGGATTCCGTTAGACAATAGTGCTGACAATGTGCGACTAACGGTTGTGGGTAGCAAGGAGATGACTGTGCCGATGAATGTACGTGTAGCGGTAGAGAAGGTGCAGTATTGGATGCCGCTGCAGCTCGACTCATCTACTCAGGAGGTAGTTATTGAGGGCGTACCTGCCGAGGCTATGGCGTGGCAGGCTCTGAAAGTGGGCGAGAATCCAAACAAGGTGGAGAAGCATAGACAGGTGGCGCACTACACACCCAAGATTGGCTGGATTAACGACCCGAACGGAATGGTGTATCTCGATGGTGAATGGCACCTCTTCCACCAATACAACCCTATGGGCTCGCGCTGGGGAAATATGTCGTGGGGACACGCCGTTAGCCGCGACTTGGTGAAGTGGGAGTATCTGCCGACGGCGCTCTATCCCGATGAGATAGGTGCAATATTCTCGGGTAGCTGCGTTATTGACAAGGATAATACTGCGGGCTTTGGCGAGGGGGCGATGATTGCCATCTACACATCGGCCGGCCGCAAGCAGACGCAGAGCATAGCATACAGCACGGACAATGGTCGCACATTTACAAAGTACGAGAAGAATCCCGTATTGGAGAGCGAGCAGGTAGATTTCCGCGACCCGAAGGTCTTTTGGCACGAGCCAACGAAGCGATGGATTATGCCGTTGGCGTGCGGCAATGCGATGGAGTTCTACTCATCGCCCAACCTACGTGATTGGCAGTTTGAGAGTCGCTTTGGCGAGGATTATGGTTGCCACGGCGGCGTGTGGGAGTGCCCCGACCTCTTTGAGATGCCTTATAAAGATGGCACGAAGTGGGTGCTATTCTGCTCGCTGACGAAGAATCCCGAGCACGGCTCATCGGTGCAGTATTTTGTAGGAGAGTTTGACGGTCACACGTTCGTTTGCGACACGCCCAAGGAGCAGACTGACTTTGTGGGCTGGGGACGCGACAACTACGCCATCGTGACGTGGAGCAATGCGCCCGATGGTCGCCGAGTGGCACTCGGCTGGCAGAATAACTGGCAGTACGGCAGCGAGGAGGAGTTCCCGACAACGGATTTTCGCTCATATATGAGCTTGCCCTGCGAGCTGAAACTTATCGAGCACGAAGGCCGTGCAAAGCTCATATCGCAGCCTGTGAAGGAGTTTTTGTCATATCTGAAAGAGATTCACGCTCAGCAGGATATAGCTATTACGGCTGATTATAAGTTGCCGGCTACATTGGCAGAGGATGAGGCGCTGTGGATAGAGTGCCTGCTCGAAAATAAGAGTGCGCAGACGATGGGCGTGGTGCTCTCGAACGACAAGGGCGAGGAGGTGAAGATTTACTTCGACAATAAGGCGCAGGCCTTCAAGGTGGACCGCACGAAGTCTGGAGAGGTTGATTTCCACGAGATGTTCGCGGGCGAGATTGAGGCTCCGATGTCTTCGGCGAAGCAGCAGAAACTGACCATCGTGGTTGACCGCGCTTCGGTGGAGTGCTTCACAGACATAAGCGCAACGTCGGATTTGGTATTCCCCACGCAGGGGTACAACCACATAACGCTCTACACCGTTGGCGGCGAAGCTACGGCAAAAGAGATAAAGGTGAGCCGAATAGAGATATAATAAAAGGTGTCCGAGTTTCGGACACCTTTATTATTTTTGACTACTTCCACATCACGCGCTCCTCGCCTTCGTAAGGGGGCAGGGGTTTCGGCTCAAAGTCGGAGTAACCGAGCGCCACAGCGCACAAAATACCGTAATTATCCGACAAGCCGAGCAAGTTACGCAGGTAGTCGTCAGCCTTCGCACCCTCGGGCTCATCCTTGAGGCAGGGGCGGTCGTTGACGTGTACCCAGCACGAAGCCAAGCCCTCATCAACTACGGCGAGCTGGAGGATAGTGGCGGTGATGGCACAGTTGTCGAGCCACAAATCGCTCGCGTTCTTATCGCCCATAACCACGATAGCGGCCTGCGCATCCTTCATAAATGCCGAGCCATAGTCGCGCATCTGCGACATCTTCTCCAACAGCTCGGGCTGCTCGACAACAACCAATCGCGTAGAGCGCGTATTGCGTGACGAGGGAGCCTGCAAAGCCATATCCACAATGCGCTGAAGCTTATCGTGCTCGACCTTACCTGCGAGGAATTTTCGCACGCTACGGCGGCTATTCAAAATCTGTTTCAGTTCCATAAATCATCTATATTTAATCGTTTTACTTACATATTCTCATCCTCAAAGCCCATCACCTCGGTAGAGATTTCGCCCAAGCCTCCAGCCACGTGGTTGATAGCACTCTGCACCTTTATGAAGTCGATGTACTGCAAATCGGCAGGCGTGCCATCACGATTGACGGCATTGGAAATCTTGAAATAGCACTTCGCAGCCTCGCCACTGCCTGCCGAGGCTTCGGCGTCGCTACCCTCATTATCAGCATATCCCCACGCATAGGGGTTATTGAGGTAGCGGCCAGAGCCATCGACGACTGTATTATGTGCAAGCACCGAGCCACAGAGCGTATAGTTCACGGCGTCAATCCACGCGGGATAGTAGTAGTCGTGCGTATGAGTATTGTTGCGCGTGATGCGTCCCTGCGTATCGCGGTTATCGGACCACTGCACATTCATACCCGCCGCCGCAGGACGGTAGTAGATGACGGCGTAATGCTGGCTATGGTTGGCACTACCCCACTCCGAGCCACGCAGCTCGTACCACTCATCATCGGGCAGAGTGTTACCGTTGGTGTCCTGCATAACCCACACAATACCCGCCTCTGAGGAGTCGGTAAACATATTTCCCGAGATACTGAAGTCGTAATCGTCGCCACTCTCCACACTATGGTCGAAGCCGACGACAACATATCCGCCCCAGCCTCCAAGCGAGAGATATTTGCCCTCGGTGAGGCGACGCTCGGCATAGGCGAGAGCCTGCTCGGCGGTGGTGATGCCATCGAAGCCTGACTTATTCTCGTTGATGAACTGACCAGGCGCGGGCATATACTCATAGACCTTGCTCCACGTAGCCTTGCTCTCGGCTGTGGGGGTGCGTTTATATGCGCCCTCGGCGGCACAGCAGACGACAGCGATGTCGGTAGAGAGTGTATAGCCATCGGCGTCGGTGAGGGTGAGAATTACGTTATAATTACCCTCGGCAGAGGGGGTGAATGCGAAGATTTCATCCGACGACTGCACCACACCATTCACCGCCCAAGCATAGGTCGGAGCAGAGAAGTTGCAGAGCGTGGGTGCGAGGTAGAGCGTGCGGCCAAGGGGCACGTTGCGCTCGGTGGGGATATAGGCACGGCCGGCGAGGCGGTCAACGACCTGAAGGGTGATATTTTCCGTAGCGGTGCCGTCGGCATTGGTGACAGTGAGCGACAAATCGTATTCGCCCGCAGTAAAAGTGTTTGTATATGTAGCCTGCGAGCAGACGCTTTGGCCGTTGATTCTCCAGTCGAAAGTAGCCTCCTCGGCATTGAGAATATCGGGTGCGAGGGTATATTCGCGGTTAGCAGCGATAGTCATAATTCCCTCGCTGTCAAGCGCAAAGCTAATGGCGGGTGGCAATAACTCCATAACCTCGATGCGCATCTGCTGCTCGGCCTTACCCGACTCATTCTCGGCGCGGAAGGTAAGATAGAAGGAGCCCACCTCGGTGGCGCGGAATGTATAGGAGAGTGTGGTCGCGACAACCTCATCGTCGAGAATCCACGTATAACGGTCGGCATTCTTGACCGAAGGGGTAAGCGTCAGCGACTCGCCATACTTGAGGGTATAGACATTTGAGTCATCCTCAAGCGTGATGACGGGTAGGTCGGCGGTTATGACATTATCCTTGTTGCAGGCCACGCAGAGTGTGGTGGCAAGAAGGATAAAAAACAATATCTTCTTCATAATTATATTATTCTTCGCGATGTAGAGTGCAACGTAAGGCGCAGGCCATCAGCATATTCCACACCCTCGATAAGTACCAAACCGGGGCGCTTGCCTACCTCCACGCTGCCAATCTCCTTATCCACGCCCAAGGCGCGTGCACCATTTATTGTGGCCCACTTTACAAGTTCGACAAGGGGTACGCCCTCAAACATCTTCAGCTCCTCGATAATCGAGAGCGAGTCATTCGATGCGAGCGAGTCGGTGCCGATGCAAATCATATCGCTATGGCGGCGCAGGAGCTCAACGGGGGGCTTCAGGCCCGATATATAGTCGTTCGAGCGGGGGCATAATACCCACGCAACGGGGTTTACAAAATGGTTGTTTATCAGCTCAATATCCTTCGCCGCAACACAGCAGTTATGCACCAATATCAGGCGTTTATCCTCTGACAAAGAGCCTGTTATGCGCCGTGCGGGCGAGCCGTAGTGCAGAAAATCGCACGCCCAGCCCATACGTTCATACCACGCAGCGAGCGAACCCTCGCCGTTATACAAAGCCGCCTCGTCGGGCGACTCCATAAAGTGTATAGAGAGTGGCGCATCGGCCGCGAGTTCAGCTACCGAGCGAAAAGCCTCGTCCTGCACCGAGTAGATAGAGTGCGGCGTGGGCGAACAGTTCGGCAGCGTGCAGAGATGTTTTACAGCGTCGGCAACACTATTCAGGCCAAAGAGTTCGGCAAAACTCTTATAATATATCTTGCTCTGCCCCTTGCGCTGGAACGAACTATCATCATTTACGATGTCGGCCACAGCCTGCACACCCTCGCTCCACATACGGGCATCGGCAGCTTGCAGAGCGCGCTGACGCTCCTCAGCCAAGAAGTTACCCCTCACTTGACCTATGGCGCGAGCAAAACCAGCAAAGCCCGTACCGCGGGCAATAGCACCACGCAGGTAGGATAGCTCAAGGTGGCAATGTGCATTGACAAAACCAGCGCAGAGAACGCCCGCGTAGAACTCGGTCGAAGAGAGCGAGTCCAACTGTTGCCACTGCTCGAGGATCACGATGCGTTCCTCGTCGTCGAGAGTAACAACGGGGTGTGGCACAACGCGGCCACAATCGACCAGAAAGTGTGCTGCGATGCGGCGCATAGTTATTGGCGTGCCCCCTCCTCGATGGCGTGGATAAGCGTGTCGGAGAAGATGCGCATATTGCTCTGCTCGTTGAAGAGCATCTCAACGCACTTCTCAAGGGGTGGTGTATAGGTTACCTTCATATCGTGTATGAGCATACGCGTTGTGGCCTTCTGCTTGCGGTCGGCAAAGTGAGCCATTTCAATCACAAGGCGCACGAAAGAGGTATCGTCGGGCATAATCTCATACCTATGGTCAAACGAAGCACCCTTACGGCGCTGGATAAGGCCATTGGCAATAGAGCGCTCGGAGCTATCACGACGCTGAAAATAGACGCGATAGCGGCGGCCCGTAGCCTTATCGAGCGAGTCGAGTGTATATTTTGCACTGATATTGTATGTGCCCGCAACGACAGGCTCTACGACAAAGCGCAAGCGCAGAGAGTCGGCCTCCTTACGCACGTTGATAGCGGTGTCGGCCAGCATAACCTTCGTGAAACGGCGGCGCGCGACATTCTCGACGGTATCCAATTTAGCAACCTGAAGATTCAGGGCATTGGCCTCGCGATCGAGCAGAAGAATCATATACTCGGCAACATCGCTCAAGTTGGCACTCTTGCGGCGCGAGAAGTTGTGAATGGTGTACTGCACATCTTCGGCCGTATAGCCGTAGCGTGCAAAGATAGGCTCATACACCCTCAACGAATCGAGCTCCGTACCCGTATTGATGGCCAAATAGGCATTCACGAGCATAGCATCGCGGAAGATGGCTCCAAGATCCTTATCGGGAATCTCCTTGGGCTTATTGCAGGCGGTCATAAGGGCCACAACAGCGAGGAGAAGTATTGTAAACGTATGTTTCATTATGCGTTATTTTTATCCATAACGGCTCGCACCGTAAGGTTTATTACCACGTAGGAGATAATTATGTAGGCCACAGCCGTCAGGGCAACATCCACAAGGCTGAGGCGCACGGGGTAAGCGTTGATGAGCAGCGTCTGTGCGTCGATACCCACAAAACCGAAAATCTGCTGTGCCAGGGCCAGCACAACACCCAAAACAAGGCCTATGATAAGGCTTATGAAGGCCATAAGGTGACCCTCGCTGATGAATATATCGCACACGAAGCGGCGCGTAGCACCCAACGTGCGGAGGGTTTGCATATCGTCGCGCTTGTCAATCATAACCATCACCAGCGTACCCACAATAGAGAGCGAAGCGATGACCATAACAAGCATAGCGATAAAGAAGACGCCCCACTTTTCGAGCGCCATAAGGCGGTAGATTGAGTTGCTCTGCTCGCGCGTGCGCACCTTGAACTCCTCGCCAGCAACGCTCTGCAACGCTTTGGCGACGTCGTTAGCATCGGTATCGGCCGCAATCTTGACAAGCACCGACGAGGCACGGTCGGGATAGTTAAAGAGGCTCTGTGCGGCACGCAACGAGGTTATGGCCGTAGCGTGGGAGTCATTCACCGTAGAGGTGTAGATACCCGTGAGTGGCAATTCGCGGCGCGTATAGCCACCGATAGGCAGCAGAGTAGATATGCGTAAGCGATTGATGGCGTAGAGGCGCAGAGTCTGGCCAATAGAGGAGCTATTGAGCATATCCAAATCGTACATAACGCCATTTGAGGCCACAATGCAATCGGCCTCGTCGAGCGAGGGGGTGAAGGTGCCTGTGATGATATTGTCGGCTATGGGGATAACCTGCTTATACTCATTATCAACGCCCGTAACGGTGATAATAGCACGCTTGCCCTTCGCCTCAACAAGAGCACTCTGCTCCAAAGCAAACGACAAGGCCTCAACGCCCTCGACCGAGCGCAACGCCTTCGCATCGAGCGAGGCGAGAGGAAAGGTTGTACCCTGCTGTGGAGTGATGGTCACATCGGGATCTACCGAGCGGAACTGCTCGCGCGTCATATCCTCCAAGCCGTTGAAGATAGAGAGCAACAGAACGATGGCCGCAACGGGTACAGCCATAGCTACGATGCTCACGCCCGAGATGATGTTGATGACCGAATGGGATTTCGGCGAACGGACATAGCGGGCAGCTATCAGATATTTAAGATTAAGGCTCATCGTGTAACACGCATTAGCAGGGGTGCAACGGGGACTAATCCTCCTTCAAGAGTGAGTCGATATTCTCGATATACTCCAACGAGTCGTCGAGGAAGAACTGCAACTCGGGCACAATCTTGAGCTGGTTGCGGATACGCTTACCCAACTCGCGGCGGATAAACCAGTTGTTCTTCTCCAAAGAGGCCATAATCTCCTCGTTGCGAGTGAAGGGGAAGATGCTGAAATAGACCTTCGCATAGGCAAAGTCGGGCGATACGCGCACGGTAGTGACGGTAATCATAGCACCGTTTGAGATAGCCTGTCCCTCCTTTTGGAGAATCTCGGCGATGTCGCGCTGAATCTGGCGCGAGATTTTCTGCTGACGTGTAGTCTGTACTGCTTCCATTGTTTATTATTTTCGTTTATTCGTTTTTAATCCATTATCGGCGTGTGCTGCCACTTGCCTTCGTATCGCCGGCGTGCGAGAAGTTGAACTCGCGCTTTGAGCGGTCGCGCTTCTTGGGTTTGAAGAACCACTCATCGAAGCCATCCTTATTGAAGCGGTAGGCAAGCGTGAGGCTCAGGTTGATATTATCCAGCGGCGAGCGCAACGGTGTGAGTTTAAAGGGATTCTCCGCGCCGTCGGTCGCGTTGTCGTAATACTTGTTGCGGTTACGCAAGATGTCACCATAGCCAAAGTAGTAGCGGGCACGCAGACCAAACTCATAACGACCGAAGAGCAGGGCGAAGCCGCCACCGCCCGCAAGGCCATAGTTGAAGCGGTTGTCGCGCACGCTCTTCCACTCGTAGTCGCCACCATTGCCCGTATCCTCGTACTCGTAGTCACCACCGAAGTTATACGACAGGGTGAAGGCCGCCTCGAGGTAAAGGCGGATATGGTTCTTGGCCAGATAGACGTGCGGCTGCCAAACCAAAGGCAACATTATAGTGTTAAGGCGACGTGTGTAGTAGTAATACTCGCGCTGCTCCATACCATTCTCGTCCATAGAAGAGGAGTAGGCATAACCGAAAGAGTAGCCGCGCTGCATATACTCCAAATCGGCACCCACAGCACCCACGAAGCGTGGCAACGAGTAGTAGCGCCACGAAAGGCCGAAATTAGGTGAGCCGATATTCATTCGCATCCTCTGCTCGGGGTAGAGGCGCGCGGTGAAGGCGCCTGCACCTCCCGACAGTCCAAAGGTGTGCTGCGCAGAGGCCTGCAGGGCAAAGCCCAAGGCCAAGACGAGCAACAATGTTTTCAATATATGATTCTTCATCTTCATCATCTTTATCTTCTTCCCAAACCTGATATATTCTGCATAGATGAGCCGCTGCCCGAACCCGAGCCACCCATCATACCGCCGAGGCCTCCCATACCACTCATACCGCCCATAGCGTTGTTGTTATGGTTGTGTCCACTCTCATTACTCTTATTAGCTGCCGCCTTGCGACGACGCTCCTCCTCTTGCTGCAGGCGCACCATCTCGCGCTTATCCAAACGCTCGATAAGCTCCTGCATAGTGACGGGAGCAAAAATCTTCTGCATATCGAATGTGAACTCAAACTCCCAGCCTGTCTTGGTGGTGAAGAGCTCCTCCTCTTTGTCATTTTTATAGAACTCGGAGCGCTCGCTCTGACGACGCTCGACCATATTACCCGAATCCCACTTGCCATTGCCGTTCAAATCCTCGATGATACGCATACGCACATCGCCCGCAGCAACGTAGTTGATGGTGTGGTTACCGCCGCCAATGTCTCGCAACTCGCGCAGGAGTTTATTTGACGAGTCGAGCAACTGCACGATATACACAGCATCGGGGGTACGGGGAATGACGTTGAACTTCAGCGTAGCGAACTTCTCGATGTCGGCAACGGTGAGGTTGAGCGTGATGGAGTCGTTACCCTCGCCCGTGATGTCGGCAAGTGCATCGGTGGGGATATATAGCTTATACTCGCGCTCGGGCAACCAGCGTGAACGCAGACGCCACTTACGCGGGCTGATAGAGTCTGCAATGAAGGTTACGCGCTCGCGCAGAGTATCCTTCTTCTGACTCCACGACAGCAGCTCGACAGAGGTAGAGTCGAAGCGTGTGAGGGGTGTGGCGAACTCCATCTCCAAATCCTGCTCGGGGTTAACCTCGGCCTTGGTGGTGGGGGCTACAATCTTGAAGGTAGAGGGACGTGGGGGCTCGCGCCACTCCTTACCCTCGGCCTCGGCTTTAGCCTTGGCCTTCTCCTGACGTTCGCGCTCGCGCTCCTGCTCACGCGACTCGACACGGCGCCACGCGAGCGACAACTCCTCGGTAGATTCGCGGAGAACGCGTACAGAGTCGTGCTTCATATATGTTATCGAGCCACGCAGCGTGTCGGGTAGCTTATCCGACTCAACACCCAACCACAAAGCCAGCGTATCGCGGCCCTCGGTGATGGGCTCGATGACAATATTTTCCGAGGGGATGCCCTCAAACTCCAACTTCTTAATCTCGGGACGCGGAGCACCGAAATGGAGCAGGAGTTTATGCTGTTCGGGGCGCTGCGACTCCTTGAGCGACTGGCGACTGAAGCTCACATCGGTAAACATACGCAGATAGAGCTGCGGATCGGCCGAGTAGTAACGGCGCACAGAGTCGTACCAGACAACAAACTCGGGCATCTTGGCGGGGTTATAGACGCTGTCGAGGAAGCCAATCTGATCGATAGATGGCTCGTAAGACTGGTTGTCGTTGCTATCGTAGTAGGCATAGACACGATAGTTCACGGGCTTGAGGTTTTGCGCGATGAAGATACCATTGTTTTGCGCGCGGGCAATCTTCGAGGGCTTATACTTGAACATCGTTGAGTCGTAGGTGTCGGGCACCTCAACAGAGTCGGCATCGAAGAAGTAGATGAACGTGCGGCCCATAGAGTCGAGCGTACCGCTATCCTCGGTATAACCCGACATTACCAGCGAGTCAACATCGCCACCCGTAGAGAAAACGTAGCGCAGGCCATAGTAGGGGTTACCCTCGTTATTGTCGGCAACCGACGAGCCAAACTCGATAGCGTAGGTAGTGTTCGGCTCCAGCGAGTCAGACTCAATCTCGACATAAATACCTCGACCACGCAGCGAAACCTTCGGCTTCTTGCGCATAGCGGGTGAGGTGAAAATCTCCTTCTGCTGATCTTTCAACTGCACATACTCATCGAAGGCGATGTAGATGCGGTCGCTCTTGAAGTTGGTGGCATTCTGCTCGGGAGTCATCGACACAATGGTCGGTGGCAGAGTATCCTTCGGGCCACCCGTAGGTGAGCCGATAGAGGCACAACGCGAAAGGAATGCTCCACCAAAGAGGAGCAGCACGATGGCCGAAGCCAAGCGTGCGGGCATAAAGTTATATCTGTTCTGTTCTATCATCTTGCTAAGTATTATTCGATTACAGGCTCATCAGCAGGATTCTCCTCCTCGGTCGTATAGAAGCGGTTTACCACAATCCAACCCGATGAACTATGCGTAGGACGCCACGCAGCCATATAGAGTTTGGCTTGTATCTCGGCGAGATTCTCGGGAAGTTCATACTTACGGTAGGCGTAGAGCTTCAACGCGGGATTAACCACAACCAGCATCGAGATAGGTTGCTCGAGCTGAAGCGTAGTTTGGTACTGCTGCTCGGCATTGAACTCACCAACAACATCGGGCACGTCGAGCGTCTGTCCCGTAGTTTTGTTTGTTATGCGGTGGGCAACGGCGTCCTCCCACGAGGCGATATACCAATCGGTGGTGTCGGCATAGAAGGCGTAGGAGTCAAGCTCCTCGGTGTGAACGAAGGCCGCCTCGGATGTTGTTTGGTCGTAAACGGCCAGATTGAAGCGGGTGTAGCTCACCGTATCCTTAAAGCAGCTATGCAGCGCAATGCACGCCACAAGCAACAGGGCTGTATTTCTAAAAAATCTTTTCATACTCTATATTTTTGGGCCTTGGCCCTTCAACTCTTCGTAAATGGTGCTGAGCGTTTTGCCCAACACGGGATGGCGGTAGTCGCCCATAATTTCGCACAGCGGTTGCAAAGCAAACTCGCGAACGTGCAAGAGCGGATGCGGCACCTTTAAGCGCGGGGTGTCGATAATCTCCTCGTCGTAGAACATAACGTCCACATCCACCACGCGTGAGGCGTAACGCTCGCCCGTAAGACTCTTCTCGGCCTGCTCCTTCGCTCTATCGCGGCCCACCTCCTGCTCGGTAGCAAGAGCCTCATCGAGCACCTCGATGGGCGAGAGCGAGGTTTGCAGAATCAGCGCCTGATTCGAAAACAACTCCTCGGCGTGGAAGCCCCACGGCTCGGAGGTGTAAATCTGCGAAGCCTGCTCCACCTCCCCCACACGGCGTGCGAGGATATCGGCGGTGCGGTGCAACACACTCTCGCTCTGGGGGGCATTGCTGCCCGTAAGCAGTACCACGCGACTCATCAGCGCAGGCGGTTTATCTGTTTGCTGACGGCGAGGGCAAAATGCGTGAAGACGATGCGGGCATTGCCGTTTTGGCTAATCTGGCGCATAGCCGTCTCAATCTCGCCTATCAGGAACTCAATATTCTGGTTACCGATGAAGGGGGCGAAGTTATTACAGAACTTAGCCTCCTCGCCCCACAGATAGCTGATGCTACCCAAACCGGCGTGGAGCATATAGCTCTCGCGCAACAAACGCGCCGCGTGCAGAAGCATAGAGCGTTGCTGCTCGCGCGAAAGCGTAGCCACCTCGTCAGCCCAGTCGATAAGCTCGAGGTGTTTATCGTTATATGAGAGGCGCATAAGGCGGCAGAACAGATCGAAGCTCTCTGCGCGCACGGCGTCCTCGTCGCCACCAGCAAGGCGGCGCATCTCAATCAAATCGCCCGCAGCCAAGCGCGCGATATTGCGGCGTTGCTGCTCATCACCCTCACACAGAGGCATCAAATCCTCGACCGTAAGGCGCGGCACGGCCATCTCCTGCGTACGCGAAAGAATGGTTTGCAGCAGACGGTCGGGGCGCTCGCTAACCAAGAGGAAGATGGTCTTCTCCCACGGCTCCTCAAGGATTTTGAGGATTTTATTGGCGGCCTCCTCGTTCATCGTCTCGGGTAGCCACACAATCATAACCTTATACTCCGACTCGAACGACTTAAACGAGAGGCGGCGGATAATCTCGTCGGCCTCCTTAGCCGAAATCATACCCTGCAAGGTCTTACCCAAGTCCAGACGGTCGTACCACATCTGGCGAGTGAAGTAGCCATTGGTGTCGATCATAATCTCGCGCCACAAGGGCATAAAGTCGCTGCTCAGCACAACCTCGCCCGACTTCTTACCCTGCTTGTTCACGGGGAAGACAAAGTGAACATCGGGGTGAGCCAGCGCGGATATCTGCTGGCAGCTGGGGCAGACGCCACACGAATCGCCACCGCTACGGTTGGGGCAGTTGAGATACTGCGCATAGGCTATGGCCAGCGGCAAGGCACCCGTACCCGCCGCACCCGTAAAGAGCTGGGCGTGGCTGATGCGGCCGCGGTCGATACTCTCGGCGAGGTGGCGTTTAAGGGCCTGCTGGCCTATGATGTCGGCAAATTTCATTGTTCCTTCTATAAGTGTTATAAGTGCTATAAGTGTTATACTTTTTTCACACCTACAATCCCGCTAATTTACTTTAGCTCTCTTACGCTCAGGATGCGTACATCCTCAACGGGGCGGTCGAGCGAGTCGGTTGCCGAACGCTGAATCTTATCGACAATATCCAAGCCACTTACGACGTGACCAAAAACGGTATATTGTCCATCGAGGTGGGGTGTACCACCAACGGTTTTATACACCTCGCGGATAGAGTCGGGCAGTGTAACCTTGCCCTGCGTAGAGCGCGTGATGCGCTGCTGCTGGGCGTCGAGTTGCTCATCCGAGAAGGTGCGGCCCCAAACGATATAGAACTGCGTGCGTGACGAGCGTCGCTCGGGATTGACATCATCGCCCTCGCGTGCCGCCGCAAGTGCGCCACGCTTATGGTAGAGCGTAGGGAAGTTTATCTCGGCGGGGATATCCTCCCAATAGCGGGGATTGCCCGTTTCGGGACCATCTGCGAAGAACTCCTTGCCGCTAATATCACGAGTGCGGGGGTCACCGCCCTGAATCATAAAGTTCTCGATGACGCGGTGGAACAACAGCGAGTCGAAGTAATGCTCCTCAACAAGCTGCATAAAGTTGTCGCGGTGGATAGGCGTAAGGTCGCTAAGCTCCAAAACGATGTCACCAGCGGTAGTCTTCATCTCCACGCGGCGGGGCTTGGTCGGATTAGCCTGCTGACCACAGCCGACAAAGATTGCTACGACAATAATTGCAAAAAGTAACTTTTTCATTTTGAATTATGAATTTTGCATTTACTTACCTGTTGAGCCGAAGCCGCCAGCACCACGCTCGGTAGCACCAAGCTCCTCGACCGGCTGCCACTCAATCTGCTCGTAGCGGGCAACAATCATCTGCGCGATGCGCTCGCCCGACTCGATGGTGAAGGGCTCGTTGCTCAGGTTGACGAGGATAACCTTAATCTCGCCCCGATAGTCGGCATCGATAGTGCCAGGAGAATTCAACACGGTAATGCCGTGCTTGGCAGCCAAGCCACTGCGGGGACGAATCTGCATCTCGCAACCCTCGGGCAACTCAACAAACAAGCCTGTAGGAATCATTGCACGCTCAAGAGGGCGAAGTGTTACGCTCTCATCGAGGTTAGCACGGATATCAAGGCCCGCAGAGAGGGGTGTCTGGTACTCGGGTAGCGCGTGGCGCGAATTGTTTACGATTTTTACTTTCATAATATCTTTTTTTAGTTTTTTCTACGTAGTACGGAGCGCATCATAGCTCTCAAATCAATCTTCTCACGCCATACGGCATAGGCTACAAACGATGCGAAGATTACGATATTCACCCCGTAGCGCACGCCCTCGCCCACATACGGCAACAGAGCCTCGCTCAAGACAAAGAGCGCTATGCCTAACACGACATACTCGGCGATGCGGCGCACATCGTAGGGCGTGGGGAAGTAACGGCGATTAAGGTAGTAGCTCACGCCCACCATTGCCGCTTCGGCGATGAAGCGTGCCCAGGCCGCTCCGTAGTAACCCCAGCGGGGCAGGAGCAGCAGGTTCATTGCAACCGTGAAGGCCAGACCCACGAAGGTGACATATACGGCGAAGCGGGTCTTCTCCTCACGCTTATACCAAAACGAGAGGTTGAGCCACACACCCGCCAAAATATTACCGCCAAGAATTACGGGCAGAATGAAGATTCCCTCGCGGAAGTCGCGGCCCACAATCAACGCAAAAACATCGCGGAAGAGGGCTATACCGAGGAAAATCATCATCGAGGCCATCATGTAGTATTTCAAGGCGGCGGCATTTGACTCTACAAACTCCTCCTTCGTGAAGTTAGAGAGGAAGAAAGGCTCGGCCGCGAGGCGATACATCTGCGTAAAGAGGGTCATAACAACGGCAATCTTCGTGATAGCACCATAGATGCCGAGTTGCGCCATCGAAATATCCTCGGGCAGGAGGTATTTAATCATCTGGCGGTCGATAAACTCATTGGCCGTACCCGCTATGCCGCCGACGAGCAACGGTAGCGAATAGATGAGGATGCGACGCAGTTGAGCACCATCAATACGAGGCAGGGTGCGCTCTGTGGTGGGAAGGATAAGCAGGAATGTTGCCACGCTCGCCACAAGGTTGGTGACAAAGACCCACCCCACACCAAAGGCCGTCTCGAACAGGCCGACAGCCTGAAAAACAACGGCAAGCGAGACATTGATAACCACGTTGCACGCCTTCAATGTGACAAAACGCATCGCTCTGCCCTGCTCACGCAGGCGCGAGAAAGGAATCATCGTCGCCACATCGAAAAGGATAATCGAAGCGACAAGCACAACATACTCCTCGTGACCAACGTAGGCCTCGCCCATCAACCGAGCGATAGGCTCACGCAGAAGAACTACCGCCACAAAAAAGAGCGACGAGGCGACAAGCGTTGCTCCCCACGTTGTAGCGAAGAGATGGCGTTTCTTCGCCTTTATCTCACTCTCAGCACCACCCTCGGCCTCGGCCTTAGCGGCAAAGCGGAAGTAACTCGACTCCATGCCCATAGACAAGAGCACCAGCGCAAAGGGTATGAGCGCATAGACATCTGTCACAATGCCGTAGGCTGCCTGACCAAACACACGCGTGTAGAGAGGCGTGAGCAGGTAACTGAGCAGTCGCACGACAATGGTGCTGATGCCGTAGATGGCGGTCTGTTTCGCTAATTTTTCAAGCATTTTTCTATGAGTTAGGTCCTTTTGCTAATCTTCGTAGTTGCAAGGGTTATTAAACTCTTTGCGAGGGTTTATTACACTCCTTACAAGGGTTTGTTATAATCTCCTTGCAGGGCGGGCAATCCACCTTTTTGCTGGGCAATCTATCGCCCCTTTATTGGGCAAATTCCCACGCGCCTACGCGTATGCTTCGCGCTGGGGCGATGCGCTCGCACGCGCATAATGCGCGTTATAACTTGCAAAGTTAGAAATATTATTGAAATAACAGT
>JAZRLD010000019.1:0-6158 GCA_045646685.1 Alistipes sp. | reverse complement strand
GGAGCAATCTGGCTCGACTCGGCAATCTGCAATGACTCTGTGCCATCGCCACCATCTACCCAGAAAGGACCACCACCGGGCTCACCCTGATTACGCACAACGCCGCAAACACGGATAGGACGATTAAGCACGCCCTTGAGCAACTCGCTATTGTAATCCTCGGGCAACTTAACGCAGAGCTTCTCCTCGATAAACTTTGCAATAGGCTCAAGGTCAGCACCGCCAACCTCCAAGACCTTCAAATACTCGAAAGCCTGCTCCTGCAACTCAAGCAACAAACCAGCCAACGCCTTCTTATACTTAACGGTGTCGCCACGACGCTCGTCGGTTGTTACGTTGTCGATATTCTTAACGAAGATAATATCAGCATCAATATCATTCAAATTCTCAATCAAAGCACCGTGACCTGCGGGGCGGAACAAGAGCTTACCCTCATCTGTGCGGAAAGGTGTATTGTCGGGATTTACGGCGATAGTGTCAGTTGAAGGCTTCTGCACCGAGAACGATACATTATACTTCACGCCGAAACGCTCCTCATAGAACGACTGCTTTGCAGCGAGTACCTCCTTGAAGCCCTCCATATGCTCGGCAGAAACGGTGAAGTGGATATAAACCTCATCGCCAGAGCGTGCATACAACGCACCCTCAACCAAATGCTCCTCAACAGCCTTACGGTTGCCGTCAGCATAGGCGTGGAACGTAACCAAACCCTTGGGCTTCGCACCATAGCAAAGGCCTGTCTTCACGATAGACTCCACAATCTCCTCGTCGGGTGAATCGGGCATAATATGCTCCGCGAGCTCGGGCCAGAAAGCGAACTTCTCGATGTTGTCCAACAAACGGTCGATGCCGGGAGTGCGCTTGTCGTCATTAACATACTCGAACAACTCCTTGAACATACGTGTAGCGGCACCCGATGCAGGAACAAACTTTACGATCTTCGATGTAGATGCAGCCTCGTCATAACGCGCCTCAGCCTGAGCAATCTGCTCGTCGCTCATAACCAACACGCCATCGCCTGCTGCAGCCGCGCGAACGATTTTCAAGTAGGGAAAACCTTTGCAGAAATTATCAATCTGCTGCTCGACTTGAGCCTGAGTCAAACCGTGTTGCTCAATCTGTTGTAAATCCTCTTTGGTAAACATAATTTCAAAATTTTATCTGTTCGTTGTTGAATTTTGTATATAGGTTGGTAATCTTCACAATCTCTTGTGTCTAAAAATTATCCAAATTTACAAAATATTTTCTAACTTTGTCGCATATAGCGGAAATTTTTATGCCGCAAAAAAGAGTAATCATTAAGAAAAACCTCGAATATGAAACATTTTTCACTTCTCGTAGCTATGCTCTTTGCTGCATTTGCTACACAAGCATCACCTCTGTGGATGCGTTATCCAGCCATTTCGCCCGACGGGCAGAAGATTGCTTTCACCTATAAAGGTAGCATTTACGTAGTACCCTCGGCAGGTGGCGAGGCTGTGCGTCTGACATCAACCGACAATCACGACTCGCAGCCCATATGGTCACCCGATTCGAAGACAATCGCTTATGCGAGCAACCGCTACGGTAACTTCGATATCTTCACCGTTCCCGCCGCAGGTGGCGCATCGAAGCGCGTAACTACTCACTCGGCAAAGGAGGAGCCCTACGCATTCTCAAACGATGGCAAGAAGATTTATTACGGCGCAACTATCGCCGACCCCGCATCGAACGTACTCTTCCCCAAGAGCTATATGGGCGAGTTGTACGCTGTAAATGTTGATGGCGGTCGTCCCGAGCGCGTGTTGGCAACTCCCGCGCAAGCTATCAACTTCAGCCGCGACGGCAAGCAGTTCCTCTATCAGGACCGCAAGGGTGGCGAAGATGATTTCCGTAAGCACCACACATCGTCTATCACACGCGATATTTGGCTCTACGACTCAGCTTCGGGCAAGCATACGCAGCTCACCGACTGGGCTGGCGAGGACCGCAACCCCGTATATGCTGATGCAGATAAGAGCATCTACTTCCTCAGCGAGCGCGGTGGCACATTCAACGTATGGTCTATGCCCGCAAACAACACTGCGGCAACAAAGCAGGTGACACGTTTCAAGACTCACCCCGTACGCTTCCTCTCAATGGCCAACAACGGTACATTGTGCTTCGGTTACAATGGTGAGATTTACACAATGAGCGGTTCATCACCCAAGAAGCTCGACGTAACCATTACATCTGACGAGGATCCCAACCTTACATCACGCCTCAGCGTGAGCGGTGGCAGCCGTGGCGCAGTATCGCCCGACGGCAAGCAGATTGCTTTCGTTTCACGTGGTGAGATTTTCGTTACAGCCGTAGATTATCCTACAACAAAGCAGATTACAAAGACCGCACAGTCGGAGTCATCACCCTCGTGGGGTGCCGACAACCGCACTTTGGCATACGCTTCGGAGCGTAACGGTTACTGGAACATCTACATCGCGAAGATTGCACGCGCGGAGGATCCCAACTTCCCCAACGCTACACTTATCGAGGAGAAGCCCCTCTTTAAAGATGACAAGATTGACCGCACAATGCCCCAGTTCTCGCCCGACGGTAAGGAGCTGGCATACGTGGAGGGCCGTTGCCGCTTGATGGTTAAGAACATCGAGACAGGCAAGGTACGCCAGATTACTGACGGCTCACAGCACTACTCAACAGACGGCTCGATGGAGTTTGCGTGGTCACCCGACAATAAGTGGTTTGCACTCAGCTACACAGGCAACCGCCACGACCCCTACTCTGACGTAGGTATCGTAAGTGCACAGGGTGGTAAGGTTGCAAACCTCACAAACACAGGTTACTTCGACTATGAGCCTCAGTGGGTTTTGGACGGTAACGCTATCCTCTTCTCTTCTGACCGCTATGGTATGCGTAGCCACGCATCGTGGGGCTCACTCAACGACGTGATGATTATCTACCTCAACCGCAAGGCTTATGAGCTTGCACAGATGAGCAAGGAGGAGTATGAAATCTACACCGAGGCTGAGAAGAAGGCCAAGGAGGCAGAGAAAAAGAGTGCAGACAAGGGTGCAGACAAGAAGCCCGAGGCCAAGGTTGAGGATATTGTTGTCGAGTTGGACAACATCGAGGACCGCATCGTTCGCCTCACACCCAACTCTGGCTCATTGAGCAGCTTTACAATGGATAAGAAGGGTGAGAACCTCTACTACATAATGTCTTACGAGGGTAAGTTCGACCTTTGGCAGATGAACTTGCGCAAGCGCGACAACAAAGCTCTGCACCGTTCTATTGGCAGTGGTTCACTTGCGTGGGATAAGAAGATGGAGAATATGTTCCTCTTGGGTGGACAGATGAAGAAGCTCAAGGGTGGCTCGGGTGCTCCAACACCTATTGCTGTTCGTGGCGATATGGAGCTTGACCGTGCGGCTGAGCGCGAGTATATGTTCGACCGCGTATATCGTCAGGAGAAGGCTCGTTTCTACCACAAGGATATGCACGGCGTGGATTGGGACGCTATGCGCGACAACTACGTTCGCTTCCTGCCCCACATCGACAACAACTACGACTTTGCAGAGATGTTGAGCGAGTGGCTCGGCGAGTTGAACGTATCGCACACAGGTGGTCGTTATACACACCCCTCAACATCGAGCGACGACCAGACTGCCGACCTCGGTCTTATCTATGACTTCAACCGCAAGGGTAATGGTTTGTTGATTGACGAGATTATCGCAGGCGGTCCTTTCGACAAGGCTTCATCGAAGGTTAAGGCTGGCGACGTAATCGAGAAGATTAACGGCAAGGCTATCCTCGAGGGTGAGGATTACTTCCCCTTGCTCAACCATATCTCTGGCACTCGCACACTTGTATCTATCTATCGTCCTGCTGACGGCAGCCGCTGGGATGAGGTTGTAACCCCCATCTCGCAGGGACGTCTTAACACTCTGCTCTACAAGCGTTGGGTTAAGCAGCGCGCAGCCGACGTGGAGCGTTTGTCAGGTGGCCGTTTGGGTTATGTACATATTGAGTCAATGGCTGACGGTAGCTTCCGCACTATGTATGCCGACATCTTGGGTAAGTACAACCACTGCGACGGTATTGTTATCGACACACGTTTCAACGGTGGTGGCCGTATGCACGAGGATATTGAGATTTTGTTCAGTGGTGAGAAGTACCTCACACAGGTTGTTCGTGGCAAGGAGGCTTGCGATATGCCCTCACGCCGTTGGAATAAGGCTTCGATTATGATTACCTGCGAGGCTAACTACTCTAACGCACACGGTACACCTTGGGTTTACAAGCACCGCGGAATCGGTAAGGTTGTGGGTATGCCCGTACCGGGAACTATGACCAGCGTATCGTGGGAGCGTTTGCAGGATCCTTCGTTGGTATTCGGTATTCCCGTTGTAGGTTATCGCAAGGCTGACGGCACATACCTCGAGAACGACCAGCTGGAGCCCGATGTAAAGGTTGCTAACTCGCCCGAGTTGGTTGTTACAGGCCGCGACGAGCAGTTGGAGACAGCTGTAAAGGCTCTGCTCGCAGAGATTGACGCAAAGAAAAAGTAGAAATGATTAGAAAATATTTTGACCATCCGCTCCGCGACCTCAACAGCTTTCACGTTGAGGAGCGGGCGGATTGTATCATAGAGTTCGACCGCAAGGAGGAACTTGACGAGATTTTCGCGGAGGGTAACACTCCCGAAAATTGGTACGTATTGGGCGGAGGAAACAATATCCTCTTCACCAAGCGTTTCGAGGGAACGCTTATCAACCCTGCGGGCCGCGAGATTACGGTTTTGACCGAGGATGCGCAGCAGCTCACCGTAGAGGTTGAGTCGGCCGTTGAGTGGGACGACTTTGTGGCGTGGTGCGTAGAGCGTGAGCTATGGGGCGCCGAGAATCTGTCGCTTATACCCGGCAACGTGGGTGCCTCGCCCGTGCAGAATATCGGAGCGTATGGTGCAGAGGCTAAAGACGTTATCAGCCGAGTACACTACTTCGATACCGTAGAGCGCAAGCACTGCACACTTACGAACGCAGAGTGCCGCTTCGCATATCGCGACAGTATCTTCAAGCGAGAGTTACGTGGCCGTGCTATTATTACCTCTGTTGAGTTCTGCTTGAGTAAAGAGCCAAAAGTAAATCTCGGCTACGGCGATTTGGCACGCGAGACGGAGGCACGCGGAGGTGCTACACTTAAAAATATACGCGAGGCCGTATGCGCTATCCGACGCAGCAAATTACCCGACACGGCCGTCTTGGGCAATGCTGGTAGTTTCTTCAAGAATCCGATTGTTGACGCAGAGGTTGCCGAGGCTCTAATGGCAAAGTACGAAAATATGCCTAACTACCCCGTTGCTAACCCCGAAAAACGTAAGTTGGCCGCAGGCTGGCTTATCGACCAAGCAGGTATGAAGGGTTACCGCACGGGCAACGTGGGTGTTCACGACCGTCAGGCGCTGGTATTGGTTAATCACGGCGGCGCTACGGGCGGCGAGGTGATGGCTTTGGCGCGCGATGTGCAGAGTCGTGTGGCCGAGAAGTTCGGCGTAGAGATTGAGGCCGAGGTAAATGTTTTGTAACAATGTTGATAGATAAATTTCAAGATTACGTCACTCGACACGAGCTCTTCTCGCGTCAGGATAAGATACTATTGACCGTATCGGGAGGTGTGGATTCTATGGTGTTGATGTCGCTGTGCGTGAATAGCGGTTACAACGTGGGCGTTGCACACTGCAACTTCGGTTTGCGTGGTCAGGAGAGCGACGAGGATGAGATATTAGTGCAGGAGCGTGCGCGAAAGTATGGCATCGAATGTTATAACAAGCGTTTCGACACCGTGGGCGAGATGGAGCGCACGGGCGAGTCGATGGAGATGGCCGCACGCCGACTGCGATATACGTGGTTTGCAGAGCTGTGCGAGAAGCACGGATACACGGTTATTGCTGTTGCACACCACATAGATGACTCAATAGAGACATTTTTCATCAACCTGCTACGCGGCACGGGATTGCGTGGCTTGACGGGTATCCATAAGCAGGTGGGACGTGTAGTACGGCCGCTGATGTGCGCTACACGCAAGGAGATAGTGGAGTATGCTATGCAGAAACATATACCCTACCGCGAGGATTCGTCAAACAAGACTACGAAATATCTGCGCAACAAGATTCGTCTTGGTCT
>JAZRLD010000018.1:0-34619 GCA_045646685.1 Alistipes sp. | reverse complement strand
AGGATCACCTGAACTCTGTTACCTTTCTTTGCCATTTGTCCTTAATAATTTTTAGTAAACCTTCTTAGGAGCAACGGCCTCCTTCAAAGCGGCAGCCAAGCCCTTCTTGTTAATAGTTTTCATACCGGCAGTGGTTACCTTCAAAGTGAACCAGCGGCCCTCCTCCTCAGACCAGAAACGCTTAGTCTTCAAGTTCGTGTTGAACTTACGCTTGGTCTTGCGGTTTGAGTGAGAAACGTTGTTACCCACTACTGCAGTTTTACCTGTAATCTCGCAAATTCTCATTGTTTTTACGTTTTAGTTTTTATCCCCTCACAATAAGGGTGCGCAAAGATACGTAAAATAAATTCAAAAGCCAAAGTTTTTTAATTTTTTTCAGATAATTGTTTGTTAAGCAACAAAAAGAGGCTGCCCGCAGCGTTGGACAACCTCTTTTTTTATCTTTTTTTGACAAGATTTGCTACTCTTCGCGTACGATCTTCACGCCGCGCGGAGCATCAATCTTCGATTTTACTCCTCCGTCGGCCTTGCGCTCGTGCGAGATTGTGATGTCGCCGTAGGGCGTAGGGAATGAACCTTTTGCCCACTGCAAGTCACCCAAGTGTGGCGTGATGCGTACCACCTTGCCGCCCGCCTCGACAACCTCCACGCCGAGCACGTGCTCTATCATCCACGCCGTAGGTCCCGATGCCCAGCCGTGGCAGAGGCTGTGGCGGAAACCTTCGTAGCAGTATGCGCCGAAGTCGCCGTGAATATCCTTCTTGTCCTCGGGGACAAGCTCATTGATGGGTGCGGCATTGGGTAGCCAATCTATGTTAAAATCCTCCCAGAACGATGTTGCGCCCATATCGAGCATACCGCCCCAGAAGTCGCGAATGACCTGCATAGCACCCTCGTAGTTGCCCGCCTTGGCCATCGCCTGCAACATATAATATCCGTAGAATGTCGAAAAACCACGCGCGCCCTCCACTGTCAGCACCTCATTGTTTGCCTTATCGGCGTCGAGAATACCAGCCAACGCCATCAGTGCCGCCGCCTGCTTGCTGCCGGGGGCTGTGGGGTGCTCGGCTTTGTGGAAGTATTGCTCCACAATTGTCGGTGCAACCTCCTCCATCTTGGCATATCGCTCCTCGCAACGTGTCGCCATTGCCTCTTCGCCAAGATGTGCGCAAAGCTCCGCTCCAGCCTTTATAGCCATCATCATCAGCGCCTGCGTGCCAGCCTTCATTGCGGGTTGGTTGGCATTCGAGGGCCAGTCGAGGAATCCTCCACCGCTGGTTTCGTAGCCGTTTTCGTCAATGCGTTTCGTGAGAAGAATATCCAATAGACCAACAAGATAGTCGCGTTGCTCGGCGAGATACTCCTCGTTGGCGTGGAAGTGATACCAATCGCGCTGTACGATTATCCACCACAGCGAGTAGGTGTACATTCCGTTCATCCAGTTGGGTATAGCCGTTACATTCTTGAGCAGGTCCAAACTCTTGGGTACCACCTCGTTTTGTCCGAATACGTGGCTGATGGTCATCACCTCGGGGTGCATATCGCCCATCCATACCAAGCGGTCGCGTTTGATGCCGTCCCATAGATACTCCTGCATATTTAGATGCACGGTGCTTGCTCCCGTCTGCCAAATCTGATTCAGTCGAGAGTCGTTGCACTCGAACGTGCCGCGATAGGCAATATCGCGCATAACAGATATTGCGCGTATCTCCTTGAGGTGTAGCTCGCGGTTGTCGTCTAAAAGGTCAATGCGCACAAAGCGGAAACCAGAATTTCCTGTTTCGCGTACTCCGAGCCACGGCAAGGTCATCTCAAAGTCGCGTATGGCGTGGTCGTTCGTAGCACCATTCTTGCCGTCAATCTCGCACATAGCCTCGCTTGCCGACTCGCCAAAGCGTATGCGCACGCGTATAGGAGTGTGGTCAGCAGGCATACCTGTTACAATCTGCAGGCCACCGTGCAACTCGCGTCCGAAGTCGAGTAGGATTGATGGGTGCTCGGTCTTGGTGCTCTTCACCACGCATATGTGGCTATTCGTAAGGTCGGCCTGACCATTGCCCTCGCGCAAAAGATACTCTATATTGGTGATGTTCTCGCCGTGCTCGGTCCATACGATGCGTGTGGGGGAGATATATTCGCGGACGAGTTCGCCCGAGTGGTTTTCTGTCGCAGGCTCATCGGTAGGTATGCGGTCAATTAGGTGGCTCAAAACTCCGCCGATGGCAATAATAATCAGTGCTAAAATAAGTTTCTTCATATCTTTTTAGGCTTTCTTTAATTCTTTGTAGAGCATCTCAATTACATAGGCCGAGGCGCGATTGATAATCTGTCCACGGTCTGTTCCGCAGTTGCGCAACATCGCTATGGTCTGCGTGGGCGTAGCAACCGCCATCCACACCGTGCCAACGGGTTTCTCGGCTGAGCCGCCCGTAGGCCCTGCTATGCCCGTAGTTGCTATGGCATAGTCCGCACCCGTTACGCGGCGTGCGCCCTCGGCCATCTGGCGTGCCACCTGCTCGCTGACGGCTCCGTAGCTGGTGATGTCGTCGTAGTTCACGCCCAAAATATCTCGCTTCGCCTCATTGGCGTATGCCACCACGCCGCCCAAGAAATAGGCCGACGCACCAGCCATAGCCGTAAAGCGCGATGCTATAGCTCCGCCCGTGCAACTCTCCGCTGTGGCAAGGGTTAAACCTTTCTCTATAAGAATGTTGTGAATAAGCTCCTGAACGGTTGCGCCCTCGAAACCTACGATATGGTCGGGGATTATCTTGTAGAGCTTGTCAAACTCCGCGTCTATCTGCGCACGCATTGCCTCGCCATCCTCGGCGTCGTAGGCCGAGAGTCGCAGACGTACAATATTTGGAGCGGGCAGGTAGGCAAGCTTTATATTTTCGGGGAGTGCATCTTCCCACTCCTCAATGCGGGCTGCAAGCATCGACTCGGGCAGGCCCGAGGTAATCATTGTGCGGTGAATGTTGGCGTGGAGTGCGAAGTGAGCCTTCAGGCGTGGCATAACCTCATCCTCCATCAGGTGCTCCATCTCAAAGGGTACACCCGGCAACGAAATGGTCACACGTCCCTTCGTATCCTCAAACCACATTCCCGGCGCTGTGCCGTGGGCGTTGAAGAGCACCGTGCAGCAGTCGGGTACCATAGCCTGTCCCTGATTCAGAGCGTTGTACTCTATGCCACGACGCTCTAACATCGTGCGTACGTGGTCGGCCACGCGCTTATCCTCGTGCATAGCCGACTCAAATATCTTTGCCAACGTATGTTTTGTGATGTCGTCTTTGGTGGGGCCCAAGCCGCCTGTGATGATTACCACCTCACTCTGCGCAAGGGCGCGCGCGCGAGTCTGCTCGATTTGCTGGGCGGTGTCGCCGATTGAGATTTTTTCGTGTACGGTGATACCCGCTGTGTTGAGATGTTTGGCAATGCTGACAGAGTTGGTATCTACAATCTGTCCGATAAGTATCTCATCGCCAATGGTTATGATTGTTGCTTTAATCATTTTCTTGCGTGTTTTCTGTTGTCGCCTCTGCTGCGCGCTGCTCTGCCTTGCGCAGACGCTCGTTCAATCCTACGCGTATGTTGCGTATCGACTTGCCTCCGCCGTAGATGTACTCCGTGCCTATCTGCACGAGCGTAGCTCCCGCCTCAAGCATAGCCAACGCATCGTCGGGCGTGGAGATACCTCCGCAACCGATGATGGGATATGTGCCCTTTGCACGTTCGTGTATGCGGCGCACCACCTCCAACGAACGCTCCTTGAGGGGCTTTCCGCACAGTGCGCCGGGGATTCGGCCCAAGGCGTGCATCGTAGTCTTCGAGTTATCCAAGCCGTAACGTCCCGTCGTGCCACCACAAGCCACAATGCCGTCGAGTGGCGTGTCGAGCATAATGTCGGTCATTACATCTATCTCCTCGTCCGTAAGGTCGGGCGAAATCTTCAGCAGTATGGGGCGATATTGATTCTGTCCGCGGCGGAACTCAAATAGCGGCGTGAGGATAGCCATAATCTCATCTCTGTCGCGCGGAACGTACGTCGCATCGGCCGTGTTGCAGCAGATATTCACGGTAAAATAGTCGGCATACTGATATAGCGGACGGAACAGACGCAGGTAGTCAATGGCGGCATTTTCGCGTGCGGTGATAGCACCTTTGGCGATGTTGCAACCAACGATTATGCGGCTGCTGTGGCGCTTTATGTTTCGTATAACCTGCTCAACGCCAGCGCTCTCGATTTCAGAGTTATAGAGCAGGGCGCGGTCACCCTCGAGCTTGTAGAGCGAGTGGCGCGAGTCGTTGCGCTGGGGGTGGGGCGTGATAGAGCCAATCTCCACAAAGCCAAAACCCGTAGCCTCCATAGCATCTATCATCGTGCCGTTGCGGTCGTAGCCTGCGGCCAAACCTATGCGCGAGGAGAACTTCATACCAAAGGCCTCCAACTCGAGCTTCGGGGCAGGCGTGTGGTTTATTTTGCGCAGAAAGAAACACCCTAACGGCAATCGCGAAAGAGTCTGCATATACCATCTCTTGAGGCTCAGCGTGAAGTCATCGCTGGCAACATAGCGAATTAAGGGTGCGAGTAATGATTTTATCATAATCGAGTCAGTTCAAGCCGCTTGCACGCGGCGCATAGACTTACAAATATACAAATTTTAATTAAAAATACTCCTCTCGGTAGTGGTAATTATTGCGCATAGCCTCGAAATCCTCCTCGCCACTCTTCAGGCGGGCGCTCTCGGCTGCGAGGTCGCAATGCTCCTCTATGGTGTCGCACATTCTCTGCCAAGATATATCCTGACGCTCCACGCGCTGCACCTCGTGGGGATACCACTCCGTTAGCGGCAACGCAAAACGCTCCGCTATGGCACGCACCGCAGCCGCCGAGGCGTTGGCCTTGCCCTGTGCCGAATAACCAGCGATATGCGGGGTTGAAACGACGGCCTTTGCCAATAGATTTTTGTCAATATCGGGCTCGCGCTCCCATACATCTATCATCAGACTCTGCTGCGCCTTGAGCAGTGCCGCCGTGTCGGCCACCTCGCCACGTGATGCGTTGATAATTACAGCGTTGGGGCGCATTAGCGATATTATGCGTTCGTTGATAAGATGGTAAGTCGTACTATCAAGCGGGGTGTGGAAGGTGATAATATCCGAGTTGGTCACAACCTCCTCTAACGAACGAAAATCGCCACCCTCGCGCTCCTGACGTGGTGGGTCGCAACGCAGAACGTTAAAGCCCCACGCGCGGGCATACTGCTCGACCAATTTTCCGACGTTTCCGACGCCTACGATTCCCAACGTGCGCTGCTGCGGCTGCCAGCCGTCGCGCTTCGCGAGCATAGCCAATGCGGCTGATACCCACTGCAAAACGCCCGCAGCATTACACCCCGCAGCCGTTACCACCTCTATGCCTCTACGACGGCAGTAGTTGAGGTCTATGTGGTCGAAGCCTATGGTTGCCGTAGCGATAAGTTTTACGCTCGACGAGTCCAGCAACTCGCGCTCACAGCGTGTGCGTGTGCGTATGATAAGTGCATCGGCATCGCGCACATCATCGGCCGAGAACGATGCTCCCGGGCGGTACAGCACCTCGGCATAAGGCTCCAAAACTCCCTGAATGTAGGGTATTGCGTTGTCAATTACGACCTTCATTTCGATATAATAGGTTATTTTCTACGGCAAATATATAGAAAAAATGAATTTTTTATATCTTTGCACGATTAAATAGGTATATAATACCGCAACTTGATTGGAAATGAGCAGACATTCTATCGTAATATGTGTATTTGCAGTAGCCTCGTTGCTCGTCGCGGCGTGTGGCGGCAATGCGAAGCGAACCTTCAAATTGGAGGATAGCGCCGACTCTTTGTCTTATGTTGTAGGAATGAATATTGCCTACAATATTATGCAGATGGACTCTACGATGCGTGCCGACGCTGTGATGGCTGGTATCGAGGATGTACTCAAGGGTACGGAACTGATGAGCTTCGACGATGGTCGTATGTTCCTGCTCAGCTATATGAACTACGACGTTTATGAGCGCGTTCGTAAATTCGAGGAGCAGTACCTCGCGGATTTGGCCGCCTCGGATAATGCTGTGGTGCGTGCCAATAGTGGCCTTACTTATAAAGTAGGTGAGCTGGGCGATATGGGCCAAATGATTAACTCCGACCGCGACACCGTAGCCTTCACCTATCGCGTAACCAATATGGCGGGCAAGGAGGTCGATCGCGCCGAGGAGCGTGCCGACACTCTGCGTACACAGGTCGGACGTCTGCAAGATGGACTTAGAGAGGGTGTGAAGCTGATTGGTCAGGGTGGTAAGATTACGCTCTGGATTCCCTCTTCGATGGCATACGGCTCGCAGGGTGATGAGCAGAAGGAGATTGAGCCTAACGAGATGTTGCGCTACGAATTGAACATTGTCGAGGTGAAGCGTCGCCGATAGTGATAAAGGATATTTGAACTACAAAAAATAGATTGAAAAGATGAAAAAAATTATTTATTCTGCGGTAATCGCATTGTGTGCGGTTGCTGTTGTATCTTGCGGCAATGGCGGCAAGAAGATTCAGAAGGGTAGCAAGACTAAGTACGACTCAGTATCGTATGCAGTAGGTGCTGACATCGGTTTTGGTGTTACAACTAATATGCCCGACTTGAAGTTCGACTGGGATGCTATCAGCGCATCTGTAGAGAAGGCTCTCTACACTGAGGTTAAGGCTGGTACACAGGACGAGCAGTTGGTAAAGGTTGGCGAGACTCTGAACAACTTCTTCCAGCAGGTTCGCCCCGGCCGTGTAGATGCTTATGTTAAGAGTTTGGGTGTACCCGATTCATTACTCGGTCAGCAGCCTATCGACTTCACTAACTACGACACATTCGAGAGCGACGAGGAGCGTAAGGAGATCTCTGCGGCTTATGGTTACGATATGGGTACACGTCTTCGCGAGGCTAACATTCCTTTGCAGACTTACTGGTTCAACAAGGGTATGGTTGAAGCAGCAAAGGGCGAGTCTGATATCGACTCACACCGTGCTATGATGATTATCAACGAGTACTTCTCTGTTGTATTGCCTATGCAGAACAAGCAGGAGTCAGAGGCTTGGTTGGCAAAGATTGAGAAGAAGCGTGGCGTGAAGAAGACCGAGAGCGGCCTTCTCTATCGCATCGACCGCAAGGGTGACGATAGCATTAAGCCTACAGCAGCTGATAAGGTTACTGTTGACTATGAGGGTAAGACTCGTGACGGTAAGGTATTCGACTCATCATACGAGCGTGGTCAGTCAGCTACATTCCCCCTCTCAGGTGTTATCCCCGGTTGGACAGAGGGCTTGCAGTTGGTAGGTAAGGGTGGCCAGATTACATTGTGGATTCCCGCGGAGCTCGGCTACGGCGTATATGGTAGCGGCAGCGGTGCTATCGGTCCTAACGATGCACTCGAGTTCAAGGTTGAGTTGCACGATGTACAGAGCACAGCAACTCCCGAGTCAGTTCCCTCGGCAGAGTAATTTACAAAATATAGGTATAAAATCCCGAATCTGTGTAAGGTTCGGGATTTTTGTTTAATTTTGTGAGAGTTCAAAACTATCTATAATGAAACAAATTCTCCGAAATATGGCACTGCTGACACTCATCGTGTCAATGCTTGGCTGTAATAATATCAAGCGGGATGCTAAATATATAGATGTATCGCACACCCAGAAAGAGAATGTGGACTCCTTGAAGGGTGGCGATGATAAGCACGGGAAAAGGGCGGCGGAGGTAATAGATACCGATGGTGATGGGAAGATTTCTACTGCCGAGGCGGAGAAGGTGCTGGTTTTAAAGATTGGTAAAATAGATGCTGATGCCCTTTTGGCGTTGCATCGTTTTCCAAATTTGGAGCGCTTGGAGATAAGAGAGATAGATGCTCCGTTGCTGGATTTGTCAAAAAATAGGAAATTAAAACACCTTATTTGTTGCGGGTGTAATATAACCGTGCTCGACCTGTTGCAGAATGTTGCGTTGGAATATGTTGATTGCAGTTCTAATCAACTTACAACTCTTGATGTATCCCAAAATAGGTTGTTGGATAATCTCTATTGCGATTATAACCCGCTGACGACTCTTTATGTGGCGGAGGGACATACTTTTGGCCATTTGTCGATTCCCGAAGATGCGACGATAGCCAACAAATAAAAAAGCGAGTCAGCAAACTGCTTGACTCGCTTTTTTCTATTACCCTGATTAGAATGGCAGGTCATCAACCTCTGCTGCCGACGATGCGGGCGATGCATATTGAGGCTCCTCCATAAAGGGAGGCATATCGGGCATCGGGGGAGTTGCAGGTGCGCTCTCCTCCTGCTTGGGCTGCACACGCCAAGCACGTACGTCGGTGTACCACTTGCCGTTGTACTCGCGAGACTCGATATTTACCGATACTGTGCAGGTCATACCCTCGCGCAAACGCGCTACGTCGCTCTCCTTGTTGAAGAAGATTACGCATATCTTGCGTGAAAACTCCTGTGGCAACTCGAAGATTACCTCCTGACGCTGCCAGTCGCCGCGAGCCGAAGTACCCTTCGTTGCGGGCATTATTTTATAAACTACGCCTTCAAATTCCATAATTGTTTGTGTTAAATTGTTTTTAGTGGTGTAAAGATACGAAAACAAATCGAAAAAAAACTACGCAATTTGTCATTAGTTTATCCTCGGAATTGATATTGCAAGATAAATTGAGTATATTTGTGAGTAGTTAAACCCGAAAATCAGACGACCGTGAAACAGTTTAATGACGAAAACTTCCTTTTGCAGAGCCCTACGGCCGAGCGATTGTACCACGACCACGCGGCAAAAATGCCCATCATCGACTATCACTGCCACCTCGACCCCGAGTATGTGGCGCGCGACCATCAGTTCCGCAACCTCGCGGAGATATGGCTTGCTGGCGACCACTATAAGTGGCGCGCAATGCGAACAAATGGCGTAGCCGAGCGCTACTGCACGGGCGATGCCTCGGATTGGGAGAAGTTCGAGAAATGGGCCGAAACGGTGCCCTATACGATGCGTAACCCTCTCTACCACTGGACTCACCTCGAGCTAAAGACCGCCTTTGGCGTGGAGAAGTTGCTTAGCCCCTCTACCGCTCGCGAGATTTACGACCACTGCTCGGCTCTGTTGCAGCAGCCCGAGTTCTCGGCACGCGGACTTATGCGCCGCTATAATGTGGAGGTTGTCTGCACTACGGACGATCCCATTGACTCTTTGGAGCACCATATAAAGTGCAAGGAGGATGGCTTCGAGTGTAAGGTGTTGCCCACGTGGCGTCCCGATAAGGCTATGGCTGTGGAGAATCCTGCAGTTTTCAAGGTGTATATTGACCGCTTGTCGGAGGTGTCGGGCGTGGAGATTTGCTCGTTTGCAACTCTGCTTGATGCTCTGCGTGTGCGCCATCGTTTCTTCGAGAGCGTGGGTTGCCGCCTGAGTGACCACGGTATTGAGGAGTTCTACGCCGAGGATTACACCGCGGCCGAGATTGAGGCCATCTTTGCAAAGGTATATGGTGGCGAGCAGCTCTCGGATATGGAGCTTCGCAAGTATAAGAGCGCTATGCTCGTTGAGTTCGCCATTATGGATTGGGAGACGGGCTGGACACAGCAGTTCCACTTTGGCGTGATTCGCAATAACAACTCGCGCAAGATGGCGACCATTGGTGTAGATACGGGTTTTGATTCTATTGGTGACTTCACGCTTGCGAAGAATATGGCCAAGTATCTCGACCGCCTCGATGTGCAGGGCAAGCTGACCAAGACTATCCTCTACAACCTCAATCCTCGCGATAATGAGATGGTGGCCACTATGATTGGTAACTTCCAGGATGGCGAGACTGCTGGTAAGATTCAGTTCGGCTCGGGCTGGTGGTTCCTCGACCAGAAGGATGGTATGGAGCGCCAGATGAACTCTTTGTCGTTGCTCGGCCTGTTGAGCCGCTTTGTGGGTATGCTCACCGATTCGCGCTCGTTCCTGAGCTATCCTCGCCACGAGTATTTCCGCCGCACGTTGTGTAATCTTATCGGAAATGACGTTGAGGCAGGCCTCCTCCCCGCCAGCGAGTTGGATTTCATCGGACAGATGGTTGAGAACATCAGCTACAACAACGCCCGCGACTTCTTCAAGTTCTAAAACGCAGTAGAATATTAAGTTACGCCCGCAGATTTTTGTTTGCGGGCTTCGCTTTTTTATTCTTTTTTTTGTTTTTTTTATTCTTTTTTTCTAATTTAGTACCGACTAACCTAAGATCTTTACTACTATGAAAAACTTTTTTGTAAAACTTACTAAAATGCTCAGCGTGGCAGTGCTGGGTGTGATGGGTTTTTCAGCGTGTTCTGATGACCCTGGGGGTGGGGCTGTGGCTTATGGCTCGCCTACTGCCGACTATAAGTATATGGGTACGGTTACCGATGAGGCGGGTAATCCCATCGAAGGCATAAATGTGGTGATGAACGGAACAATAAATGGTACTCCATTAGCCTCACTCACGCTTAAAACGGATAAAGATGGCAACTTCTCTACGGTTTATCTTCGCACGCCATCTACATATTTTAAAACAATAGACTTTATTGATGTGGATGGTACGGCCAATGGTGGTGAGTTCGAGAGCCAGACAATTACTTTCAATGATATGACTAAGACCCAAGTAAAGGAGGGCGACAATGGTTGGGATAATGGAGAGTTTGAGTTAAGTGCGAATATTAAATTGAAGAAGAAATGAAAAATCTAATCAATAAACTTATAAGATTGCTCTGTGTCTCGGTGATTGGCTTGTTGGGTTTTTCATCGTGCGAGGAGCATAGCGATGAGTATGGTACGCCGATTACTAATTTTCGATATTGGGGTACTGTGACTGATGAGGCGGGAAATCCTATAAAGGGTATCAACGTGATAATGAGCGGTACAATTAAAGGTATGCCTAACGTCCAGCTCAAAACAGAGAGCTATATGTCTAACGAGAATACGAGCTTGTTCTATACGGGAGTGTTCAGAACCGATGATACCAGGATTACAACCATCGATTTTGTTGATGTCGATGGCGAGGAGAATGGTGGTGATTTTCAGAGTGTAACCATCACACCGCAGGATATGGTAGAGGAGCCACGAATCGAGGATATGTCGCTTAATGATACTTTTAAAGAGTATAAGGCTACAATTAAACTCAAGAAGAAGTAATGAGCGAGCAGAAATTATCTCTACGCCGCCGTTTGGCGTTGGAGGCGTATCGTGTGATGAAGCACCAGAGCGTGAAGGAGCATCGCCTGCGTCAGCTCTTTTGGGAGTGTACGCTGCGCTGTAACCTTAACTGCCGCCACTGCGGTAGCGACTGCCGCTCGGAGGCTATGCAGAAGGATATGCCGCTGGAGGATTTTCTCGGCGTGTTGGATCAGATTACGCCACACGTAAATCCCCACGAGGTGTTTGTCATCATCTCGGGTGGCGAGCCGCTGATGCGCTCCGATTTGGAGCGTTGCGGTCGTGCCATATATGAGCGTGGTTTCCCGTGGGGTATGGTGACAAATGGTTTGGCAATGACCGAGAAGCGTTACCGCGCCTTGCGTGCCGCAGGTATGCATACGGCAACCGTCAGCCTCGATGGTCTGCACGAGGAGCATAACTTTATGCGTGGACACGCCCGTAGCTTCGAGGCTGCGACAAATGCCATCCGATTGATGGGTGCCGACAAGGGTTTTATCTTCGATGTTGTAACGTGCGTTAATCGCCGTAATCTGTCGCAGTTGGATAAGATTAAGGAGTTGCTCATATCGCTTGGTGTCAAGGCGTGGCGATTGTTTACAATCTTCCCTTCGGGACGTGCTGCCGATGATCCCGAATTGCAACTCTCGAACGAGGATTTCTGCCGACTGCTCGACTATATCCGTAAAAACCGCGCCGAGGAGAAGCGTATCGAGTTGAGCTATGGTTGCGAGGGTTTCTTGGGTAACTACGAGGGCGACGTGCGTAAGCACTTCTTTAGTTGCAATGCGGGTGTGAGTGTAGGCTCGGTGCTCGTTGATGGCTCGATTTCGGCTTGTACGAGTATTCGCGCGGATTATATTCAGGGAAATATCTACAAGGATAACTTCTGGGATGTATGGCAGAATCGTTTTGAGCCGTACCGCAACCGTGAGTGGATGCGCAAGGAGGAGTGCGCCGACTGCTCGATGTGGCGCTACTGCGAGGGCAATGGTATGCACCTGCGAGAAAGTGATGGAAAATTAAAATTATGCCATTATAACAGACTAAAATTGTAGTGTAAATATAATAAAACAGAGGCTGCCCCGTGTGGGCAGCCTCTTCTGCGTCTGATGGACGAATCGCTCCTTGTTTGCATCACGTCCTATGTAACCCCGACAATTTCAATAGTTCATCTGAACGAAGGATTCGCCCTTAATCTCCTAAACTCATCTTAAAACTCTCTCCTCATCTCAAATGTCGGTGGCGGGGTATCTCATTTTTTTTAGTTGGGCGAACACTTTACGCTCACTACACCTGCGTGGGCATCTTCGCCTACGCCAAATATCAAGTATAGCTGTTTGCTACCCGTAAATGGCTTGATAGTCACTTGGAAAGTCTTTGAATCTACCTGATTCACGGTGTAGTAGATTGGGGTAGATTTGCCCGTAGGATTCTCATCTGTAATCTCCTCCCACACGGTTGTGCCAACGTAGTATGAGGGAGCCTCGGTCTTTACTGTAAATGTTGTACCTTCGGCCTTGCACTCCACCTTGCTGGGCGAGGGGTTGCACTCGTTAGAATCGCTCGCATTCTGGTTGTTTCGGCAAGCGGTAAGAGCGAATACCGCAAGCAGTATGAGTGTTAATTTTTTCATAAGCTATAAGGATTAGTAGTTATGTAAATATTGATTTGGTTATCCTTTGCCTATCCGTCCCGTTTGGTGGGCTTATTTGACTACAAGGTACGAATAAATTTTGAAAACTACAAATAAATATAATAAAAAAACCACCCGAAGGTGGTTTAATTTATAAAATTATAAGATAATGGGCTTGTATTTAGGTACAAATGCCTTCATTGCGGCCCAACTTATTAAATAAGCTACGGCACAGAACGAGAAGGTAATCATATAACCAGCCTCAATGCCCGTATATCCCATAAATGTCATCTGCGACTGCTCGCTATAGTCAAATAGGCGACCAGCACCCATCTGGATGCAGAACGAGCCTACACCACCAGCCATACCGCCGATACCAGTAATGGTTGCAATCATCGACTTGGGGAACATATCACCCACCGTAGAGAAGATATTTGCCGACCACGACTGGTGAGCCGCCGCCGCGATACCAATAAATACGATAGGATACCAATATGAGTATTGCGACAAGGGCTGTGCAAAGAGAGCCAACAGCGGGAAGAATGCGAAGATAAGCATCGCGCGCATACGACCTGCGTAGGGGTGCATCTTATACTTCTCAACAAATATTGTCGGCAGATAACCTCCCAAAACAGATGCCATCACGATAAGATACAACACACCCAAAGCGAGCTGGAACTCGAAACTTGTTGATGACATACCATAGGCGTTCTTCAGGTACGATGGCATCCAGAAGAGGTAGAACCACCACACACCGTCGGCAATAGCCTTACCCGAAATGAATGCCCACGTCTGACGATATGTGAAGCACTTCCAGAGCGACACCTTCGGCGCTGAGGCCTTCTCGGCGGCATCGCGCTCGGCTGCGGCACGCTCCTCCTCGCTGTCGGAGTTGATGTACTCCAGCTCGGCTGCATTAACGGCAGGGTTCTGGTCGGGCTTCTTGTAGAGGAACTGCCAGAATCCCATCCAGATGAAACCGAGTCCACCAATGATTATAAAGGCTGCCTCCCAGCCAAACTTTGCGGCGAGTGTGGGGATTGTAAATGGAGCTAACAGCGCACCAATGGTTGTACCTGCGTTGAAGATACTTGTTGCGTAGGCGCGGTCCTTCTTCGGGAAATACTCGGCTGTGGCCTTGATGGCTGCGGGGAAGTTCCCCGCCTCACCAATGGCCAAGACACATCGTGCAAGGATGAAGAGCGTGAGCGAGATGTTGGCTATGCGTGCCACCAAATCGACATTGCCTATGGCGTTGCGCAGAGCCTCCGCGTCGGGCAGACCTACGGTCCACTCAGTAGCCACGCCACACAAGGCGTGCAGGCAGGCGCCGATTGACCAGATGAAGATACTCCACATATAACCCTTCTTGGTGCCGAACTTATCGACGATTCGACCAGCGAAGAGCATACCGATTGCATATACCAACGAGAAAATACCTGCAACGAGTCCGTAGTGGGCATTAGTCCAGTGGAACTCGGGGCGAATGAAATCCTCCCACGTGAGCGACAAGACTTGGCGGTCGAGGTAGTTGATAGTCGTTGCGAAGAACAACAACGAGCAAATCACCCAGCGATAGGATGTAGGTTTAGTTTGTTTGTTCATAGTATTTTAGGTTTTATTTTCGTATCAGATTACCTATTTGCGTGTTGCGGCGATAATGGCTAACGCCTCGCGGCACTTTTCCGCAATTGCGCTCCAATTTTCTGCCGCGATAACATCTTTTGGGAAGAGCTTCGAGCCCATACCAACCACCGTAACACCAGCCTTAAACCACGCCGAGAGATTTTCTTCTGTTGGTTCTACTGCTCCCGTCGCCATAATCATCGACCACGGCATAGGTGCCAATACATTCTTCACGAACGAGGGTCCTCCCACGTTGCCTGCAGGGAATATCTTCGTTAGGTCACAACCCGCCTCCTGCGCTGCGCCAATCTCCGATA
The DNA here is from genome assembly GCA_045646685.1 of Alistipes sp. Classification (GTDB taxonomy): domain Bacteria; phylum Bacteroidota; class Bacteroidia; order Bacteroidales; family Rikenellaceae; genus Alistipes. The sequence continues at coordinate 19,802 of JAZRLD010000018.1, read as the reverse complement.
CGGAGCCGCAACCTGGGGTGTAGGGTACACAGCGGCGGTTACAAACCTTTGCCACCTCGGCATTGAACAACGGACCTACGACGAAGTTTGCGCCAAGCTGAATGTAGAGCGCCGCCGTAGGAGCATCTACAACGCTACCCACACCCAAGATAAGCTCGGGGCACTCTGTCCTTGCCCAGCGGCTCAGCTCACCGAAAATCTCGTGGGCGAAGTCACCGCGATTTGTGAACTCGAAAGCACGAACACCGCCCTCATAGCAAGCCTTCACGACCTGCTTTGCCGTTTCGATGTCTGCATTGTAGAATACGGGCACCATACCCGTCTGCTGCATAGTCTGCAGTACCTCTATCTTTGAAAAACGTGCCATATTTCTTTATCTTTTCTTTTTGCTCTATCGTGCTACGCGGCCCGAGCCGTCGCCCTTCATCAGATTCTCCACCTCGGCAACTGTCACAAGGTTGAAGTCGCCATAGATGGTATGCTTCAATGCTGATGCCGCCACTGCAAAGTTCAGCGCGCGCTGGTCATCTCCAGCGTACTCGCGCAGGCCGTAAATCAAGCCACCCATAAACGAGTCGCCACCGCCTACACGGTCAACGATGTGTGTGATGTCGTAGCGGGGTGATGCGTAGAGCTTCTCGCCATCGAACAACACGCCGCCCCACGTATTGTGGTTGGCGTTAATCGAGCCACGCAAGGTGATAATCACCTTCTTTGCGCGGGGGAAGCGCTGCATAAGCTGTCGGCATACGCTCTCGAACGCCGCCTGCTCAACCTCGCCACCCGTAGCCGTAACGTCAAAGCCCTCGGGCTTAATGCCGAAGACCTTCTCGGCGTCCTCCTCGTTACCCAAGATTACGTCGCAGCACTCCACAAGCGCGGGCATAATCTCTGCGGCAGTCTTGCCATACTTCCAGAGATTCTTGCGGAAATTCAAATCGCACGAAACAGTTACACCCAAGCGATTTGCCGCCTTGCACGCCTCCAAGCATACCTCGGCTGCCGAGGCGCTGATGGCGGGCGTGATACCTGTCCAATGGAACCAGTCAGCACCCTCGAAGACCTTCTCCCAATCAATCATACCCGTCTCGATTGTCGAGATTGACGAGTGCGCTCGGTCGTAAACAACCTTGCTCGGACGAGCCACAGCACCTGTCTCGAGGAAATAAATTCCCAAACGCTCGCCGCCATAGACGATGTTCTTTACGCCCACGCCATACTTGCGCAGCTCGCCCACGCAGGCTGCGGCAATATCATTCTTAGGCAGACGTGTCACGAACTCCACATCTACGCCATAGTTAGCCAGCGATACGGCCACATTGGCCTCGCCACCGCCAAAGGTGGCCGATAGGGTAGTAGCCTGCGAGAAACGCAGGTAGTCGGGTGTTGCAAGGCGCAACATTATCTCTCCGAAGGTGATTACTTTGCTCATTAGATTGTTATGATTGTAGTTTTACACAAAACTACGCAAAAAAAATGAAAAAAGAAACACTGCTTGCCTCGAATCACTCGGCGCAATAAAAAAAGAGGCCGTTCCGTGTTTGGAACAGCCTCCTTTTCTATGTAGGGCAAATTATTTCAGACGGTTGATGGTCTGCTGTGCCTCAGCCATAAGAGCCTTGTCGGTGCTCTTTAGAGCCTCGCAAGCGGCGATAATTTCTGCCTTGCGGGGTGAAGCTACAAACCAGCCCAAAGCCTCAACAACTGCAACACGCAACTCCATAGGCTGTGCCTCATCCTGCACGAGCGCAATCATCTGCGGAACATACTCGTGGTAGGTGTTGTTACGCACGCCACGAATAGCGCTGATGCGCGCAGCGAGCTTCTCCTCGTTGTTGAACAGGTCCTCCATCTCGCTATGCTTTGTCTTCTGCGAGCGCAACTGATACTTGCGCAGAGCCTCGATGTTCTCCTTTTCGGGGTAGTGAGTAGCTGCGGCAGCCTTGTCGAATGCAGCCATAGCAACCTGCTCGGGCAACATCTCCATTGCGCGGTTGAGGATAAAGCCTACGCGCTGTGACTCGGGGTAGTTGATAAGCACATCAGAAATCTCGTCTGCCAACTCCTCTGCGCCCAACATCCAAGCGTATGTAGCTGCGTTGCGGCGTACCACCTCGTAGCTGTCGTACAGTGCCTCGCTAACAGCAGCGATAGCCTCCTCGCAGTAGCCGTTACGCATAATGAGCTTCAAGCACTCCATACGTGTTGTTGAGTAGTTGCAAGTGCGGTATTTGTTGAGCAACTCCTTTGCAGAGATTGCACCGCCATCGGCCAGCATACGAAGAGCCAACGACTGAATGTCTGCGTTGGGAGCGTTGAGCAATGAGCTCCAATAGAGAGTATTCTTCAAATTTACCTTCTTGCCATTGCTTACCTTCTTTGTCACCATATCCTGCGCCAAAGTGCCCTCTACGGTGGGAGCAAAGCGGAATGCGGGGTCACCGATGATATGGCCCTCGAGTGTAGCAACCATACGGTTGTACTGACCTACGCGCACGCCGTGAGTCAAAAGACCAAACATCTCGTAAGTCCAGCGGTCCTGCAATACATTAACTGTATTACCCTGCGCCACAACTGTGCGGCCATCGCCGAAGATGTAGCTACCAGCAACGTAGCCGGGCTGGTGGAACGAGCCGTTGTAGCAGGCGTTGAACACCACGAAACGGGGGTTGAGAGTGTGAGAGTTCAAATCCTCAAGATTCAAATCATCGGGGTCCTTTGTCGATTTTTTGGGGTTGTAATACTCCTCGAAGAACTTGTCTGTAAGGTGATAACGCTCCTTGAAGTAAGCCTTTGCACCCTCTACATCACCCTTCTCGCCCTTGCGCTCCTCGCGGCGGATAGCCGAGTAAACGGTGTAACGCAGTGCCTCCAGACGCTCGTCAAATGAATCAATCTGACCCTCTCCGCTGATGTGCTGCTTGTCGGGTGAGCCGTGCTCGTTGAAGAGCATAATATCCACCTCGTCGCGCTCCAACTCGGCAAAGAGCTTGTAGGTCATATTATAGTGATTCATACGGAAGTTGAGCTGCTTCAAAGCCATATAGTCGTTACGGTTGAGCTGAGGGAATATCTCGTCCAACATCACACGCTCGTCCATCCACGTAACCAAGCAATCTGAGTTGTATGCAGCACCTGCGAAGGTTACCATATAATCAATCTTCTCCTGACGCTCACGCTCGGCAACAACCTTACGAAGATACTTTGCCGTAGCCTCATACTTGTCGCCACCCATCTGCTCGGGGTAGTGGATACGGCCCGAATAGAATGATGGGTTGAGGTGCTGTGCTGAGTTCTCCGAGAGCTTGTAGTAGTAACGCAAGTTGTCAAGAGAGTCGCGCTTGATAAACTCAAATGAGAGGTTCAAATCGTCGTAGAAACGGTCCGATGTAACCGACGCCTCGTCGATGGGGAAACGCTCCTCATTCATCTTGAAGGCTGTGGTCATATGCTGTGCGTTCTGCACGCTAACGTAGGGCACGTCGCCGATGAATACACAACCCTCCAAAGGCATCTTCTTCGAGTTGCTCTTGTAGAGCTTCGCAAGCTCGGCGCGAATCTCCTCGGGTGATGTCCAATCTGCCGAGATGGTATATACGGCCAAGCCGTCCTTCTGCAATGCGTCGCGGTAAGCGGCAACCTCGGCGTGGCACTTCTCGTATGTCGCAGCGTCGATAACTACGGCAAACGATGTAGCGTTCTTCTGCGCGGGGCGCTCAATACTAATCTTTGCGGCCTGTGAAGCGAATACGCACACGCTGGCCATAAGTGTCAATATAATTTTTCTCATATAGCACTCTATTTTTTAGATGTTAAGCGTGAGTAAGCGCGCTTTACCTCGCGCGTAAGCTCCTCCGACATACCGCCCTTGTCCAAAAGACGCTTGCAGGTGTCGGCGATAAGCTCCTTTTTAACCGAAATATCAAACCAAGCCAAAGCCTCGGCCATCAGCACGCGAATCTTCTCCGGCTCTGTCTCGTCGGCCAAGATGTCGCAGAACTCCTTTGCGTACTGGTGCATAGGATGGTTCTTCAGCGCTGTGATGTAGAAGGGACGCCAACGCTTATCCTCCTTATCCACGTAGTCCTTACGTGCCGAGGGGTAGCCGTCGATGGTCTCTGTATCTACATATCGGAGCAAATCCTTCTTAAGCTGTTCGGCGTTGTAGAATGTAGCGCCATCGAAACGCTTGTCAATCTCCTTCAAAACCAGGTCACGGTCGAAGCAGGCCAAAGCAAATGTATTCTGGAACATCACACGCTTGGCGTTGCTGTCATCGAGGTATGAGTCGATAAGCAGAGGAATAAAGTCGTTGTCGCCAACGTAACCCATACGTGTTACAGCGATACGGCGTGTAAACTCGTAGCTATCCTTTGCGGCCAGCATCAGAATCTGCTTGTAGTTCTCGTCATCTATACACTCCGCCAGACGCATCGCAGTACCACGCACTACGGCATAGGGCGAAGTCTTGTACATCTTAAGAAATACGTCCGATACCTTCTCGTAGTTCTCCTCCAGCAGGCGAATCATAGCCAGACACTGCACGTCGGGAACCTTATGCTCCAGCATTGAGAGCCAGTAGTCGTGCTCCTTGCGCAATACGTTGCGGTTGATGTCGAGCTCCTTGCCCTCCTCGCTCTCGAAGAAGAGTGTGGGGTCGCCGTGGATGTGTGACTCGAGGATGTTGATATGCTTTGCCCACACGCCGATACGTGCGCCATAGCCCAACAATCCCATCAAATCGTACGAAGTCTTATCCTGCAATACGTTCACGCTGTTTGCCCAGCCGATAACGCAGTTACCCTCCGAGAAGATAAACTTACCTGCGATGTAGTCATCCTCGCGGTAGTCGCCGTTAAAGCAAGCATCGAAGAATACCATACGGCAGTTGGGACGAATCTCGTTGATATGCTCAAGGACGATACCTGTCTTGAGGTCGAGCAACGAATCCTTCTCAATCATTGCAGGGTCGTTGTAGTTCATATACCACGTAGAGTCCAAGCCATACTTGTCGGCCTGCTTCTTCGCGTTAGCCTCGCTGCGGCTTGCCAATGAGCGCATACGCAACGCCATATGCTCGATATGCTCGTCCATAGATGTTGTGTAGGGGTCGCCCGATACGTACATACGGAAGTAGTCGCCGTGCTGGTGGAAAATCATCATATCAAGGTCGTCACGACGCAGGTCGCGGATACCGTCGTACTTCATATACGGCTCCATTGTAAAGCGTGTAAAGCGTGCATTGTTACGGTGCGCAAAGCGGTCGCCAAACTGCTCCTTTACAATCTGCTGCTCACCACGCCACGCAACCATTGAGTCCGAGTGAGAACCGTTACCTGTGTATGAGAGGAACTGGTCGAACTCATTGTTAGCCTTATGCTCGCGTACAGCCTTCTCCAAGTATGCAGAAATCTGCTTGTAGGGGTCGCCATTGCTCTTCTGTGGCTTGATACGAGCCGAGTAGATGTCGCACTCGATATACTGGGGTGAGTCGGGGCTCATTGTAAAGAAGTGCAGCAAGCCCTGATTAGGCTCGCCCTCAATACGGTCGAAGATAAGGTCGAAATCGTCGTAATAGCGATCCGAGGGGACAGAGCAGTCGCGGAGCGGATGCGCTCTCTGGTCCATCTTGAAGGCCGATGTGAGGTGCTGTGCATACTGAGTCAGAACGATAGGAATATCGCCGATAAATACGCAACCCTCCAGCGCGTGCTGGTCGTAGAGCTGCTTGAGCTGGGCGCGCACCTGCTCGGGAGTCTGCCAATCGTCAGCAACTACGAAAACGGGCAATCCCTCGCTCTCGATGGTCTGCTTGTAGAGTGAGATCTGCTCGCGGCACATCTCGTATGTCTTCGTGTCGGCAATGACAGCAAACGACGAGTTGCCCGCAATCGAGGGCTTCTCAATCTGCTGTGCGTGTAGGGCATTTACGCCAATCACCGCCGAGAGAAGAAGTGTTAAAAGTTTTGTTTTTCGATTCATTTTTATGTTTTGTTTTTTAGCCTTTGTTGTGCAATTTTATGCCTAAAAACTTTTCGTATAAACATCCGAAAAGCAGTCATCGTAAGACGACTGCCTTCGGTGTCTGTTTTGCTACATTAGAATGTAAGACCTGCCTTGACTACCAATGCGCTATATTTGTCGAAGTGTGCCTTGCCATCGCTGTCGTTGGGTGCGATGTGGTTATACTTCAAATTTAGGAAAAATGCCGAGTTAGATTTGAACAAGCCACCACGTGTGTAGCTCAGCTCAGCACCCCACATCAGGGCATTCTCCTGAAGATAGCGGAAGTCGCGCACGACCATATTCTTGTAGATGTCAGAATCTGCGTAGTTACCAGAGTAAGTAAGCTCGCCCGACTGGTTCTTCTTCATACCACCATTTACACCCACCAGGATAGCATTCTTGCCGAAGATGAAGTTCTTCTTCACGTGAGCCGAGATGTAGAGGTTCTCAACATCCTGTGTGCTGCGGGGCAAGTAGTAGATATCCGAGAGAGCCTCCTTCTCAACCTCTACGCCAGCCCACCAGCCGTAAGAGTTACCCTTCTTCTGCATATAGTCAACCTTTGCAGTTGTGCGCTTTGTTGAGAAGTTTGAGCGAATGTTCTTTGAGATAACCTCCCACTTTGACTCCTCGTAGGCGTTGTTCCACTCCTGAATATACTCGATACCGTCGATGCTGCGGTTGTAGTACTCCACCTCGGCGAAGAGCGAGTGGTCGGGGTGGATGCTCCACATAAGGTTAGCCTTTGCGTCCCACGTATTCTCCTTTGTTGTGCCGATAATCTTGGGGACAGTGTAGTTGTTGTTCACATCCTCTACGGCAAAATTGTACTCACCCGATACGAGCACCTTAATCTTCTCGCCTGCGAACGAATACTGCAAGCCGCCACCCATAGCGTTGGCGTTGTATGCGCGCAAGCCAGAGAAGCTACCGCTACCAATCTCGGCAGTGTTGTAGAAACCGGGTGCTACAACCTCCCACACGGGCTGTGTGATAAGGCTGATAGAGTTTGTTGCAGTGCCATCCTCGCGACGTGAAGAGTAGTTGTAGTTAGCACCTACGGCGTGCTTGCCTGCGGTGAAGACGATTGAGGGCTTAACCTCAAACTTCGACATCTGCACGTTGGGGCGGGGGTCAATCTGCTTTGCGCCCTGCATATTCTGATAGTCCACGCCTACTCCGAAAATCCAGTGGTTGCCAATGATGGGCGTAGCAGCCTTCATACCGAGCTCATAGCTCTGGTGAATCCAGTTGCTGACGTTTGTGTCGGCCAAGTAGAAGGGCATACCACGCAACGGATCGATGAGCGAAGCGTTGTAGCGTGCGCCGTGAATCTTGTCGTGTGAGTAGTTGAAGTAACCCCACATAAAGGCACCCTTCAGGTTATCGAACTCACCACCGCCATCGGTCGAGAAGCCGTAGCCGTTGTTGTTTGTTCCGAGCTGTGTGCGCTGGAAGTCACCCTCGGTGTGGGTGTAGTTGATGCCGAGCTGGCTGTAGTAGCCCATCTCGTCGAGCTGTGCGCCGGCAGCGTTGTTCGTGTTCGAGAACCAGAGGCTCTCCATCTTCTTGCGCTCGATGCTCTGCTGGGTGTTACCCTCAGTCTGAGCCGATGCCGCCGTCGCAAAGAGTGAAGCTGCGAAGGCGAGTGACGCGAATGTATATTTAATATTTCTCATATTACAAATCTGTTAGCGGTTAAACTACTCTGCCCAGGGGCTCCACGCGGGGCGCTTTACGCCGTGACGACGAATCATAGGTGCGTCCAACACCTCGAAGTCATCGGTCGAGTTGTTTGTATCTTGGAAGATAGGTGTGCCATCCTCGCGGTAATCTACAACCTTGCGCGATACGCTCTTACCGTTGTAGTAGCCATCAACCGATGTAGCACCAGAGTCCAAAATGCCGGGGATACGCTTCATATCGAGGTCAGCCGATGTGGGGATACACTCCACAGCATCGTAAATATCACCTACGGGGATACGTACATACTGCTGACCGCCCTGACCTACCATAGCCGATGTGGTTACACCCTCCTGCCAGTAGTCAGAACCGAACTCAAGGTTCTTACCGGGCTGATAGAGAGCCATAGCCGAGCCATCAACCGATGTGAGCCACTGCATAGTCATAATCCAACCTGACCAGAATACATAGGGAAGGTCGGGTACCTCGGGGTTGATACGCTGCTCGTTACCAGACCAACACTCCCACTCAACGCGAGAGGTGTCAACCAAACCGAAACCAGCCCAAGTCTCAATCTTGGTATGATCGGCTGCCTCCTGTGCCAAAACAACAGACTCGCCGGGCTGCAAGGGGTAGTCATCGCCATCACCCTGAATCTGCCACAAGGTTACAGCGTGAGCAAACTTATTCACATCATCCTCTGCGGGCCACTCGGGGAGTGCGGTTGTTGCATACTCGGGAACAAGGTGAGCCAAGCAGAAGTGGTCGAGGTAAACAACATCGTCGCCATTGTTGTAAATCTCATAGAACTGGTCACGGAAGTAGCCACCGGGTGAGCCTGCATAATACATCTCGCGGATACAAAGTGGCGACTCCATTGAGGGGTGGATTGTAACAGAACTTTTATTTTTTGTTGCAGTAATAGCTACATTTTGAGTTAATCCATTCAGAATATACTTTCTGCGGCTGTATTCCTGCTTTTCAGGGTGCTGTGCTGTAATATTGTAGATTCCGGGAATGAGCTCTGCGCTGACAGTTCCATCGCTATTAACCTTTCCAGGAGTTGATATTCCTTCGGAGAAGTTGTTGAAAACAACCTCAAGGCCATCATACCACTCTGCTGGAGCTGTTGCTGGGCTACCATCAGGCGCAATCAAGTTAATGTCAATTTTGCAAGTCACCTTTACTGGTGTTACAATCTCCGCATCGAGTGCGTCGTTCATCATCTTGGAGCACGACGAAGCGAAAACGATTGCCGCAAATGCGGCTATGTAATATATATACTTTCTCATAGCTGTGGCGTTTTATTATTTAATCATAGCAGTGAGTGACAAACCGAAGAAGAATGTGTTGGCGTTACGACGTGTAAACGAGCCGGGATTCTTGGTGCTCTCCCACAACGGTGTGCTACGGAAGGCGTTGTTGGCGTAGAATGAGATACGCATATAATCCTTAATCTCCTTGGTTACGTTGATGTTCATACAAAGTACGGGTGACTTGTAGCTATCCTTGATGTTACGCTTCTGGTCCAAGTCGTTGCGTACGTCCAAGTGCTTGAACTCGTCCTGAGACAACCACTCCTTGTTGAAGTCGTACATCTTGCCATCCTCAACAGAGATATACTTGATAGCATACTCGTCGTTGATGTACTTTGCCCAAGAGTTCTCGCGCCACATAACGTTTGCAGTAGCTGTGATAACAAAACCGATTGAGGGGATGTTGTGAACAGCCTTGAGGTTTGTTGAGAGTGACTCATAGAACGAGTGAGCGCGGTCAGAGAATACACCCATATGGTCGGTATTCACACCTGCATTTGCGCGCTTGAAGTTGTAACCCTTAACCCAGCTCTCTGTGCGGCTCCATACACCGTCCAAGATGAAACGTGTGCGGATAGCGTCGATACGGCCGAAGTCGATAGAGGCCTCAATACCGCGAGTCTCGTATGAAGAGTTGTTTGTGGGCTTAGTGTAGTAGAGCAACACCTTGTCGCGTGACTCCTCTGTAAGAGTAGGCAGAGCGTTGGCGTCGTCGTAGTTAGCCTTGTAGCGTACCATATCCACGCTGTGGAATGAGTCGGCAGTCTGTGTGAAGACGTAGCCGTTGTCGCTCTTATCCTTGAATGCAGTGATAGCACCCATAACCTTACCAATCTGGAAGTCGATACCCACCTCAGCCTTTGTTGTTGTGGCCATCTCCAAATCGTCGTTTGCAGAGTCGTAAGCGTGTGTAGTTACAACCTGGAATTTCTGCGCCTCGCTGGCCGCTGTAGCCTGCATATTGTCGAAGTTCACCATATCGAAGTATGCCTGCTGCGGGTGTAACATCTCGAGTGTAGGAGTCTTGGCTGTGATACCATAACCTCCGCGAACGCTCAATGCGTGGGGAATGATGTCGAGTGATGCGTTAACACGGGGAGCAACTACATCGTCGAAACCGAAAATCTTGTCATAACGTACACCGGCAACGATGTTAAGGTTGCGGCCGCCGCCGAAGTTGAGGTTGAACGACTCCTCGGCGAAGATACCCAATGTGTTCATAAAGGGGATCTCGTCGTAAGCGCGGTCACGCTGTGTCTGGTAGCCATAAGATGAGCTACGCAAGGGAGGACAATCCTCATCGTAAATCTTACCGCGACCACGGTTACCATCGTTGCGGAAGTCGGCACCCACCTTGATGAAGTGCTTTGTGCGGCCCCACTCGCCCGAGAAGTTGGCGATAACCTGTGCGTAGGTGTTCAACTCCTCGCCATAGATGTTGTAGCGGTAGATGTATGTGTTGGGAGTCTTGAGCGCGTGGCCGAAGCTGTTGCCACTCAAAAGGCTGCCATCCTCCAAATATACCTTGCCACCTGTGGCGCTGTTTGTCACCTCGCCATCCTTCTTCGATGTAGAGAATGTGTACTCGGCATTTGCCGCCTGATCCTCATAGAAGCTATCCTTGTCGGTGTAAGTGAACGACGCAGCATACTTGATGTTGTTGAACCAACCCTTGTCGATGTTGAATGTACCCTTGGTGTTCAAGCGGAAACGATTCTCCTTCTGCATTGCATTGCGGTGGTCGTTGGGGTCGCCGGGTGTGGGACGGCTCTTGTCGCGGTAGATACCTACCGATGCAGTGGTGTTGGTGTACCACTTGCCGATTGTGTTGGTGTAACCGAACTGACCATTTGTACGCTCGTAGTGTGAGTATCCCTCGGTGGGCTTGTACTGCGAGTATGCGTAGTCGGCGCTGTAGTTCAAAGCACCAGCCTTCTCGCTGAGCTGCACACCGTGTGTTGCAGAGAGCTGGTAGAGGTTGGGGTTCATCGTGAGCTTGATGTTCAAGGGTGAACGACCAGCCTTAGAGTTTACGATAACGGCACCAGAGGTGATGTCACCATACTCAACAGATGCAATACCGCGGATAACCTCCACAGACTCGATGTTGTCTGTTGAAATCTGACGCATATCGATACCCGATGTGGGTGTAGCCATAGCTGCCTCGCCTGTGTATGATGCAGCGGCAAAGGGCATTTGACCTGCACCCATAGTCTGCATATTTGCGTTGTTAGACATAGGCGTACCGTCCATAATAACCGCCGTACCGAGGCTTGAGCCACCACGAATTGAGAAGCTCGATGCCTGACTCAATGTAAGAGTACGTGTGTCGGGAGTAGAAGCACCCGGCAAGAGGCTCATAACATCGGCCAATGATGATGACTGAATGTGGTCCATAGCCGTACGCGAGATTGTCGAAGCTGTCGCAGCACCCGCCTTGCTGGCTGTAGCTGTTACGACTACGTCCTCCACGCGGAAGTTTGCGGGGTGGAGCTCGAAGTGGAACTCATTCTCGCCGCTCTTTACGGTGATGGTCTGCTCGATTGTCTCGAAACCGAGGAACGAGATGTCAACCTTGTGCTGGCCGGGGACGATCTTCATCTCGAAGCGTCCCTTACCATCGGTGACAGCCTGTACACCTGCGTCGGGGCAGTGTACGAGTGCATATGCAACAGGATCCTTAGAGTCGGCAGCTGTTACGGTACCGATTACTGTGGACTTATTCTGTGCATAAGACGGCACTACGGCGATCATAATCGCAAATAATGCCGAAAAGCAAAGTCTGGTAAAAGTTTTCATAATTGAAGTTAATATTTAGTTCTCCATATTTTTTTGCAAAGTAATATATTTTCGCGTCGAGCGGCAATCCCCACTTTTGGCTATAATCTAACGTCCGATAATCACTTTTTCGTATCGTTATTTTTGCGGTTTTCGGCCTCGAATCCGTTATCGTCAAGCGAGTTTTCTGAGCAAGTTTGTAGGCTGGTTGTAGCTCTCACGCGCGTATATATATAGTGCAAACATATTGAAAAATTTTTATTTATGCAAAAAATGGCTTTTTGTATGCCGCTTTTGAGAGTGCAAAAGTATGAGATTTAGACTATGTTTTATGCCTTTTAGGAGATTTGACTTTTGATGGAGGATTTTCGACAGTTTGAAATTATAATAAAAAACCCCTCAAAAAGTTATTATTCTAAACTTTTGAGGGTAAATCTTGTTATAGAGTGTGATAGCGCAGCTATATGCAAAATATGTGCAAATTTATGCAAAAATATTTTGAATTTTTTTATTAAGAGGACGTTATTTATCCTTTTCTCCTTCCAAAATCAGGTGACACATACGCTCTCGTGCGCGGTGAATTTGAGTCTTTACAGTGCCCATCGGCAGGTGTAGTTTTTCCGATATTTCATCGTAGGAATAATCCTCCATAAAACGCATCGTAAAGAGGCGTCTGTAATGCTCGGGCAGGCAGTTGATATAGTGCTCGATTTGAGAGCGTTGTTGCAGGTTTATTAGGTTCTCCTCGGGCGATGGTGTGATGGCCGCAGGGGCGGCAAATTTCTCGTCGATGGAGATGTCCTCCTGACGGCGGCGCTCGAAGTCAATATGGGTGTTGCGCGCAATGGTGTAAACCCACTGTCCGAAGGTATATTCGGGCGAGTAGCGATGTAGATTTATATAGACCTTGATGAATGTCTCCTGAAGCAAATCTTCGGTATCCTCGGTCGATGTCGAACGCTGCAAAAAGAGGCGGCGTATAGCGTCGCCATAGCGATTGAAGAGGTATTCAAAAGCTATGTCGTCGCCCCCGAGTGAGAGCTCCACCAACTTCTTGTCGTCAGCGATTATGTAATCGACTATTTCCACGCAGTACTATCCTTGCGCAACATCGCTATGCGCAGGCATATCATCATTAAGGGGTTGAACAAATCGAAGATAAAGTATTTCAGCGCAACGCTCCTCTCGCCCACGCGTTTGGCTATCGAACGGGCGCGCAGAACAACGGCAATGTATCGCACGATAAGCAATAATAGTGCTACAGCCTTAAACTCCAGCGGCATAAATATCAGTGCCGTGAGAATTGTAAGGAAGAACAGGGCCTGACTTCCCAACTCCCACTCGATGGGGTTGCGTGCCGCGAGAGGGTATAGGCGGTATGCCTCGCCGTAGTGGTGCAGGTGATTTATCCACCATCTAAGGCCGCCCCATTGTCCCTCAATCATCGTGCCTTTTGGTACGAGGGCGATGCTTACGTTGTTGCGCTTGGCGATAGCCTGCAGAAAGAGGTCGTTCTCGCCAATGGCCATATTAAGATGGGTGAATCCCTTGTTACCGAAATAGAGGCTCTTTGTGAAGCCGAAGTTGTGGCGCGAGCCGCGATATGTACGACCATCTGTTGCTCCTGCAAGCCAGTATGTCGAAATCTGCATACGCGACATTCTGATGAGGTAGTTCGCAAGTCCCGCCGCAGGCTCTATCGCTGTGTAACCCAGCACGATATTGCCGCGCATAAAAGCCTTACCCATAGTCGCAAGCCACTGCTCCGAGGCGGGTGTTGCATCGGCCGTTGTGATTACGATATGCTCATAGTGAGCCGACTTGATACCAATGTTGAGCGCCAGCTTCACGGTTATGGGGAAGCGAGGCTCGTAGATGCGTGTAACAACCAAATTGGGGTAGCGCAAACGCATATTGTTCAGCTCCTCAAAGTAGTCGTTGTCGGCACCCACATAGACCAATACCAACTCGAAGTTTGCCGCGTACTGTTGCCCCATAATATCGTGCAGACGAGTGTCGAGGTAGTTGTAATCCTCCGAGAAGATGGGTACTACGATTGAGATAGGTGGCTCCGAGTCGTGTATCTTGCGGCGGCGTGAGTTGCGGAAGCGTGCCACGCGGCCATATACGACGATGTGGTAGTAGAGCTGTACGAAAAACAGCAGGAGTATAACGGCGGCCAATGCCGTGCCCTGCCAGCCGTAGTGTTGAATTAAATAATCGATATATTGCATAACCTGATTCAAATGAAACTATTTTGCAAAGATACTCTTTTCGTAGCAAACGGCATAGTAAAAAATAATTTTTTTAGCACAAAAACCAAGATATAACGGGCGGATAAATTTTTTTTCACTATCTTTGTTATAGCCTATGGCATTTGCCGAGGGGCTGACATATTTTTAGTTGACATTTATTGTTGTAATCTTCTATACAAAACTTGGCGGTTTTTTAACTCACGAAGATTCGCAATCGGATGTCCGCGTTGTTGTATATCAATATTCCCGCTTTGGCGTGGTATATGCGATATATATTCGGCGTGGGCTATCTGTGTTGCTTATTCGTGAGTGGGTAGCCAAGACCTTGTATGGAGTAAGTTAATGCAGTGGTCTGCGCTTTTTTATGGACTTATCTGGGAATAAATCCCTATTGGATAGAGAGTTGGTTGCATTCTTTGCTTCGCGAAATGCCCCTGCTCAGGCTGTCGCTCTTGCTCGCAAATGGGCCTGTGAAATAGCCCAAACGGACAAGGTTGTGATAAGTGGTTTTCACTCGCCAATCGAGCGCGAAGTCTTCTCTGTTTTGCAGGCTCACTCTCGCCCTGTAATAGTTGCGCTTGGGCGCTCTTTATATCGAAAAATACCTCTTCATTTTCAACCCGCATTTGAACAAAAACGCCTGCTTTTTATTTCGTTTCGTGAGCAGCGGCGCCCTTCACTCTCAAATTCTCAACTCCGAAATTGGGCGGTGGCCGAAATGGCATCACAAGTGGTTTTTGCCCCTTTTGCCCCGTCGAGCCAACTCTCGGCGCTCTGTTTTTCTTTGTCGTTGGGCGCGACAAAAATCCTTGTTTTGGAATAATTGTTTTCCTATTTGCATTAAAATCTCTTTTTACGGCTGAAAAATCTTATTTTTCATAGAAAAATAGTAACTTTGTCCGATTAGAGATAATATTATGAAATTTACACTACAACATACAGCCTCAGGCTCAAAGGCACGAGCAGGCCTTATCGAGACCGACCACGGTCCAATTCAGACTCCGATTTTTATGCCCGTCGGCACGGCTGCGGCTATGAAGGGTATCTTCCACCGCGACGTGAAGGAGGATGCGCGTGCGCAGATTATCCTCGCCAACACCTACCACCTCTACCTCCGTCCCGGTATGGATATTATCGAGAAGGCGGGTGGTGTGCATAAATTCTCGACGTGGGACGGCCCTATGCTGACCGACAGCGGTGGCTTTCAGGTCTTCTCGCTTGCCGACTGCCGAAAGCTCAAGGAGGAGGGTTGCCACTTCCGTTCGCATATCGACGGCTCGAAGCACCTCTTCACGCCCGAGAGCGTTATTGACACAGAGCGTACAATCGGTGCCGATATTATGATGGCCTTTGATGAGTGTCCTCCGGGTGACGCCCCCAAGGAGTATGCAGCCAAGTCGTTGGCTCTCACCGAGCGTTGGCTGGAGCGTTGCTTCAACCGCTATCACCAGACGCAGCCCAAGTGGGGCCACTACCAGTCATTGTTCCCTATCGTGCAGGGCTGCTCATATCCCGACTTGCGTGCCAAGGCGGCCGAGAATGTGCAGCAGTACGATGCTGACGGTTATGCTATTGGTGGTTTGGCCGTAGGTGAGCCTACCGATGTGATGTATGCGATGATTGAGGTTGTAAATGCCGTTTTGCCCGAGAATAAGCCCCGCTATCTGATGGGTGTGGGTACGCCGATAAATATCTTGGAGGCTATTGACCGCGGTGTGGATATGTTCGACTGCGTAATGCCTACGCGCAATGGCCGCAATGGTCAGATTTTTACGTCGGAGGGTACAATCAACCTGCGTAACAAGAAGTGGGAGGACGACTTCTCACCGCTCGACCCCAATGGAGCAAGCTTCGTGGATACACTCTACTCGAAGGCGTATGTTCACCACCTTGTGGTATGCAAGGAGATGTTGGCGGCACAGATTGCATCGCTACATAACATCGCATTCTACCTATGGTTGGTGGGTGAGGCGCGCAAGCATATCATTGCGGGCGACTGGTCGCAGTGGAAGACGGAGATGGTCGAGAAACTCGGTCGCCGTTTGTAAAAAGGCTGCGCCGAGGTGCGCAGGCAGTGAATTAAGAAAATTTTGAGTATGGATAAAATAAAACTTTCGTGGCCGGGACTGAAGATTCTGGACCGTTATATCCTCCGTAAGTTCCTCGGAACCTACCTCTTCGCCATCGCTATGATTACGGTGATTCTGGTGGTGTTCGACTACGCCGAGCGTGTGGATAACTTCACCGAGTCGCACGCGCCGTGGTCGGCTATTATCTTCGATTACTATATCAACTTCATTCCCGACTTCATCAACCAGTTTAGTGGTCTGTTTACCTTCATCTCGGTAATCTTCTTCACCTCGAAGATGGCCTACCAGACCGAGATTATCGCTATGTTGTCGGGCGGAGTGAGCTTCCGCCGTCTGATGTGGCCCTATTTCTTGGGTGCGCTGGCTATTATGCTCTTGTCGCTCTCGCTCAACCTGTGGGTTATCCCCGAGTCGCAGGTGGCCTGCGTGAAGTTCCGCCAGACCTACTTCAAGAAGTATAAGAACGAGCAGTTCGACCGTCATATATATCGACAGATGAATCCGGGCGAGTTTGTCTATGTGCGTGGCTACAACGTGAATAACAATGCTTCCTACTTGGCTATCGAGAAGTTCGACGGCACGGCTATCCGCCAAACGTTGGAGGCATCGGACGTTAAGGTTGATCCCGAGACAAACCGTTGGTCGGCGCAGCGATATATAATCCGCACGACAGATGAGCAGGGCAACGAGACATTCCGGCAGTTGCGCGACTTGGATACATTGCTTAATCTCGATGTACGCGAGCTTGGCCGCGTCGAGCAGACTATCTCGACGATGAAGATTGGCGAGCTTAACCGCTTCCTTGCGCAGCAGAAGATTAAGGGCTCGGACTCCATAAACCTCATCGAGGTGGAGCGCCATACGCGCTATGCCTACCCGATGGCTACGTTTATCCTGACGCTTATCGGTGTGTCGCTCTCGTCACGTAAGGTGCGAGGAGGTACGGGTTTGCATATCGGAATCGGTATCACGCTCTGTTTCACGTATATTATGTTCAACCGCGTCTTTGAGGAGTTCGCCAAGAGTGGTGGGCTGCCCGTAGGCTTGGCGGTGTGGATACCAAACATAATATTCGCAATAATTGCTGTTTATCTCTATCGTAAAGCACCGAAATAATGAGTAATTGGGAAGATATAGCCGCTCGCGTTGAGGCGGGCGAACGCCTGTCGGCCGATGATGCACTTACGCTGTGGCAGCAGGCGCCGCTGTGGCGTTTAGGCGAGCTGGCCGTCAAGAAGAAACGTTTGATTAGCGGCGACAAGGTATTTTATAATAAAAATTTCCATCTTGAGCCGACCAACACCTGCGTCTTTAACTGTAAGTTCTGTTCGTTCCGCCGTCCGAAGGGTAGCCCCGAGGCGTGGGATATGTCGATGGAGGAGGTTGAGCAGATGGTACGCTCGTACGAGGGTAAGGGCGTTACGGAGGTGCATATCGTTGGCGGTGTTCACCCTGAGCACGGCATTGATTACTACTGCGATATGATTCGTCGTGTGAAGGCTATCCTGCCCAATGTGGCGGTTAAGGCCTTTACAGCTATCGAGTTGGCATATATGATTCGCAAGGCGGGCCTCACTACGGAGCAGGGCCTGAAGATGCTTATCGAGGCTGGTATGGAGGCCATTCCGGGTGGTGGTGCAGAGATTTTCGATGAGAAGGTGCGTGCCGAGATTTGCCCCGACAAAGGCTCTACGGCCGAGTGGTTTGATGTGCATCGCACGGCGCACGGATTGGGTATAAAGACCAATGCCACAATGTTGTATGGTCACATCGAGCGCATTGAGCACCGTATTGACCACTTGATGCGTCTGCGCGATTTGCAAGATGCAACGGGAGGTTTGAACGCCTTTATTCCGCTGAAATATCGCAACTTCGGCAACTCAATGTCCGAGATTGGCGAGGTCCCCATCGTGGATGACCTGCGCACGCTGGCTATGAGTCGCCTTATTTTGGATAACGTGCCCCACATCAAGGCCTATTGGGTAATGTATGGTAAGCAGACTACGGAGATGGCCTTGGCCTTTGGTGCTGACGATATTGACGGCACGATAGACGACTCGACCAAGATTTACTCTATGGCGGGTGCTGACGACCAGCGTCCCCGTATGAGTGTGGAGGAGATGCACGCTATGGTGGCAAGGGCGGGCTTTAAGGCTGTGGAACGCGATACAAACTACAACGAAATAGTGAGATAGAATATGGAGAAACGAAAAAATATAAAGAGAAAGAAGGCCAGCGGCCTTGCTGGCTGGATTGAGCGCCTGAAGGCCTCGCCTGTGGCATACCACGCGGTGCTTATTGCGCTGACGTTGGTGGTTATCATCTTGGGCTCGAGCATACTGATGAGCCTCATCACGCGTCACGGAACGCACCGCACAGTGCCCGACTTTATGGGTGTGAAGATAGCCGATGCGCAGCGTATTGCTGATGATGAGCGTCTGGAGATTATTATCAACGACTCGTTGTTCGTTCCTGCCTACGAGGGTGGTGTGGTGCTGGATCAGCTCCCCAAAGGCGGCGTTGAGGTGAAGGCTGGCCGTAAGGTATATGTTACTATCAACTCGTTCCGCGAGA
This sequence comes from Alistipes sp., assembly GCA_045646685.1. Classification (GTDB taxonomy): domain Bacteria; phylum Bacteroidota; class Bacteroidia; order Bacteroidales; family Rikenellaceae; genus Alistipes. Next base: position 1,100 of record JAZRLD010000018.1, on the reverse strand, counting down.
AGATGGTTGCCGTGCCCTACGTTGCGGGCCGTTCACTGCGTCAGGCAAAGAATATGCTGGAGGTGGCAGGTTTGGGAATCGAGAAACTCATCTACGAGGAGGATATCGCTACGAACTACGTCTTGGCCGAGATTGTCGAGGGTAAGGAGATGTCGAAGGAGTCGAAGGTCGAGATTGAGATGGGCTCGGGCGTGGTGCTCAAGGTGGGTGTTGAGCCCGACCGTAATACCACCATCGTACCGAAGGCTATCGGTCAGAGCTTGCAGACAGCCAAGAGCCGCTTGTGGGAGCAGGGCTTGAATGTCGGTAAGGTGAATTTCGATGAGGGCGTGAATCTTCTCAATCAGAAGGATGCTCGTGTATATCGCCAGTCGTTGAATCACAACGCTACCACGACGCTTGGCGCGACTGTAGATTTGTGGCTTACGTTGGATACAAAGGCTGTGGAGAAGAACAGTCAGGCCTCGGATAAGCAGGCTCGCGAGTTGGAGGAGGAGCGCCTGAAGCTTGAGGAGGCTCTGCGCGACTCGTTGGAGCAGGCGGAGACTACGCAGCGTCAGGATTTGATGAAGGCTCTGCAGCAGAGTAGCGCGCAGAGTGCCAACGTTACCGAGACTGATGAGGATGAATTTTTTTAATTAATGACAATGACAGAGAATAAGATAGATATGACGGCCTTGGAAGATGAGATTTTCGCGGGTGCGGAGATAGACGATACGGCCGCAGATGAGGAGCTTTCGGAGGGCGCGGACGAGATGTTCGAGCATTTTGCCATCACGGTGGATAAGGGACAGAAGTTGTTGCGTCTGGATAAATACCTCGTGGACCGTATGGAGCACTGCTCGCGTAACCGTATTCAGGTGGCTGCCGATAGCGGCAACATCTTGGTGAATGGCGTGGCGGCCAAGTCAAGCTATAAGGTTAAGCCGCTGGACCGTATCACGCTGGTTATGCCATATCCCAAGCGCGAGATTGAGATTATCCCCGAGGATATTCCGCTCGAGATTGTATATGAGGACGACGACCTGCTTATCGTAAATAAGGAGGCGGGTATGGTTGTTCACCCGGGTTGCGGAAATTATAGCGGTACGCTGGTAAAT
>JAZRLD010000017.1:0-13220 GCA_045646685.1 Alistipes sp. | reverse complement strand
ATCATTTGGTTTGTCTTCCTAAGAACCGCTTGGCCTCCCGACTTTTTTTTGGCAGTAAAAGGATATCTCGGCGTTGGGTGCGATCTCCATCATCTCCCTCTCAAGTTCCTCCTTATACTCCTCCAAAGCCTGCTGGTCGGGTTGTGAAATGTAATACACGCAGATAGCCTCCTGATAGAGCTTGGGGAGCTGCTCTCCCTTGTAGGGCTCGATGTAGCCCATAAAGTTGGTAATATCCTTGTAAGCCAATACGAATGCGAGCAGATAATCCAACGCACTCTTATTTTCGGGGCAATCATTGAGGATGGCAATCAGCGAACTTGGGAAGCTGTTGAGCATATCGTAGCGGTTATCGGTCTGCGGCATAAGATTGCGCTTTTTAATAACCCAATCAGTCGCTGCGGCTACCTCCTTGTCAAGCAGAGGACGCTGTGCCGTAGCCCACGCACGATAGCGGGGATATGTTTCGAGAATCTTTATAAACTTCTCGGCCACCTCCATCTCCTCGGTTATGATGTATGTCTCAACAAGACGCTTCATCAAGCGTGGCTGTATGCTGCGACGTGAGCCGAGTGTGCCGATAAAGGCTGTGCGCTGTGCCGTATTTACGTGTCCTACCTGCCAAGCCACCTCGCTGGCGAGGATATTCTGGATATAGAATTTCGCCTCGCGTGGGTAGAGTCCGTATAATCCAAGTTGGGGTGTGCGAGTGAAATTATCGGGCATCTTTCCCAAATGTGACGATGCGAGGTTGGCGTAAATCAAGGCGTCAAAATCGCGTATGCCATATCGCTGTGCGTGCTGGCTGATTTGCTCCCACTTGCCCTCGCGAGCAAAGTAGTCGTACATATAGGGCTGCTCCATAAGGTCAATCTTGAAGAGTATGCAGGCCACAATGGCGAGGCCCAATGCTCCGTACTCCACCTTTGTGCGCAATTTGTCTTTTACGATAAAACTCTTATTGCGAATGAGGTAGATAATAATTGCCCACAAAGGATAAGCAACTCCTATAACCCATAAAGCCGTAGGAAAGGCCACCTCGGGGTGTGCAAGATGCTTGCTGAGGTATGCCTCGCGGATAGGAATTGTGTAAAAAATATTCATCGCCAATAGCGGCAACAACACACTCCACGCAATGGTTGTAGCGGCTGCGGCATAACGACGATGTACGATACACTCATATATTACCGCAATCAGGGCAAAGATAAGATTGGCGGGTGCTGCAAGGAAGTAACTCGCCGTAAGCAACACAATACCTACTCCCCAACGCAACTTATCGCTCTTTATTCCGACGTAGATAGCGGCCAACGCCATCATCACGGCGAGAGTTACGAAGTGTGTTATGCTCTCCTGTGGGAATATAAGCAGCAGGAATGAGGGCGCAATGGCTGCGAGCATACTCTTGTCTGCATTGCACGCCTTCAGGTAACGGTTAAAGCCGAGCGTAATAGCGCCCACGAGAAGGGCTATGATTGCGGCTGCACCAAAGGGGTAGTAGAATCCCATCGACACGAACTCAGTGATATATTCTACCATACCTCCGGGTTCGGTGAGGTGCTGCATAAAGTAGCGCGATGTGGTCTGAAACATCATATACTGCTCCATAAAACAGTACCAGTAGCGGAAGTTGAGTTCGATAAAGGCTCCGCATCCGAGTATGAAAAGCAGTAGAAGTATAAAGTTATTGCGGTTTCTCATATTTTGATATTCGGGTTTTAACACGTAAAGATATATATTTTTTCGGATAATAACAAAAATACACATATATAGAATGAGATTTCCTTTGCGGGGTAAATAAAATTGAGCAAAAATGGATGAAATTGTAAAAATAATTCCTAAATTTACACGAATTATGGCTTGACGCTAAATCGTAGTAGAATATAATCTAAAAAATATAATTGAAAATGAAGAAGACCATTACTATTATCGGAGCCGGTATGATGGGCTCGGCTTTGGCTTTCCCCGCAGCGGAGAATGGCCACGATGTAAGAATCGTTGGTACGTGCCTTGATGACGAAATTATCGACGGTTACATTCGCACAGGCAAGCACGAGAAGTTCTGCCGCCCATTCCCCGAAAATGTTACATATCACTACTTTAAGGATTGGAAGAAGTGCGTTGAGGACGCAGATTTTGTAATCGGTGGCGTATCGTCATTCGGTGTGGATTGGTTTCTTGAGGAGATTCTTACGCAGCTTGACCCTGCAATGCCCGTATTGTCTGTAACCAAGGGCTTGCGTGCTACGGAGGACGGTACACTGCTCTCATACCCGGGTTATTGGGAGAGTGAGCTTGCAAAGCGCGGTATCAACCGCACGATTTGTGCCGTAGGTGGTCCTTGTACATCTTATGAGTTGGTATTTATGGACCCAACAGAGGTTGGTTTCTGCGGTAAGGATAGCGATGCATTGCGTATGATGAAGCAGGCTATGCAGCGCCCATATTACCATATTTCGCTCACTAATGACGTAATCGGCTTGGAGAGTGCTGTGGCATTGAAAAATGCTTATGCTATGGCAGTTACGCTGGCCGTAGGTCTTAATATCCGCTGGCACGGCGAGGATGAGCCTCAGCACTACAACTCGCAGGCAGGTACATTCACACAGGCCGTGCGCGAGACTCACGCCCTGATGCAGATGCAGGGTGGTACTTTCGAGTCGGAGTGCGTCGGCTTGGGCGATTTGTATGTAACTATCTTCAGTGGCCGTACACGTCGTTGCGGTGTGTTGATGGGACAGGGCTTGAACTACGATGAGGTTACCGAGGCGTTGGCCGGCATTACGCTCGAGAGCCTCGTAATCACACGCGTTATGGGTAATGCTATTCGCCGTAAGGCCGAGCTTGGTATGGTCGATTTGCGCGACTTCCCATTGTTGATGCACATTGCCGAGATTTTGGATAAGGGTAAGGCCGATGCCGACCTGCCGTGGGAGGCGTTTACATACGAGCATCTGAAATAATTTAACCTATGGCTACAACTACACCTAAAACCAAACACACGTTCCAATATTGGCAGTGGAGAGTTATTCTGAGTACGATGGTGGGCTACTCGGTCTATTATTTCGTGCGCAAGAACTTCTCGTTTGCAATGCCTGCGTTGGGCGATGAATATGGAATCTCGAACACGAGCTTCGGTATAATCCTCACATTGGTAGGCCTTATTTATGGCGTGTCGAAGTTCGTTAATGGCGTGCTGTCGGATAGAACAAATGCCCGTTGGCATCTCTCTTTTGGCTTGGCTATCTGCGTTTTACTGAATGTGGCATTCGGCTGGAGTGATAAACTCAGCGCAATGATTACGGGCCACGCCGACGGTCCCGACTTTGTCAATGGTATGGTGGCCGTAATGGCGGTGTTGCTGGTGCTGAATAACATCTTTCAGGGGTGTGGCTTCGCGCCTTGTAACCACTTGTTGGCGCATTGGATTCACCCCAAGGAACTGGCGACAAAGACCGCTATTTGGAACACTTCGCACTCGGTTGGTGCGGCTATCGTATCGGTGATTTGTGGTTATATTATCGCAAATACGGGCGATTGGCGCTACTGCTTCTGGCTACCTGCGGCTATCGCTGCGGCGGGTGTGGTGTTTGTGATTATCACACTGCGTGATACACCCAAGTCGGTGGGTCTGCCCGAGTTGGAGAATACCAAGACGGAGCTCGATGATAACGACTCGCCCGAGGCGTTCCGCGCTTTCCTACGTAAAAAGGTCTTCCGAAATCCTATTATCTGGGTGCTGGCCGTAACCGATTTGTTTGTCTATGTCGTGCGCTTCGCAATCTTGGATTGGGGCCCGACATTCCTGCAGGACAGGGAGGTGCCTCTCTCGCCCGAGTTGGCGGGTTGGACATTGGCTATCTTCGAGATTGCGGGTTGCGCGGGTATGCTTTGCGCGGGCTGGGTGTCGGATAAGTTCTTCGATGGCAAGTCGCACCGTATGTGCGTGGTGGAGATGTTTTTGGTGGCTATCTGTATGGCTATCTTGCAGTTTATCCCCGCCGATACAAACTCGGTCGTAGTGCTGATTTTGTTGGCTTTGTCGGGCTTCTTTATCTATGGCCCGCAGGCGTTGCTGGGTGTAGTGGCAACCAAGCAAGCAACCAAGAAGGCGGCCTCATCGGCTGTTGGTTTGATTGGCTTTATGAGCTATTTGTCGGTGATTATCACAGGCGCAGGTTTGGGTTGGTTCTCCGATACATTTGGTTGGGATTACCTCTTTATCCTTATGGCTGGCTTTGCTTTGGTTGGAGGTATTATCGTTACCTCGCTTTGGAACATCAAGGATGATGGCTATATACACGATTAGAAAACTTAAAACTTATAAAAATGAAGAAGATTATTTTTGCACTTGCCGTTATGGCATCGCTTGTGATTGGTGATGCTGTGGCACAGACTCAGCAGATTCGTTGCTTCTCGCACCGAGGTGGTCGTATGGAGCACGATGAGAATACAATGGAGGCATTCGTGGCAAGCTACAAGGCAGGCTATCGAGGTTTCGAGGTGGATATTCGTATGACCTCGGATGGTGAGTTGGTTGTAACGCACGACTCTACGCTCGACCGCACAACAAACGGTTCGGGAACTGTAGAGCTTACAACTGCTGATGAGATTCGTAAGCTCCGTACAAAGAAAGGTAATAAGTTGATTTTTATTGATGAATTACTTGGTTTCTTAAAGGATATTGACGGTCTGTATGTGGAGTTTGAGCTTAAGACCAGCCCCGTAAATCTCTATCCTGAGGAGCGTTTGAAGGAGTATTGTGACAAACTATATAAGGCTGTTATGGCTTCACGCCCCGCCGATGCCGAGTATGTATTCACGTCGAGTGACTACCGCGGTCTGCGCTATTTGCAGCAGAAGTATCCGGGTGTGGATTTGCTGATGATTTCATCGAAGCCCTGTAATGACGAGACTATCGACTTGGCTTTGGCGTTGGGTATCACTCGCATAGGTTGCACGATGGATGGCACAAGCCGTAAAGCTGTAAAGAAGGCTCACGAGAAGGGTCTTACCGTCAGCCTTTGGCCGGGTTATACAACTGATGATTTTATGTTGGGCGCATATCTTGGTGCTGACTTTATGTGTACCGATATTCCTATCCAGCTCAAGAAATTCCACGCCGAGAAAGCACCTTGGCTTAATGTGAAATATTAGTCTTTTGTGAAAAAAGGTTGCGTTATGTAACCTTTCACTTTGGCCTGTCCGATACGTTGTCGGACAGGCTTTTTTGTCGTTATTTGGCTATTTAGGGATGTTTCGATAAGGTTTCGAATGGCGAAAATCGAAATAAATAGGTTTTATTTTGAAATTTTCGAGGTTTTATTTTGAAATCTTACGTTTTATGTGTTTCTTTGTAGTTGGAAACAAGTATTAAAAATATAAATATCATATGACGAAGCAATTCGATGTGATCATAATTGGCGGTGGAGCAACGGGTGCTGGTGTGGCACGCGACTGCGCATTGCGAGGTATTAAGGCTCTACTTTTGGAGCGTGGCGATATAGCTACGGGTGCTACGGGACGTAACCACGGTCTGTTGCATAGCGGTGCGCGTTATGCCGTTACGGATCGTGAGTCGGCAGAGGAGTGTATTAAGGAGAATATGATTCTGCGCCGTATTGCCAGCCACTGCGTGGAGGAGACTGATGGTCTGTTTATCAGCCTTCCCGAGGATGGTCTGGAGTTTCAGGCGAAGTTTATCGAGTCGTGCCGTGCTGCGGGTATCCGCGCCGATGCTATCGATCCGAAAGAGGCTTTGCTTTTGGAGCCCTCGGCAAACCCCGCGATGATTGGAGCTGTTCGCGTTCCCGATGGAGCTGTTGACCCCTTCCGTTTGACATCGGCAAACCTTCTTGATGCGAAGGCTCACGGTGCTGAGGTTTTGACATATCACGAGGTGCTGGAGTTCATCCGCGAGCAGGAGCGTATCGTGGGTGTTAAGGTTGTGGACCGCCGTACGGGCGAGCAGAAGGAGTTCCACGCACACGTAACAGTGAATGCCGCTGGTATCTGGGGCCACGAGATTGCAAAGAAGGCGGGTGTGACTGTTAAGATGTTGCCCGCAAAGGGTGCTTTGTTGATTTTCGGTCACCGCGTTAATAATATTGTTATCAACCGTTGTCGTAAGCCAGCTGATGCTGATATCCTTGTGCCGGGCGATACAATCTGTCTTATCGGTACAACATCGAGCAAGGTGCCTTTCGAGGAGTGTGATAATATGTATGTTACAGCCGATGAGGTTGATTTGCTGTTGCGTGAGGGTATGAAGTTAGCACCCTCATTGGAGCATACACGTATCTTGCGTGCATACGCTGGTGTGCGCCCGTTGGTTGCATCGGATGATGACCCGAGTGGTCGTAGCGTCAGCCGTGGTATCGTTGTGCTTGACCACGCCACACGCGATGGCTTGGAGGGCTTTATCACTATCACTGGCGGTAAGTTGATGACCTACCGTTTGATGGGTGAGTGGACAACCGATTTGATTTGTAAGAAGCTCAATATATCTAAAAAGTGTACAACGGCCGATATTCCTCTCCCAGGTTCTCGCGAGAAGGAGGAGAAGATTTCGCGTCGTATGCACTCAATCCCTGTTGCACAGCGCGAGTCGGCTATTAACCGCCACGGTGAGTTAGCTGAGCGAGTAGATGTAACCAATGCCAAGCAGCGTTCGTTGGTTTGCGAGTGCGAGGAGGTATCGGTAGGTGAGGTTGAGTACGCTTTGAATGAGTTGGATGTGCACAATCTCGTTGACCTTCGTCGTCGTACCCGCGTAGGTATGGGTACTTGTCAGGGTGAGTTGTGTGCTTGCCGTGCCGCAGGTTTGATGGCGCAGGTGGGTAAGTATTGTACAGGTCAGGCGAAGCAGGATTTGACTAACTTCCTGAATGAGCGTTGGAAGGGTATGGCTCCCGTAGCGTGGGGCGATACGTTGCGCGAGAGTGAGTTTACGATGTGGCTCTACGATGGCGTATGTGGTTTGAAGAATGATAAAAATACAAAATAATGATGAAGTTTGATACTGTAATCATCGGAGGCGGTTTAGCTGGCTTGACCTGCGGTATTCGCCTCGCAAAGGCTGGTAAGCGTTGCGCTATCGTGTCGTCGGGACAGAGTGCGTTGCACTTCTCGTCTGGCTCTCTTGATTTGCTTAACGTTTTGCCTGATGGTACGGAGGTGGATAATCCGTTGGAGGCTGTTAAGGAGCTTATCAAGTTGGCTCCCGAGCACCCCTATGCCAAGATTGGCGCAGAGAGTTTTGCTGCGTTGGCACCCGAGGCGGCAGCATTGTTAGCCGAGGCTGGCGTAGCAACGGTAGGCGAGACTGTGAAAAACCACTATCGTCTTACGCCCGTAGGCGCATTGAAGCGCGCGTGGCTTACATTCAAGGGCTATGTAACCTCGGATAAGGCTGATGCGCTTCCGTGGAAGAGTGTTGCGTTGTTCAATGCCGATGGTTTCCTCGATTTCTATACGCAGTTCCTTTCGGACGAGATGCGCAAGATGGGTACGGAGTGTAAGGTACATACTTTCAACCTTCCCGCGTTGGAGAACATTCGCCAGAACCCCACAGAGATGCGCTCGGCAAACATTGCCCGCATCTTCGATAACGAGAATACGCTAAATGAGTTGGCTGATATTATATCACGCGAGATGGGCGATGCCGAGGCTGTTTTGCTGCCTGCAATGTTGGGCGTAGATTGCCGCGATAGTGTAGCCAAGTTGGAGAAGAGACTCTGCCGCAAGGTTGCAGTTATTGCTACGCTTCCTCCCTCTGTTCCGGGTTTGCAGGTGCAGACGCTGTTACGTAGATATTTCCAAGAGTTGGGTGGTGTATATTTGCTTGGCGATACGGCTATGGGTTATACGGCTGCAGGCGATCGCATAGAGGCTATTTATACACACAATCACGGAGATATAGCTCTTAAGGCCGATGACTATGTATTGGCTACGGGTAGTTATTTCAGTCAGGGCTTGGTGGCGTCGAATGGTGCTGTTCGCGAGCCTCTGTTTGGTGTAGATGTTGCATACGACAAGGTGCGTAGCAATTGGTATGAGCGCGATATGTTCACAGCACAGCCTTATGAGAAGTTTGGTATCATTACAGATGAGAATCTAAAAGCCTTGCGTGGTGGCAAGAAGGTGAACAATCTCTATGCCATCGGTGCTGGTTTGGCTGGTTTTAATGCCGTCAAGGAGGGCTGTGGTGCAGGCGTTTCGATGTTGACAGCAATGAGTGTTGCAGATAAAATTTTAAGCAAAAAGTAAGCTATGATGACCGAGACAAGTGAATTCAATTTCGAGCAATGTATAAAATGTACCGTGTGTACAGTCTATTGCCCTGTGGCGGCCGTCAATCCGCTATATCCGGGTCCCAAGCAGGCGGGCCCCGATGGTGAACGTCTGCGATTGAAGCGTCCCGAGTTTTTCGATGAGTCGCTCAAGTGGTGTCTTAACTGTAAGCGTTGCGAGGTGGCTTGTCCTTCGAATGTGCGCATTGGCGACATTATTCAGGCGGCACGCATCAAACATAGCAAGAAAAAGCCCGGCTTGCGCGAGTATATGTTGGCCAATACCGACTTTATGGGTACTATGGCTTCGCCATTGGCTCCTATGGTGAATTTTGCCGTAGGTTTGAAGCCCGTGAAGATTGTGATGGATAAGACCATCGGTATCGACCATCGCCGTATGTTCCCCAAGTATGCTTTCGGTACGTTTGAGAGCTGGCTTAAGCGTAACCGTAAGAAGCAGGCTAGGTTTGCGCGTCAAGTGAGTTATTTCCACGGCTGCTACGTTAATTACAACAACCCGCAGCTGGGGAAGGACTTCGTGAAGATTATGAATGCGTTGGGCATTGGTGTGCAGTTGCTGGAGAAGGAGAAGTGCTGTGGTGTGCCTCTTATCTCAAATGGTTTGATTGACCAAGCTAAGCGTCAGGGCGAGGTGAATATCACATCTATCCGTCGCTCGGTTGTGGAGAATAAGATTCCCGTGCTGGGTACCTCTTCGACCTGTACTTTCACCCTGCGTGACGAGTATCCTCATCTGCTCGGTATTGAGAATGGTGATGTTCGCGATAGCATCGAGTTGGCGACACGTTATATTTCCCGTCTGCTCTCGTCGGGCGAGGTTAAGTTGCGCTTTAAGAAGAGTGCACCTAAGTTGCGCGTTGCATACCACACAGCTTGCCATATGGAGAAGTTGGGCTGGGCGTACTATTCGACAGAGTTGTTGCGTATGATTCCTTCGGTGGAGCTTATTATGCTCGATTCGCAGTGTTGCGGTATCGGTGGTACTTATGGCTTCAAGAAGGAGAATTATGCTACGGCTCAATCAATAGGCGAGCCTCTGTTCCAGAAGATTGAGGCGTCAGGTTGCGATGTTGTCTCTACCGACTGCGAGACTTGTAAGTGGCAGATAGAGATGTCAACATCGAAGGAGGTTATCCATCCTCTCTCAATCTTGGCGCAGGCGTTGGAGTAGTATCTTATATAATAAAAAATATGGTGTCCTGTGGGGCACCATATTTTTTTTGTTATTTACACATCGCTTCCGCCTTATTCCATATTGCGTGTAGCTCGTCGGGATTGTACTCTACGGTCAATGCCTCTACGCGACCTGCGGGGCTGATAAGGAAGTTGCGAGGCACATATCTGCTGGCATACAGATTATATATGGATAGGTCAATATCAGTACCTACATCGAACGTGATTCCATATTTCTTGCTGAATTGCTCCGTGGCCTCTACGCTTTCGCCTCGTGATATTGCCAAGATTTTGAATGAAGGGGTTTTCTCTGTAACTAAGCGCAGTATCTCTGCAAACTGATTTTGGCAATCGGGGCATTCGGTTGAAAAAAATATCAACATCACCACCTGCCCGTGCATAGATGATAGGGTAGTGGTGTTGCCATTGAGTAGCTCGGCCGAAAAATCTGGTGCCGTATCACCTATATTGACAAGTGTAGTATTCTCGTGCGTATATTTCTCATCCTTGATACAACTGGTCGAAGCTAGAAGGCTAATTGCAAGAGAAAAAAATATCGCTTTGAGAATAGTTGTGCGTGTTTTTACGTATATGTTTAATAATGACATAGGTTACGGTGTTGGTTAAATCTTTTCCAAAAATAAGCATAATTCTACGAAATGCAAAATGCTCTCTTTTATGCGTGAAAAGTTTGGTGATTAGAAAAAATGAATTATCTTTGCACTCGCAATCACGAAAAGGGAGTTTAGCTCAGCTGGTTCAGAGCATCTGCCTTACAAGCAGAGGGTCGGCGGTTCGAATCCGTCAACTCCCACAAAACAACGAAGCAAGAAGGTGTCGAATTTCGACACCTTTTGTTTTTTATGCTACTTCGTGGCAATTTTATTTGATAACGAAGTAGTATGAAAACAAAATGGTTATTATTATAACTTCTTGCGAGTTAGTTTTGTTACAGCCTCGCGGCCAGCGCTACGGAAAGGCGTTAAGCGGAGCAGACTTTGTCTGCGCAGTAGCCAATCCGCATCTCCCACAAATAAAAAAAAGCTACTCAACACGTGTCGGGTAGCTTTCTTGTTTTTAACTCTTTTTGAGATTATTTCTTTGTATCTACAGCACCTGCGTAAATTCCTAAATATACCTTTCGCGCTGCCTTGAGGTTTAAGCCGTACTGCATAAAGTTTGCCTCGGCGTATGCCATACGCTCCTTGAACTTCTTTACAGCAGCGGGGGTGTAGTAGCTTGAGTATTGCTTGCTGCGGTGAAGAATATCGTGCGCGATATAGTTGGTCTCGTGCAACATATAGTTGTGGTATATGCGGTTGTCGATAATCTCCTTCAGGCGCTTATATGCCTCGGCCTTCGGCAACGCTCCGCACTCCAGCAACTCCTCCTGCGTGATAGGCTCGCAGATGGTGATATTTACGTTACCCTTAGGCATACGGATACCGTACAATATGCTATTCATATCCTCATTCTCGCCTTTGCGATATGTGCCACCGAGCTGGTTTACTGTAGTTTCGATAGCCTTCTGCACGTCACAGGGCTCATACTGGTATGAGATAGCTATAGGAGCAATATTCAACTCCGAGAAATTATCCACAAAGCTTTCGGGGCCGTTCAGGCTCACCATCTTCAATACGCCCTGATCTGTAGCGTCAATACCATCCTTTGTACGGCCATTTCTCTGCGCAATCCACATCGATTTACCCTGCGAGATGTACCAACGAATGTACTCGGCCAAGTGCATTGAGTTCTGCAGGAACTCGCGAGGCTGAATATCGTCGGTCTTGCGGATAACTCTTACGGCGCGATTTATACGACAAATGTCAACTACGAACTGTGTTCGCAAAAGGTTGTCACCCAATGTTGTAGCCGTTGTCGGTATGCCGTTGGATAGCAACGCATATTGCAACAGGAATGAGTCCAGTGTAATGTCGCGGTGGTTTGAAATATATAAATATCCTTTGTCTTTCTCTACATTCTCAACTCCCGAAAATGTGAAATTGTCGATAGAGGTTTCGATTATTCGCTTAATAATGCTGTACATTACGCGCTCCTGCAACTGCTCTACTGTCTTGCACGTGCGTACAACCTCGGCGATGCGCTCCATATCTGCATCAGGAAAGGCGAAATTTACAGCGGGAACAAAGAATGGGTCGTTCACGATTCGCTCCAATGCAGCAGGTATCTCATCATCGTTATAAGGACGAATATCACTATACAAATCTTCCTTCATTATATTCTGTTTGAGGGTACATTTTTGACAAAGATAGCAAAATTTTTGATAATTCCATATTATTTGCCGATGAATTGAAGCAACCACGCGTGTCGAGAGGAAAATAATGAACAAAAACGTGCCGAAAAATTGCCGAGCATCAGCAACAAAATAGAAACTTTCTCTATTTTTGTAAAAAATATTACAGTATATCTATGCTACTATCTAAGAAAATTGCCGTCGAACTAAATCTTGCGGGTTGCAAACTCAAGCAATACACCGCAGCGATGCTTAAATTTCACAACATAGACCTTACGCCCGAGCAGTTTCTGCTCCTCGATCTTCTGTGGAACAAAGGCCCGCTTTCGCAGCAGGAGTTGGCTGATAGTCTGCTAAAGGATAAAAATTCGGTGACGAAATTGGTCGACGCCCTTGAGCGTAAGGGGTTTGTTGCACGCCGTCAGAATCCTAACGATAGGCGCTCGAATACGATTATTTTGACGGAGGCAGCCACAAAACTAAAAGACGATGCAAAGATAAAGGGTGTGACTATCTTAGATAAAATGATTGCAGGCATCAAGGAAGAGGAATTGTGCCTCTTCCTTGATACGCTGCAAAAATTGTGCGCTAATATGATTGTTTCAGAAACAGAGTAGCGTAGTATTTTCCTACTTCAACATTGCCATATTGGGAATCTCCTTGTCGAACTCACCACGGTCAAGACGCTCCTTGATGTCGCGGAACGCTGCGAGTGTGCGCTCAACGTCCTCCAAGCTGTGTGCTGCAGTGGGGATAATACGGAAGATAACCATTCCCGGAGGAATAACGGGGTAAACAACCACCGAGCAGAAGATATGATACTCCTCGCGCAATGCAACAGCGATGTTAGTAGCCTGATTTACACCAGCCTTAACGTGTACGGGAGTTACACAAGCCTCTGCAGGGCCGATGTCGAAGCCGATCTCGCGGAAGCCCTTCTGCAAGGTGCGAGTGATAACCCACAACTTCTCGCGGAGCTCATCACCCTCGGGGCTGTCGATGATCTCAAGACGCTTGAGGCAACCCTCTACGATAGGCATAGGGAGTGACTTCGCGTAGATCTGCGAACGCATATTGTACTTCAAGTAGTCGATGATATACTTGTCTGCCGCAATGAAACCGCCGATGATTGCCATTGACTTTGCGTATGCACCGATGTAGATATCTACCTCGTCCATTACGCCGAAATGCTCCGATGTACCGCGACCGTGCTCACCCATAACGCCAAAACCGTGAGCATCGTCAATCATAATGCGGAAATTGTGCTTCTTCTTAAGCTCAACAATCTGATCCAAGATACCGAGTGCACCAGTCATACCGAATACACCCTCGGTGATGAGCAATACTCCACCGCCACGCTTGTCGGCCTCCTCACAAGCCTTTGCCAATACACGGTCACAATCCTCGATGTCGTTGTGCTTGAACTTATACTTGCTACCTACGTGAAGACGGATACCGTCCAAGAGGCAAGCGTGGTCCTCAGC
>JAZRLD010000016.1:0-26486 GCA_045646685.1 Alistipes sp. | reverse complement strand
CGGCACAATCAAGATAGCTGGCAACTTATCGCCCTCCTTCATTGTGGCGGGAACGCACATCGTTCCGTACATACGACAACCATTGCGCAGATTCTGAAAACTTGCCGAATAGACCTTTACCTTGGGGGTACACTTCTCGGGCACGAGCTCCAACTCGGGCAACATCGCCAACTTATTATTGTCAGCCAAAGCCTTCGCCCAGAACTCATCGAAATCCTCTGGAGTAGAGGTTGTAGGCTCAATCTTATCAATATCAAAGCCCGCCGTTGCAGTACCCACATAGCGGTTACCCTCGTGCGTAGCCCACACACGGAGGCGCAAGAAGCCGGGGCGCTTCATCGTGCCCGCGTTAATCTTCATAGTGCCATCTTTAAGCGTGGCATTACCCGTCTTCAGAGGCTTCTGCATATCCTCTGAAATCTCATAGTAGACAGTAGCATCCTTCAGAGGAATACCCGCCTTATTAACCGCGAGCGAGAATGTCACATCATCTCCGCACTCATACTGCCAATCCGTATTCTCGGGAGCCACCGCAACAGAAACGATTGTCTGCTTTGGTTGAGCATAAAGGCTCATTGTCGCCACGACGGCGACCAAAAGTAATAAGATTCGTCTCATTTTAGTATCTGTTAGTAGTTTTATTTATTCAAACCTGCGGCGACAATCGCCTCGGCCAGCAAGAAATCATCGGGATTATCTATATCCATACTCTCTATGCGGTCGGTGACGGCCGTATAAGGTCTTTCGCCTATGCGGCGATGCAGCGTACACCACACCTCCTTGCGGAAGATGAAAAACGCCGAGGTCTCGACATATACAGGCTCCAAATCCTGCGTGCGGGGAACGTGCTGTAGAGAATAATTCAAAGGCTTACCCTCCCACCAAGCGAAGGTCCGCACACGCTCGGCGCTAAATGCCGAGTCATACTCTCCACTCTCCACACGTGCCACAGCGTCCTCGATGGTAGCCGTACGAATAAATGGCGATGTGGCGTGGGCAAGGATATAGATGTCGGCATCGACCTCCGAAGTAAAGGCGTCATAAATCTCCTCGCCAAGCGTGGTGTTTGAGTCCAGACGCTCATCGCGCTTGAGAAAACACACCCCCTCGGGCAGATACTCTTGAATTGCAGGGTTGCTGCAATATACATACACCTCGTCAATATTCTTTGCAGCGGCGAGCGAGCTTAGCAGGTAGGTCATCAGCGGACGACCGCCCAGCAGACGCAGATTCTTGCCCTCCACGCGCTGACTATTGAGTCTGATAGGTACAAAAGCTACTCTTTTCATCTTACTGTACTAAAAGATTACAGCCACGAATGTCGGCACCCGACAAACGGCCTTCAATCATAAACGTTCCATCGGCAAACGTGCGTCCCACATCCTGCGTGGCAATAAAAGCACACGACGAGATATTCGCCAAGTCGATGATACTCACCGCGCCACGCGAGCCTGCGGGCAACATCTTCAGGGGATTATTCACATCTCGCACCACCACACGCATCCACGATGGCGCACGGAACACGCCATCGCCTGACGAGTAGGCCTGCGATGTGAGTTCGGCCATACCATACTCCGAGTGAATCTTCTCAACGCCGAAAGCATTGGTGAGAATCTTATGAAACTCCGCCTTTGGTAACTCCTCGCGCTGCCCCTTCATACCGCCTGTCTCCATAACGATGGTATTCTCCAATTTGGGAGCATACTGCTCGGCCAAATCCCACAGGGCATAGCTCACGCCAAGCAGAATCTTCGGCTTTGCATCGGCGGCCATATCGGCGATAAGCTTCTCGTATTCATCAAGATAGAATCCACCCGAACCACAACGCGCGATAAGTCTATCGACCATATATACTAACGACGAGCCCTCGCGTTGCAGATAGTTAGGCAGCAAACCATATATACTCCACCCCTCCGTAGCACCATAGAACTGCTCGAAGGCGCGCGTAAAGGCCTGCTCATACAAGGCAAGGCTCTGCATCATATGACGCGAGGCGATAGTGCCGCCCGTATTGCTCGAGGTAAAGACCTTTTCAGGTTCGCTCTCACCGCAATATACATCGCGCCACTTGAAGAATTCGATAGGCATAAAGGGTATATCCTCCACCCTATTTACCTCGGCGGGATTCACACCCAACAGCGAGATATACTCACTATAAGGCGGGCACTGCGTGGCCTGACGGCGGAACAAATCCAATGCCGCAGCCGCGAATTCAGCGTCACTTGAAAGCGAAAATATCTTTTCAGAAAAACTCATCTATAATACAAAAAATCCGACTCGGGAGTCGATTGCTCAACCCCCGATTTCGGATAAATAAATATTGTAAAGCCTCTACTTCTTGCCCTTCGGCGCAAGAATCATATTCATCTTCTTGCCATCGAGCTTAGGCATAAGCTCAACCTTTGCGATCTCCTCCAAGTCGGTAGCAAAACGCAACAGAAGAATCTCACCCTGCTCCTTGAAGACGATAGAACGACCGCGGAAGAATACCGAAGCCTTAACCTTCGCGCCCTCCTTGATGAAGTTCTCGGCGTGCTTGAGCTTGAAGTTATAGTCGTGGTCATCGGTCTGGGGACCAAAACGAATCTCCTTAACTACCACCTTCACCTGCTTAGCCTTAATCTCCTTTGCCTTACGCTTCTGCTGGTAGAGGAACTTCTGATAGTCAGCAATGCGGCACACGGGAGGCTCGGCATTGGGAGAGATTTCAATGAGATCCAACTCCATCTCATCTGCCATAGCGATAGCCTGCTTGATAGGCACCACCAAGTTGGGCTCCACGTTATCGCCAACGATACGCACCATAGGCGCTGTAATCTCGTTGTTGATACGGTTGGGATTCTCTTTCTCTACGCGTCTGCCTCGCATTCCCTGCTGCTGTTGAGGCTTGTTTCCGCCGTTCATCGGACGTGGCGGAAACGGTTTCTGTGTAATTGCCAAATTAGTTAGTTGTTTGTTTAACTTTAGTATGTAATAGCGGAGTCATTACTCCATTTTATTTGCTTCAATCTCGGCATCAACGAGTGATGTGATATGTGCTGCGAACTCCTCAACGGTCATAGCACCCTTATCGCCCTCGCCCTGTACGCGGACAGACACCTTGCCCTCGGCAGCCTCCTTCTCACCTACAATCAACAAGAAGGGGATACGCTTGAGCTCGTTGTCGCGAATCTTACGGCCAATCTTCTCGTTACGCTCGTCAACCTGCACGCGAACATCAGCCTTCGCCAAACGCTTAGCTACATCGTTTGCATAGTCGTTGAACTTCTCCGAGATGGGAAGGATAACAGCCTGATCGGGTGTAAGCCACAACGGGAAGCGACCTGCTGTGTGCTCCAACAACACCGCAACGAAACGCTCCATAGAGCCGAAAGGTGCGCGGTGAATCATAATGGGGCGGTGCAACTTATCGTCGTTGCCCTTATATGTAAGGTCGAAACGCTCGGGGAGGTTGTAGTCAACCTGAATTGTACCCAACTGCCAGCTACGGCCAAGAGCATCCTTAACCATAAAGTCCAACTTAGGACCATAGAAAGCAGCCTCACCCAACTCAACTGTTGTATTCAAGCCCTTCTCCTTACAAGCCTGAATGATAGCCGACTCTGCCTTCTCCCAATTCTCGTCCGAGCCGATATACTTCTCGGTATTGTTCGGATCGCGCAATGAAATCTGTGCTGTATAGTTCTCGAACTTCAATGTGCGGAAGATGTAGAGTACGATGTCGATAACCTTCTCAAACTCCTCCAACAACTGGTCGGGGCGCACGAAGAGGTGAGCATCGTCCTGTGTAAAGCTACGCACACGTGTCAAGCCGTGCAACTCACCCGACTGCTCGTAACGATATACGGTACCGAACTCGGCCAAACGAACGGGAAGATCCTTGTATGAACGGGGCTTCGAGCGGTAAATCTCGCAGTGGTGGGGGCAGTTCATAGGCTTGAGCAAGTACTCCTCACCCTCGAAAGGTGTGTGGATAGGCTGGAACGAGTCCTTACCATACTTTGCGTAGTGGCCCGATGTAACGTACAAATCCTTATTACCGATGTGGGGAGTGATTACCTGCATATAGCCGTAATCCTTCTGAATTTGGCGCAAGAAACGCTCCAAGCGGTCACGCAACTCAGCACCCTTGGGAAGCCACATAGGCAAACCCTGACCTACGCGCTGTGAGAACATAAACAACTCCAAGTCCTTACCCAGCTTACGGTGGTCGCGCTTCTTAGCCTCCTCAATCATCGCCAAATACTCGTCGAGCATAGACTTCTTGGGGAACGATACGCCGTAGATACGTGTAAGCATCTTGTTCTTCTCATTACCGCGCCAGTAAGCACCTGCTACAGAGGTCAACTTAACAGCCTTGATAACACCTGTGTTGGGGATATGCGGACCGCGGCAGAGGTCGGTAAAATCGCCATTTGTATAGAATGAGATGGTGCCATCCTCCAAATCCTGGATAAGCTCCACCTTGTACTGATCGCCCTTCTCGGTAAAGGTCTTCAACGCCTCGGCCTTCGATACCTCCGAACGAACGAGCTCCTCCTTGCCGCGAGCCAACTCCTGCATCTTCTTCTCGATAGCGGGAAGGTCACCCTCTGTGATGGGTGTGGGAGAGTCCACGTCGTAGTAGAAACCGTTGTCGATAGCAGGACCGATACCGAACTTAATGCCAGGGTAGAGTGCCTGCAAGGCCTCAGCCAAAAGGTGAGATGATGTGTGCCAGAAGGCGTGCTTGCCCTCGGCGTCGTCCCACTTGAAGAATTTAATTGTTGCGTCGTCGTTGATGGCGCGAGTCATATCGACTGTTTCGCCATTTACCGAAGCGGCCAAACAGTCGGCAGCGAGACGAGGGCTGATGCTCTCGGCTACTTGGTAAGCAGTTGTTCCTTTGGCAAACTCCTTAACATTGCCATCAGGAAAAGTGATTTTAATCATAATTGTTATTTAAATTTTATTTTTGAGCCTCCACCCGCTTCCACAATTACGAGACGGAATACGGCCGTTGGCTCGGTTAATATTTACTCCTCTTTACTAATTTCGCGCTTTGCATTTCTAATACTGAAGATTGAACTGAATATCATAACAACACCCAGACAAGCATAAAACCAGTCAATCTCTCGATAGTTGATATAATCGTACAGGTTAAAACCTACAATAATAATGGCCAATATCAGCACAAGATAATTCAACGCGATGTTGAGTTTCCACACTTTTTTCTTCTCCATCGCTCTATAAATTTACCTTTCGCAAATATACTATTTTTCTTGTGGCAATAGCAATAGCTACGACCAATATAATCAGTGTAAAAACATTTCCTTCCAACCCAAATCCATCAGTTAGGCTATTTGGAGCGATGTTAAAATCCAACAACGTTGTGTTAGATTTGCTACCACTTACAGGAAGTCCTAAAATCTTTCCCTGCAAAAAGTTCCACACCGTATGTATAGCTGCAACAACCCAAATATTTTTGCAAATTAAAAATATCTCCGATAGCAACACACTAAACAAAATTAAGTTTACTATCGACAGTGCGGTTGCATTTGGGTTTCCGCAATGTATTAGTCCAAATACTATCGAACTCCACACAATCGCTTTCGCTGGATTATCAACACTATAAGGCGTTGTTAAAAACCATCCTCTAAAAATTAGCTCTTCTCTAACGTTTACAATAGACAAAAGCGATGTCGCAACTAATGCAACCAACGAGTATGATTTACTTAATCCCACAAACTCTATTTCGCCAAATAAAATTGACAAAACAGTAACACCAGCAATGAGCAATACTCCAATCAACGCACCTTGCAGGTATGACTTTATCCAATTCTTTGGAGTAAAGCCTAACGAAGATATTGTTCGTTTTTCGCTATACCTGACATACATCAACACAATCAGAACTGGGAAGATATTGTTCAGAAAAAGCTGAAAGAACTTGACGATATCGCCATACTGAAAATATTCGCACAAATAAGAGCCTAATGAGCGAGCAAAATTAGTTACAAAAACAAGCCCCAATAGCTCAATAAGAGTTCGCCACAGGTTATTTACCCCCTTTTCAATCATAGCCATCTACCCACAACGAAAGTTCTACTACTCTGCTTTCTCGTCGTGCTCCTTGCGCTTTTTGCGGATATTTTCAAAGATAAAGAGTCCTGCCGCCAAGAAGCACGCTATCTCCGCTATGGTCGAGGGCCACTCTATCGGTGAACCCGTGTTTGCCTTGTAAACATTTGCGCCCAAACCTACGATTGACAACAGTGCTACGGATACCCACAGCACCATATTTGATCGTGTGTCACGTCTGCCCTGATTCAACATAATTCTCTATCTTTTTCTCTATGGGTTACTCCTCTGTTTCGGGCAACTTCAAATCCTTAACCGACACGTCGCGGCCCTTATCTCGCTCGAAACGCTGCAAGGGATTTGCGGTCCAATTGGCCCACTGCTCGCGGTTGCGAACAATGTCGATAGCCGCATAGATTGCATTGCGCATCGACTGCGCATCGGCTATGCCCTTGCCTGCGATGTCATACGCTGTGCCGTGGTCGGGAGAGGTACGAACAGCCGACAAACCTGCGGTAAAGTTCACGCCATCGGGCGAGAGAGTCTTGAACGGTGTCAGGCCCTGATCGTGGTACATTGCCAACACGGCATCATACTTGGCATATCCGCCACCTGCGAACAGACCATCTGCGGGGAAGGGACCAAAGGCCAAAGTACCCTGCTCGAAAGCCTCCTCAATGGCGGGCTTGATAATCTCCTGCTCCTCCGTGCCGAGCATACCACCCTCACCTGCGTGGGGATTGAGTGCCAAAACCGCGATACGAGGCTCTACAACGCCGAAGTCCTCCTTCAAAGTCTGGCGAAGCGTCGACAGCGACTGCAGAATCTTCTCCTTCGAGATGCTGCGGCTAACCTCCGCTACGGGGATATGGATTGTAACCAGGCCCACGCGCAAGCGGTCGCTACACATAATCATCATCGGCTCACCCTCCAGGTGTGCAGCCATAAACTCTGTGTGGCCCGTGAAGCGGAACGCCTCGCTCTGCGCCATCTCCTTATCAATCGGAGCTGTGACCATAGCGTCAATAGCACCCTCCTTCAAATCTGCAACCGCAGCCTCCAGCGCCTGCACCGCAGCCTTGCCACCCTCGGGTAAGGGAATACCGGGCTGAGGCTCCACGTCGCCTGTATCCACAAGGTTTACCTTGCCACGACGAGCATCGTCGGCCGAAGCCACCACGTTAAACTGCACACCGTAATCCTCCTTGTCGAGCATCGCCATATAGGCCTCGGCGGCCCTCTGCGAGCCATAGATTACGGGGGTAAAAAGCTCCGTTACACGCTGATCGGCGAAGGTGCGGAGAATCACCTCCCAACCTACTCCGTTGGTATCGCCTTGCGTAATTCCTATCTTGAGTCTGTTATCTGACATAATAATTTCTTGCTGTTTCAATCAGCAAATATACTAATAATTTTCAATTATTAGCCGATTGGTGCAATTTTGATAGCCTTAACACAAAAAACACGGCCCAAAAGAGCCGTTTTTAATCATTTTATCGCTTTGTAGTCGTTATCAGCCTCTCGTGCGACGTCTAAACTCCGCACAAACGATGCCCGTAGCCATAGCCACATTTAGCGACTCGGAGCCCTGACGCTCAGGCGGGTATGCGGGAATCAGGAGCTTATGCGTGAAACTTTTGGCACATTCGGCACTAACGCCTTTGCCCTCGTTGCCCATAACAATCACGCCATTGGTCTGCAACTTCGCATCGTAGATATCATCGCCATCGAGCATTGTACCATACACCGCCACACCACTCTCAGCCGTACTACGCAGAAAATCAGCCAATTTCAGATAGTGTACCCTCACACGCAGTATAGCGCCCATCGTTGCCTGCACAACCTTGGGATTAAAGCAGTCGGCCGTATCCTCCGAGCAGAAGATATCCTCCACTCCAAACCAATCGGCAAGGCGAATAATCGTACCCAAATTACCCGGATTCTGCACCCCATCCAACGCCAAAGTCAGGCGGTTGGCAGGGGCTTTTGCGGGTGTTTTATGACGAGGCTGCTCCACAATAGCAAGCGAGGTAGAGGCCGTTTTGAGTTGCGAAATACGCTCCATCTCCTTGGCCGTAACGCGCTCGGCACGGCCCTCGAAATGGCCCTCCAAAGCGTAGATATTTCTCACACGCAGGCCCGACGAGAGAATCTCCGAAATGAGTTTATCTCCCTCGGCAACAAATAGTTGCTCCGCATCACGCACACGCTTATCAGCGAGCGAGCGGACAAATTGTATTTCGGCCTTTGTCATAGTTTCGTAGCTTTAGGTTCAATTAAAAATGTTTCGCGTTCGCGGGCAATATCCGTTGCGGGGAATATCTCACGACTCTCGGCAAGCAACGCCTCCAAATCCTTATATCGCGACGAGAAGTGCCCGATAAGCAGACGTCCAGCGCCAGCCATCTGCGCCACCTTGGCGGCATCAGCCGTAGTGGCGTGCCCGCGCTCCTTGGCCGTCTTGCGCATATCAGCGGCATAGGTCGCCTCGTGGTAGAGCATATCCACACCCTCGACCATCTTGGCCAATCGCGCCGAGTAGTTTGTATCGGAGCAATAGGCATACGACAGCGTGCCGTAGGGGCGATAAGTTATGTCGGCATTTGATAGTACCTCGCCCGACTCCAGCACAATATCTTCGCCACGTTTTGCCTGCACAATTTGCGGCACGGTCAAACCATAACGCTCTATTGCATACTTCTTTACGTTCAGCGCCGGCTCCTTCTGACGGAACAGATATCCCGCCGTGGGAACGCGATGACGTAGCGGCAACGACCACACCTCGGTAGTGTCGTTTTCGAAGATTATCTGATGCTTGGTAGTATCCACCTCAACCCACTCAATTTGGTAGGGCAAATCGCTCTCGCACAGACGCTGAAAACACTCTAACATCTCCCCGAAAGGTCGCGGAGCATAGACACGAAGCGATGTGCGACGGCCATACAATCCCAGCGTCGAGAGCAGTGGAAACAACCCGAAGAAATGGTCGCCGTGCAGATGCGAGATAAAGACCGCACGTAGCTTCAGCGCAGAGATTCCGCACCGTGCCATCTGGCGCTGCACGCCCTCGCCCGCATCGACCAAGAAGAGTTGCTCGTTGATGTTCACCACCTGCGCCGAGGGGTGTCCCGTAGCGGTCGGTTTGGCCGACGAATTACCGAGTATGGTGACCGCAATAGACATTACTTGCTCAACAAATAACGCTCACAATCCAACGCTGCGATACAGCCCGAGCCCGCAGCCGTAATAGCCTGACGGTAGTGAGGATCCTTCACATCACCAGCGGCAAAAACGCCCTCGATATTGGTCTTCGATGTGCCGGGGATAGTCTTGATGTAACCCTCCTCGTCCAACTCCAACTTACCCTTAAAAAGCTCTGTATTAGGATGGTGGCCAATAGCCAAGAAGAAGCCCATAATATCGATGGTAGTCTCCTCGCCTGATGAATGACGCAGACGTGCGCCCGTTACGCCATCCTCATCGCCTAGCACCTCAACGGTGTTATACTCGAACATAACCTTGATATTGGGAGTATTGAACACACGCTCCTGCATAGCCTTCGATGCACGCAAGAAGGGCTTTCTCACAATCAGGTAAACCTGCTTACAGATTGAAGCCAAGTATGTCGCCTCCTCGCAAGCGGTATCGCCGCCACCCACAACAGCAACATCCTGCTTGCGGTAGAAGAAACCGTCGCAAGTAGCGCAAGCACTAACACCCTGACCGCGGAACTTCATCTCCGACTCCAAGCCGAGATACTTTGCCGAAGCACCCGTAGCAACGATAAGTGCGTCAGCCTCAATCTTCTTCTCGCCATCGATAGTTACAACAAAGGGGCGAACATCGAAGTCGATATCAGTCACAATACCAAAGCGCACATCAGCACCAAAACGCTGTGCCTGCTTCTTCAAATCGGCCATCATAGCCGTACCGCTGATACCCTCGGGGTAACCAGGAAAGTTCTCAATATCGGTGGTAGTGGTTAACTGACCTCCGGGCTCAATACCCTCGTAAACGATGGGTGAAAGATTTGCACGCGAAGCGTAAATGGCAGCCGTAAAGCCCGCAGGGCCGCTACCGATAATAAGGCATTTTGTCTGTTCCATAATTCTCTATATTTTTTATTATTTTTTTGTCTATCAAACTATTTCGCACACTTGCGTCGGAGATGGGTATATAGCATCTTCATCGGCCTCCAGCTCCTCGCCATCGTAGTTGAATACCAACCAGCCATAGTCGCTCAACGCCTGCGAACAACCGCTCACGGGATCGTACTCAACAATCTTATATTGTGGCGGAATGACGTAGTCGCCACGACGGTCGATAAGTCCCATACCCTGCTCGGTCTGCACCTCGGCACGTCCCTCGCAGAAATCACTAACCCACTCGAATTTAGGCTCTACGACCAAACGATTATCGCTATCGACAAAACCCCAGCCCGTATCGTGTTCAACGGCGGCCAAACCCTCGCGCATAAAGCGTACCGAGAGGTGTCCCGTAAGGGGTGTAGTGGCGTGGTAATTATCCGTTTCAGGCTCGCGCAGGGTGACATTTTCGCACTTTGAGATTACCCTCTTGCGAAGCGTATCGAAAGCCACCTCATCGCCGCCCGCACCCGCCGTAGCGTAGTACCAACGCACAAGCGACAGGTGATTATCGTCCGAGAGATAAAGGCTCTCCTCGCGGATATTATTGTGCGACACATCGGCTTGCAAGAGCCGCGTCTGCAATTCATCGAGAGCTGCAATCAACTCCGCAGCCTCCTCCTCGCTCGCAATGCTCGCCACGGCATCCGTAAAGGGCAACCCTTCGGGCATAGGCTCGCAGAGAATATCGCTGGCCACATTGCGCCCCAATGCGTCCGTATATTGCATCTCCTCGCGCAGGATAGTTAGTTGTGGCACAATGGAGTTTGTCAGATGGCGCTTTAGCGGAATGAAACGCTCCACACGTCTAAGCGACACAGCCGACAAGGGCATATAAATCAACATTTTCCTGCCATCGCACTCCACCCCTATCTCGGCAAAATATGTCGAGCGCAGGATATTTTCATCCCGTCTTTTCATTTTCGCCAAATGCGAAAAATGCTTTTCAGGCTCAAGCAGTGCTGTGCGGAAAGATGCGATTGTTGCCATACTACTCCATATTTATTATGCTGCGAGAGCCTATATTTATAATCGACAACAACTCTATAACCGAGGCGTTATAGCCCATACCGTAGAATGGCGGCACGGCGCCGACACCCTTAAGCTCAATGATAGCATCATCGAAAGCCGACGGCATAACGCTCGAACACTCGGCCAAAGTACGTGCCTGACGGCCCGCGCCAATCAACTCGTCGGGCATAGGGAAGATAATCGAGGGCAGAGTCCAGTCGGTGCAGATATGCACATTCAGCAAAAGCGTCTGACCATCTTCAGTCGAAACACGGTGCACCTGCGCGCAGATGTCGCGCAACTCGTTATCGTCGCAGTCGGTAGGCTCGCCATCGGTGATATTTATCACGATAGGGGGAAAACTCTCTCTGTTCTCAGGCTTGGCGCACCACTGCTCAACCATATCGCGCACCTGCATCATAGCCTCATACATAGGCGTAGTGCCCTCGGCGTTTATATCCACCCAGCAGGGGCGGCTATGCTCGACCATAGCGGCCGTACCATCGGGTAACTCCTCCTCAAAGGCTACACGCCCCATACGTGGCGTGCGGCGTGCAAGAGCCTCAACACTCACAAAACCATCTTCCGAGAGCAACTGCTCCACGCTATCGTTGCCATACCCCACAACCGCAACATCAAAGTAGTTACGCAGCGCATCGGTACGGCGACAGCGATCGATAAGCTCGGTAATCAACATATTCGCAGTCATAGCCACAGCTTCGGCCTTGGTAGTCATCATACGACCAAAGCGCACGCGTCCCTGCATCGACGCCGAACGATCGAGCATAAGCACAATAGCCGCACGATGACGGCGCGTTATCTCCTGCGAATACATACTCTGAAAATGATTAACGTACAAAGATAGATTTTTTCGGGGAATTTATCAACTCCTCGCGGGTGATTACCAGCTCCTCGCCATCTGCTCTGCGTATTTTTGTCGAGCCATTGCGCAGAGGACCGACATTCGTAGCGCGGTCGAAGCTCGCCACAACACGACCACTCTCCAACGAGATAAAATGGCGATAAGCGCCTAATTCCAGCAGCACCATACCCTCCGAAGGCTCGAAACCTCCGCTATACAGAGGCGGTATAATCCACTCCTCGCCACTCTTACAACCCCACCAGCCGTGCGGGCCATACTCGAGTGAAACGTCCTCCGCGTCACTCTTAAACGGCAACTGCGAAAAATCCATAACTCGCTTCAAATCCGAGAGATAAGGCGTAGCCGAAGACAACATCTGCGCCACACGATACTCCCACGCCATACCCCTGCGGGCAAACACTTCAAGCACCTCGGCCAAAGCCGACGTGGGTAGCCAGCCGTTGGAATTTATAAGTTCGTTCGGCAGAAATTTAGGCTCGTGGAGTTGGCGGTAATGCTCCGCCGCAGACTCATCCACAGTCATAAGATGCAACTGCGTGGAGATAAAGGCGATAGAGTAATCGTCAACGTGTTTGTCGAACATCTCGGCCGTACGCGCTGGGTGTTGATATGCCGCCGTACCAATCTCGGGCGAGCGCCGCCCCGCAAAGCTCGGAACAAAGGCGTTATCCCAGTCGATAGCCACCATTTGGCCATCGTCGCGAACGATGATATTTTCGGGTTTCAGGTCGCCGTGCGCACGCTCCTGCGCAAGTAGTTCGCACGCCATTCTATCAAAGCACGCAGCCAATGCCACGAACTCCGTCTCCGTGCTTGCCGCGCAGATAGCCTCATCTAACGTGCGCCCCTCGACATAATCCATCAGCAGGCAATCAATCCAATGATGACGACCAACCATATCTATGACACACAGCTCCTTGGCGTGGTATGCGTCGCCATAAATCGCCTTCAGATTCTCGTTCGTGCGCGTATAGCATTTCAGCATCTTGCGCTCCTCACGATACGCCACACGAAACGACACGGCGGCATTGCCCGCAACATATACGGGCCGACCATCGCGCATCTCGGACACAAGGCCACCCAGCGTGCGCCACACCGAAAACGGGAAGGCAACGGCATCTACTATATCGGCTATTGAAAGCATAGTTTATACGAAAAAGGCGCCACGTATGCGGCGCCTAAGATATTCTGCACTAAATGATTAGCAACCGCAGCCCTCGTCGCCACACTTGCCACCCTCACAACCGCTCTCGCAGTCACCGTGGCAACCACAGTTGCAACCGCCCTGTGAAGCCAAATCCTCGGGTGTAACGTCACGTACCTCAACAACCTCAACATCGAAGTTCAAGGTCTTACCAGCCATCGGGTGGTTGAAGTCCATCTTAACAGTCTCCTCTGCTACCTCCTTAACAACGCCCAACATACGGTTACCCTGCGCGTCGCTCATAGGAATCTGGTTACCGATAGTAAGCAACTCCTCTGCTACCTTACCATCAATCATAAAGATAGACTTGGGAAGGTCAACGATAGCCTCGGGGATAATCTCACCGTAACCATCAGCGGGAGCAAGTGTGAACGAAACCTTCTCACCGGGCTCCTTGCCGATGATAGCGCCCTCGAACTTGGGCAACAACATACCTGTACCGCAGATGAACTGCAAGGGCTGGCCCTCGCGTGACTGGTCGGCAACCTGACCATCAACGGTCAAAGTGTAGTGTACCGACACCATTTTTGCATTTTCTACTTTCATATATATAATGTATATTATTCTTTAAATCATACAAATATACGCACTTCAGCGTGAAGTGCCAAATTTCGGGGATAAAAAGTTTTTTCTTATCGTTATTATACCATATATATTATGCCACAGCCGCCCAGCCAAAGTACAAGACACAACCTTATAATACAAAAAAATACCCGCCCCACGAAGGGACGGGTAGCATATAGCAATAAGGATATTACAACTCCTTCACGCGCACGTGGCGGTACTTGATACCCTCGCCGTGGCCCAAGAAGCCGATATGGCCCTTCTTGTTGAACAAACCGGGGTGGTTGCGACCATCAACGGTGTAGGGGTTCTTGTCGCCACCATCGGGAGCAACATTGTGGCCCTTTGTAGCCTTGCGGATGTTACCATCGAGGATAACCTCGCCATCAACGATAACGGTGATGCGGTCACCCTTTGCACGAATCTCCTCTGTGTGCCACTCGCCGAGTGCGCCCCACTTGATGCGCTTTGCGGGAATGATACCATATACAGAGCCGTGTACCTGATGAACCTTCAAGTTCTTATAGATAGGCGAGTCGTGGTGCAACACCTGCAACTCCATACCGTGGTAAGCAGCATCAACACCCATAGGTGTGCGGATACCAACACCGTTGTTCACGCCATCGCGGTCGAAGCAGAACTCGAAACGAAGAACAAAGTCAGCGTACTCCTTCTTTGTATAGAGGTTACCTGTTGTGCCGTAAGAAGCAGTTACGTACATATAACCGTCAACGGGCTGGTAAGCCTCCAAGTTACCTGTCCAAGAGTCCATATTCTGACCATCGAACAACAACTCGAAGCCCTCTGCCTTCTCCTCAGCGCTGAGCTCAGTGATGATAGAGTGTGACTCGCGAGCCTTGTTCTCAGAGATAAACTTCTCGATATCCTTGCGCTTGTAAACAGCATCGCCGTCGTTTACAGTAGCAGCTACCTTCTCCAAGAGAGCCTTAACCTCTGCAGAGTAGAACTCGGGGTGCTTTGTAGCAATCTCCAATACGGTGTTAGCTGCTGCCTGTGCAGTCTCAGCATTGTCCATATACTCTGCTGCCAACATCATAGCCTGATAATTCTGTGTTGCAGAGAGAGCCTTCAAAGCCTGATTCTTGTACTTGAGGGCGGGGTTAGTCTCCAACGCCTTGCGGTAGTTCATATACTTCTGGTCGTTGTTGAGTGTAGATGCACCTGTCAACTCGATATAACGTGCAATAGCCTTATCCTTAAGCTCTGCGTTTGCAGTAGCCTCCAACAATGTAGGCAATACGCTTGCGTCGTTCAAAGCGCAAAGGCCCTCGAATGCAGACTTCTGTGCCTCGCCTGTAGATGACTTGTAACCCTCAACAATGGGAGCTACAGCCTCCTTAGCGCCTGTTGCAGCCAATACGGGATAGTAGAGGTGCTTCTTCGCGCCAGCCTTATCCATACGGCCCTGAATCATCTTTGCCTGCTCTGCAGCGGGCTTATTCTGGATAGCCTTGATGATAGCCTTTGATACGTCGCGGCCCTGCTCGAAGAGGTTGCAATACTTATCAAAGTTCTTCTCTACGGCATTAGTAGTAAGTGCGGGGATAGCTGAATCATCACCACCGTTGTCAACCCATACCAAAATCTTTGAAGCAGAGTCAGCGATACGACGCTTTGTCAAAACAGCCTTCGAAATCTTGCGAGCGTGAGCGTTTACGTCCATAACGCGAGCGAACTCGTCGTTGATAGAGCCATTGAATGAGAGGAAGCCCTTAATCAAAGCAGCGTCAACAACCTCATTCTCCTCACCCTTTGTCATACGATTGATAAGTGCAGCCAAAGCCTGCTCTCCACCAATCTTCGAAGCAGCAGCGATAGCAGCTGAAGCTACATCGTCGTTCTGCGAAGCAACATAGGGAGCGATAGCAGCAATCTGCGATGCAGCGTGCTGTGCGCCCAACCAGTTGAGGATATCAACCTTTGCCACGTCAGCAACCTCTGCCAACTCGCCAGCAACAGCAGCATAAGTTTTGTCGTCAGCATAAGCCTCTGAAAGACGCATAGCACCATAACGGTACTCGCGGCAAGCGTCAGAGAGAGCCTTAACTACCAACGGAGTAGTAGCCACGCCCTGCATCTGTACCAACAAATCCAAACCAGCCAAGCGAACGTTCGACTTCTGGAACTTCATCATCTTCTTAGCCTCCTTAGCTACGAGCTTGGGCTCGTGCTTCATAAGGTGACCGTTCAAGAGAGTAAGGTATGCACCGTAAGCGTCAGTAGCCTCGAATGTGTAACCTACCTCCTTAACAGCAGCGCTCAACACCTTAGCAGCGTCAGCACCACCCCACGCACCGAGTGCGAGGTAGATCTGAGTCTTGAGCTCGGGAGTAGCGCCCTTCAACCACTCGATAACGATAGGCTCTGCATCGTGGAAGTGGTGCTTGTATGATGCGATCTGCGCCAAGAGAACCTTGCTAACGCCGTTCTGCGCCTGATTCTTCATCAACTCGTAAACAACACGCTCCGAACCGTGGATAGCAGCCAAAGCGCGAGCAGCGAAGTTACCCTGATACTGATCCTTGAGATAGCTTGCGTAAAACTCTGCATCGTCAGCAGTAGCGCAAATCTGCAAAGCAGTCATCAAGAATGCCTTGTTAGGGTTGTCCGTAGTCTTCTCGATAGCAGCCTTCAAACCAGCACGTACAGCGTCACGCTGTGCAGCGCCATCCTTCGATACGTATGAAGCAACGCCATTTACTGCATACTCCACAGCCGAGTTGTTTACACCCTCAGCCATAGGTGACAACATCATAGCCAACTGCTCAATACCCTCAGCACCTGTTGAAGCGAGCTCGGCCATAACCTGATTATATGTTGCGGGCAACTCGGCCGGGAGCTGAGCCAAAGCGTCAGCTACGATGGTCGATGTTGCGCGACCGCGTGCATCCTGAGCGTTAACTGCCGCAAGGGGCATCAACATCAGGGCGATAAATAAAAATATTCTTTTCATCGTTAGTTTCTCTTTAGGGGTTAATTAGATTTTCCAAGGAGCGCGCATAGGCTGGTCGATCAATGCATTTGCAGCCTCGTCGTTAATGAACTGCAACTTCACAGGATCGAACTCCAATGTACGGTTCAAGCGCAAAGCGCAAAGACCCATATTCACGATAGTAGCCGAGCGGAAACCGTTAATCTCGTTAAGTGCAAACTTCTCGCGGTTGTGGATACACTTAATGAAGTCTGTGTTCTGAGGCTCGGGATCGGGCAACTCCGAGAGGATATCCATAATGTTGTGAGCAGGCTGGCCATTGAGCTCGCAACGGAAGCCCTGATAAACCTTACCGTTGGGACCCTCGATGTAGGGAGCTGTGGGATCGCCGTGCTGCTCGCCCTGAAGGATAATCTGGCAACCGTCGTCGTATGTGTAAACAATCTTACGCCAAGTACCGATAGCGTCGTGGTGCTGCTGGGGAGCGTCAACCTCA
This sequence comes from Alistipes sp., assembly GCA_045646685.1. Lineage (GTDB taxonomy): Bacteria > Bacteroidota > Bacteroidia > Bacteroidales > Rikenellaceae > Alistipes. The sequence goes on along the minus strand of JAZRLD010000016.1, from coordinate 9,173 downwards.
ACCTTGATAGGTGATGTGTTATCCTTACCCAAGATGTACTGTACGGGGTCGATGTAGTGCTGACCCATATCGCCAAGACCACCACCATCGTAATCCCAGTAACCACGGAATGTCTGGTGTGTACGGTGCTCGTTGTAGGGCTTGTAAGGTGCGGGGCCCAACCACAAATCGTAATCAAGATTCTTGGGGATAGGCTGCTCAACCAAGTTCTCCTTACCTACCCAGAAGAACTTCCAGTTAAAGCCTGTGTAACCTGAAATTGTAACCTTCAAAGGCCAACCCAATACACCGCTATCAACCAACTTCTTCAAAGGCTCAACCGTAGTACCCAAGCCGTAGAAAGTATCCTTGAAACGGAACCAAGTGTTAAGGCGGAAGATACGGCCATTCTGACGAACTGCCTCCATAACCTTCTTACCCTCACCGATGGTACGTGTCATAGGCTTCTCGCACCAGATATCCTTACCAGCCTTGGCAGCCTCAACGGCCATAATACCGTGCCAGTGGGGAGGAGTAGCGATGTGAACTACGTCCACGTTGGGATCGTTGATAAGGTCGCGATAGAGGTGATAACCCTTCACCTCCTCGTTCAAGCGCTCCTTTGAGAGACGCACACCCTTCTGCAAGTGGTTGTCGTCGCAGTCGCAAACTGCCACCAAGCGGCACTGCTCGTTGCTTGAGAAGTGGTTGGCACTGAAACCGATACCACCCATACCGATGATACCCTTTGTCAGCTGGTCATTGGGTGCAATGTGACCCGGACCTCCAAGAACTCGGCGAGGAATGATGGTCAAAGCGGCCAATCCTCCCATAGTCTTGAGGAAATCTTTTCTGTTAATTGCCATAATTGTTTATTTTAGTTAGTTGTTTTAACTTTCGTTTCGTAACGATATTTACTTTCCAAAGTTACGCTATTATTTTGAAATCGCAAAATTTTATACGTAGTATAATAACAATTTGAAGATAAATATACGATTTAGAATCCCGAATGTTAATCGGAGCGCTTTTTCTGTTTGAGAATTCAGACAAAATATGTAACTTTGTTTAAGTTGTGCAGGTTTAAAACCTGAAAACAGCCCATTTTTCACGTTTTAAAATTAAGAACCCTATACTAAGAAAATTATGATACTTTGTACACAATCGTGGCGTTGGTACGGGCCTAATGATCCCGTAACGCTGAGTAACATACGTCAGGCGGGCGCAACTGACATCGTTCACGCCCTGCACCATATCCCCAATGGCGAGGTATGGACTGTGGAGGAGATTCGTAAGCGCCAGCAGATGATTGCCGAGGCGGGCCTTAAGTGGAGTGTTGTGGAGAGCGTTCCTGTACACGAACACATCAAGACACAGGAGGGTGATTATCAGCTCTATATTGACAACTACAAGCAGTCGATTCGCAACCTTGCCGAGTGCGGTATTCACTGCATCACCTACAACTTTATGCCCGTGCTGGACTGGACACGCACCGACCTTGCCTACGAGGTAGAGGATGGCTCGCGCGCACTGCGCTTCGAGCGTGCGGCATTTATGGCTTTCGACCTCCATATCTTGCGTCGTCCCGCTGCCGAGGCGGAGTATTCTGAGGAGGATAAGGCGAAGGCGAAGGCTCGTTATGAGAGTATGAGCGAGGAGGAGCGTGAGCGCCTGACACGCAATATGATAGCAGGCCTGCCCGGCTCAGAGGAGAGCTTCACTGTTGAGCAGTTCCAGCAGGCATTGGACCGCTATAAGGATATTGACGCCGAGCGTCTGCGTGCCAACCTGATTTACTTCCTGCGGGAGGTGTGCCCCGTGGCTGATGAGTGCGGCTCGGAGATGGTCATCCATCCCGACGACCCTCCCTACCCTATCCTGGGTCTGCCGCGCATAATGTCAACGGCCGAGGATTTCCGCCGCCTGATAGAGGCTGTGCCTAATCGCTCGAATGGCTTGTGCTTGTGTACTGGCTCGTTTGGCGTGAGGGGTGATAACGACCTGCCCGCAATGATGCGCGAATTTGGCGACAGAGTGGGATTTGTACACCTACGCTCAACACGCCGCGATGAGGAGGGTAACTTCCAAGAGGATAACCACCTGGAGGGTGATGTACCAATGTATGAGGTGATGAAGGCCTTCCTTGAGATTCAGCAACTGCAGGGCCGCAGCATACCGATGCGCCCCGACCACGGACATCAGATGTGCGATGACCTGAATCGCAAGTCCAACCCCGGCTATTCTTGCTACGGCCGCATGCGAGGCTTGGCCGAATTGAGAGGCTTGGAGATGGGAATTGCCTATTCGATTTACAAATAAAAAAAGGGTGTCAACGACACCCTTTTTTATTACATAAATATCTAATAAGTTGTATAGCAAGAGCGATTTTGAAGCTGCTCGCCGACCGAAAAACCGCAGTTTACTAAAGCGTAAATGAGGTTTTGAGGGCAAGGCAGATACCAAAAGAGCCTTGTTAGACGGCTTATTTCAATACAAATTTGAGCAACGCCTCCGCACACGCCTCTGGCTCCTCGATAAAGCCCATATGTCCAGAGTTTTCGAGCCACGCCACCTCGGCCTGCGGGTTGTTGGCAATAATTGCCTCGGCAGCTTCGACGGGGATATATGCGTCGTGCTTACCCATTATAAATAGCTGTGGCACATTACACTTACGCAACATCTCGTTTTGGTCTGCACGCTCAATCATACCGCCAAGCAGAGCCACAATACCATCGTCCTCGGTGATATGCACACACTCCACCAAGTCGTCAATATAGCTCTTCAAACGTCTGCGATTATGCTCCGCAAAACCCGCTTCGGGAGCAACGCGAGCCAACGCATCTTTCTTGCCTGCACGCACCAAAGCAATCTCGCGGCGACGATTCTCCTTCTTCAAATCTGTATCAGGATTAGGCGATGAGCTTAACAACACCAAGCCCTCCAACTGCTCGGGGTAACGCGCACAAAAGGCCAACGACACATAGCCACCCATTGAGTGGCCCACCATCGTAACCTTCTCAATTCCTAACGAGTTAAGCATATCGTGCAACACGTCGGCCACCATCTCCATAGTATGCACCTCACCCTTAACCTCCGAGATTCCGTGGCCGGGAATATCGACCGTAATTACACGTACAGAGGGTGTCAGCAGCGAGGTAAAATCGTCCCACACGTACATCGACTCAAGGTATCCGTGCAGCAACACCACACACTTCTCGCCTACGCCCGAATCGGCTATATGCAAGGCTGTAGAGCCAGCCATCAAAAATTTCTCCTTCATAGCAAAATGTTTTTACAAGCGTAAAATTACTAAATTTTCGCTTTCGACAACACGCGACAACCATTTTTTCAGCCAAGATGTGGTCGTAAATGCATCGGCTGATGAGAATTTATTTGTTTCTCGTGCGAAATATTACTATTTTTGAACATTAATTGGCATAGTGCGCATAGCGCCAATGGCGCGAATATTGCCACAATGGCCCAAGCCCAGAAACAAGGAGGCTGACCAACGGAAGATAATAAACAGGCTAAGGATGAGTAGGCAACGATTTATTTTGATACTGCTGCTGAGTATATTATGCTCGGCGTGTAGCGTCACGCGCAAACTCTCCCAAGGCGAATACCTCCTGCAACGTGTAAACATCGAGACTGACCACAACGCACCCAAGTCGGAGCGTATAGATGCCCCTACGTTTGAGGAGTACGTTCGCCAAACGCCCAACAAACGATTCTTGGGCACAAACTTCTACGTCTGGGCATACAACTTAGCCAACCCAGCAAAGGATAATTGGTGGAACAACCTCAAGCGCAAGATTGGCGAGGAGCCCGTATTGCTCGACCTCTCGCTGACGCACAAAAGTGCGCAGAATCTCAAGACATATATGGATTCGCGCGGCTACTACTCTTCGACGGTAGAGTACAACATCGACACCACGCGCCGCAGCAAGCGCGCCTTCGTCACCTACCGCGCCACGCAGGGCGAGCCATACCGTATAAAGAGCCTTTCGTACGACTTTCGCGATAGGCAGATTGCACCCATAATAGAGTCCGACACGGCGCAGTCGCTCATTAAGGTGGGTAATATTTTCGACATTACAGTTTTGGACAAGGAGCGCGAGCGCATAGCCAAATATCTAAACAACAAGGGTTATTACAACTTCTCTGTCAACAATATAGAGTATCGCGTTGATACGCTTGGTGGCGACCGCAAGGTGGGTATTCGTATGATTGTGCGCCGCAATATCACGGGCTACAACGAGCGCGGAGAGGCTATAAGCGAGGATAATAGAATATATCGCGTAAGCGAGATAAATGTCTTACCCGACTACAACCCAGCCGTTGACCGCGAAGTGCAACAGCGCACGATGCTTGATACTGTATATTACAAGGGGCTGAATATCATCTCAAACGGCAAGCCAAACGTGCGCCCTGCCGTACTCCATACAGCCATTCCAATGTCGCCAAATACCACATACAGCGCATCGGAGGTGGACCGTACCTACAACGAGATTATGTCGCTCGGCTATTTCAAGAATGCCCGCATCGTATTTGAGGAGATGCCACGAGGACAGGACGATACGCTGGTGGTGAACTACGCTGGAAGCGGTCGCACAGCCTACACTCCTAAGAAATTTGACGATATTGAAGAGGGTTACCTACGTTGCTATATCCTCGCATCGCCCACGCTCAAGCAGGGATTCAACGTGGAATTAGAGGGTAGCACGACGTCGAGTTTCTACGGATTGAGTGCTACGGTGGGTTATCAAAATCGCAACCTTTTCCGTGGCGTAGAGACGCTGAACACCTCAGTTACATTTGGTTACGAGTATATGAAGGCGCCCAACACCAGCAAGCGCCGCGCCAACGAGTTGGGATTTGCCGTAGGATTGTCATTCCCGCGATTTATCCTGCCGTTCCACCTATCGACACGCAATATCAATATGCCGCGCACGAAGGTGGAGGTATCGTACAACTATCAGGACCGCCCCTACTACCGCCGCGACCTCTCGCGTGCGACGTGGACCTACTCGTGGCGCAGCCTGAATGGACGATACAGCTATCAGCTTCGCCCCATCGACCTTAACTGGATTAACGTCAGCTATATAGACGAGAATTTCTTTAACTCGCTGGAGAACGAATACCTGCGCCAGAGTTATCTCACGCAGGCCATTGTCGGTTTGTCGGCGGCATACACCTACAACAACCAAAACAAAAACGTAGGCGGCAACGCAACGCTTATGCACGTAAATTTCGAATCGTCGGGTAACCTTGTAAACCTCTTCGAGCGCGCCTTCTCGAAGAAGACCGAGGAGGGATATTACAACATCTTGGGCGTGCGATATTCGCAGTATGTGCGTGGAGATGTGAGTCTTAGCCGCAAGATTGTCCTCGGCCAAAAAACCGCCATTGCAGGCCGCATCTTTGCCGGTGTGGGACTCCCCTACGGCAACTCAACGGCTCTGCCCTTCGACCGTCTGTTCTATGTCGGAGGTAGCAATAGTATGCGTGGCTGGTCACCCCGTACACTCGGACCGGGTAACACACCTGCGCAGAATACCCCCTACCCCGTGCAGATGGGTGATATGCGTCTGGAGGCCAACCTCGAGTTCCGTTTCCCCGTATGGGGTATGTTTAACGGAGCGACGTTCCTTGATATGGGTAACGTGTGGTATATTGACAGCAGCAAGGGTGAGGTGCCCGCAGATGGCGTATTCCATTTCGACAAGTTCTACAAGCAGCTCGGCCTAAACACAGGTCTTGGTTTGCGCGTCGATATCACATTCGTGATTCTGCGTCTGGACTGGGGTATTCAGCTCCACAACCCCAACGCACCGATGGGCGAGCGATGGATTCACAACTTCAAGTGGAAGAATACGGCACTTAACTTCGGTGTCGGCTACCCCTTCTAAACCCGAGATTATCACATACTTGCACAATTGGCGCGAGCGAAGCTCTGCGCTCCACAAATGATTTGTGCATACGCTTTATACGAGCATAAAAAAAGTGGTGAGATGTCTGGCAACATATCACCACCGTATTAGGTTAGTTAGGTTAATGAGAACTGTGGGTTGCCCCACATTGCTGACACAAAGATAATATAATTTTTCTCATCAGCAAAAGAAAACCCCGCATTTTAAAATAAATCTACACTTTTTCGGCAGTTAGTTTTTAAAAAATTTAATCAACTTCAAATCCCTATGCAATGCTCTCCACAACATTTCCCCTCAAGCCATAGGGCTCTACATTCGCCACAACACCATTTTGCGCGCCCGCGAGCAAACCATTGCAGTGCGAATTACGATATATGGCGGGCGTCGTACCATACTGCTTTTTGAAAAGTTTTATAAAATGCGACGTATTGGGGAAGGTACACTCGTTGCCAATCTCGGATATAGATTTCGAGGTAGAGATTAGCAGAAGTCGCGACTGCATCAGGCGTTGCTTGATAAACCAACGGTGCGGCGGCATAAAGAAATGACGCTTAAACTCCTTCTTGAACGAGGTGAGCGAACGGTTACTCTTCTCGGCAAGTTTCTCAATAGATACGTCGCTGAAGATATGCGAGTAGATTATCTGTTCAAAATTATCGCGTGCCGAATCAACGTTATTCAATACCTTACTCTTCAGGCAGCCATCCGTCTGTGATATAATAAGATAGACCAACTCCGTCATCTTGATATTCTCGGCCGTCTCGTCGTGCATAAAATTGTCATCGTGCAGGTAACTACCCGCGTGGTTGAAGAAGCTACGCATAGAACTTGCTGCAGACATTGTTACGTGGTTCAGGCGGCGACAGCGTTCACACTGATGCGTATTAGTGATATTTATCGAGTAACTCATATTGAGATGAAGAAGAATACGCTGCAACTGCTCTGGCGTATAATAGACCACAATCTCCTCAAAGGGGCGGCCATCCTCCATCACCTCCTCGACATAATGATTACCCACGCCCATATAAAACACCTCACCCTTTGAGATTGTATGACGGGCATCACCATAATAGATATACTTCGTGCCCCGCGTGACATAACCGATTGCACATCGGCTAAGTTTTAACATATGTATGCCCGCATACGTGGGCTCTACATACTTTACAATAGTCGGCTGACTATTGTTTTCCTCGTTTTTCATAATATTAAGATGTATAAGTAAAAAATATTTCCTGATTGCATATTCAAATTTAGGTATTATATTGTAAATAATACAATTTTATTTACAATATAATCCAACATTCCGCCATAAATCATATTTTAACATCTAATTCTTATATACCAATCAAACAAAAAGGCACATTTCTTAAAATATTCTAATTATAGATTGTTCGGGTTATCAGAGAACAACACAACAAATTCTCCTCTATGACGACAGGCGTACACGCGCGCGCAAGACAAATCGCAGACTACAAGACACAAAAAAAAAGGCCTCCACAATGTGGAAGCCTTCTTATCTAAAGTGTATCAGCTTACTAATAAGCCTCACCCTCAATCGCTGCATAAGTGATCTTGAGCGCGTTAGCACGACGAAGCTCCTGCTTAACGTCGGTAACGATACCCATCTTGGTGTACTGATCAGCCTTGATGCTTACAGTCATCTGTGAACGGTCAGCCTCGTTGAGCTGATCGCGCTCTGCACCGATGAAATCACCAATATCCTTAGCGGTCTTGAATGAGTCGTTCAACTGAATTCGGGGAGCGGTACCATACTTAGCCTGCATATGTGATACAGGAACACCGATGTTTACGTAGCTCACCAAACTCTTCTTCTCCAACTTCTGAACCTCAGTTGCAGAGGGCAACTTGTAACGTACCAGCAACTCCTGCTCTCGCATAGTGGTTGACACCATGAAGAAGAACAAGATCATAAAGATAACGTCGGGAAGAGAAGCGGTTGAGATTGCGGGGACCTCTTTCTTGTCACCCGATTTTTTCATTACTGCCATAACTTTTCCTTGTCTTTAATACGTTACTTCTTAATACCCTTACGAGGCTCAGCCTCTGAAATCTTCTGAGGCACTGCCTTTGTAATTGCACTACGCTGGTCCTCTGTAAGCTCAGAGAAGAGGCTACCGAACTTCTGCATAGCTACCTGATCACGAACCTCGTTGAAAGCACGAGAGAGCTCGTTCTGAACCATGATGTAAACCTCATAGCTTGTATCACGGGTAGTCTGCAGAGAGATAACACCCTCGCTGACGGGATAAGTCCACTTAGAGCCATCGGGCATGTCGATCTCAGTATCCTTCTTCTCAGGAAGATTCTCGTCGTCCATAGGGTTAAGGATGAACTCCTTAGCCTTATCCTTCAAGCCACGGATATCCATTGACTCATCACCAGCCATCAACTGACCTGCTGCGTTAACGAACACCAACAATACGTTGCGCTCCTTAACCTTAGCATCCTCTACCTTAACATCCTCAGGGGGCAGTGGCGGAAGCACACGTGACAAACCCTTATCGGAGTTCATTGTAGTTGCAACGAGGAAGAAGATGAGCAACAAGAACGCAATATCCGCCTGAGAGTCAGCGCGAACTTCCGGAGTTTTTCTTGCATTTCCCATTATCTACCTCCTTATTTTAAAGCGTCAGAAATTGCTGAATAGATAGCAGAGAGGATTGCACCAGCACCTGCTACGTATGCTACCAAGATACTTGCATCAGCGATAACAGTGTCAAAACGCTCGAAGTTAGTCTGGTTACCAATATCGAGAATCTGATAGTCGTGACCGTTAGCGATGAAGTAAGCACCTGCGATGATTGCAACGATTGCTACACCCGCAAAAATAGTACCCTTGATTCCATCGGGCTTCTGAATCATATCCCAAATTGCTGCCAATACTGCGATAACGATAGCTGCTGCAGCGATAGCATAGCCCCACATAAGCATACTACCTACTGCAGTCGCATCCTGAACTGTAGGCTCCTCGGGAGTAGTGAATACACACCAAGCAACCAAAGCCACAGCGATAGCAATAAGGATGGGTGATAGATATTTAATCAATTTTCCCATTGTGTAAAATCTTTTTAAGGTCTTAATTACTTCTTGTATGCGCTCAAGATGTCAACCAAAGTGATTGAAGCACCCTCCATTGTGTTAACCAAAGTATCAATCTTAGATACTACGTAGTTGTAGAACAACTGGAGAATAACCGCAGCGATAAGACCCATCAAAGTAGTCAACAACGCAACCTTAATACCACCT
>JAZRLD010000015.1:0-9456 GCA_045646685.1 Alistipes sp. | reverse complement strand
TTACTCCATCGGGAATACTCTTACGTCGGTTACGTCTGCTAACTCTTTTTTCAGGCGTTCGATATCTGTAACCTCATCAACCTCACCGTAATGGTACGGGTAGAAGATTTTTGGTTTGATAGCCTTCACGGCCTCTACGGCTTGGTCAACGGTCATCGTATAGGGCTGATTAACGGGGATAAATGCCACGTCTATATCTTTCAGCGCCTTCATCTCGGGTGTCGGCTCAGTGTCGCCTGCGATATAGATGCGCAGGCCTGATTCCAGCTCCAATACGTAGCCACAATCCTCGCGAGCCTTGGGGTGAAAATCGGTGTGTCCCTCGGTTGTGTTGTATGCAGCAACGGCCTCTACGATAAGTCCATCCCACGGTTGAGTCTTAATGCCGGGAGACATAACAACAGCCTCACCATCAAATACCTCTGCCGATGTTGCATCACATACAATGATGCTCTTTCGAGTGCTCACATCGTCAATTGCTGCGCGGTCGAGATGGTCGTAGTGTGAGTGCGTAACTAATACCAAATCAGCCTTGGGTAGACGCGCATACTCGGCGTACTGCGCAACGGGGTCGTTATAAATATGACGCTCGCCAATCTGTATGGCAAACGATGCGTGCTTGAAGAATGTGAACTTTACTTCGTTACCCTCCTTGTCTTGAACGATGTCCGTAGGGTATTGTGGGGCTTTACCGCCTCCGAAGATTGAAAACAGTGACATAATAGAAAATAATATTGAAAATATTGACATAATTAGCTGTGTTTTGCCTCCCAACAGGCGAGAGACGCTCGAAACAAAGATAAGCATTTATTTGATATTTTCAAATATTCTACTCGATGTTGGTTAAACGATGCAAAGTGTTGATAAAATGGTCGGAAAATTTTTTGGTCTGTCATTAAAAATGAGTAATTTTGCAAGATGAATACACTTTAAATAAATCTAATTATGTTATCAATTTTATTCTATCTCTTCACGCTTATACAGGTGGCCTTTTGGTTTGTTGTTTCAATTATAGTATTGATAGTGACCTATCCTTTCGATAAGAGTCGCCGTTGGGTGCCCGAGTGCTCGCGCATTATATGCTTCTTGCTCTACGATTTGTTCCCTTACGCTCGTCGAACAATTCAAGGTGTGGAGAATATTGATAAGAATAAGCCCTACGTGATGGTGATTAACCATAACTCAGGTTTTGATATTTTCACAGCCTATAAGATTCCTCTTAATTTCCGTTGGGTTTCGAAGCGAGAGGTCTTCTGGGTGCCGTTTATGGGTCCGTTGCTCTCTATTCACGGTGATATTCCTATCGAGCGCGGTAACCCCAAGCAGGCTATGGCAAAGGTGTCGCGTTTGGGTAAGTTGTGGCTCAAGCGTGGTGCTACGGTAGCAATCTTCCCCGAGGGTACACGCTCAAAAGATGGCGAGATTCATAACTTCAAGATGGGTGCTTTCAGCTTGGCCAAGGAGGCTGGTGTTGAGATTCTGCCCGTTGTGATGACAGGTACAAACAACGCCTTCAAGAAGGGTTGGTTGGTAAATTGGCGTCATCGTGTTGCTATTCGCGTGTTGAAGCCCGTGCCCGTTGAGGAGGTTATGGCAACAGGAACAAAGGAACTCTCTTTGCAGGTACGCGAGCGTATGGTTGCAGCATTGGCAGAGTTGCGCGAGGAGGTTAAGAACGAGAAAAAATAAATTTTCATAAGTGTCATAAAATGACATTGTGCCGTAATACTTTTGCGGCATAGATTGGAAAAATAGATTCAAATATGGCAAGTAACGCAAAAAATAACACACCGCAAGTGGCATACGATGATGATGCCATCAAAACCCTGTCGCCGCGAGAGCATCTGCGCTTGCGTCCCGGTATGTACATCGGTAAATTGGGTGATGGCTCGCAGTCGGACGATGGTATCTACGTTTTGATTAAGGAGACGGTCGATAACTCTATTGACGAGTTTATTATGGGCGCAGGCGATAGAATTGAGATTACCATCGAGGATAATGTCGTGTCGGTGCGAGACTATGGTCGTGGTATCCCTCTCAAGTCGCTGTCGGCAGCCGTGAGCCAGATGAATACGGGTGGTAAGTACGAGGGCGATGCCTTCAAGAAGACCGTAGGTTTGAATGGTGTGGGTGTAAAGGCTGTGAATATGCTCTCGAGCGAGTTTACTGCACGCTCGGTGCGCGATGGCGAAGCACATACGGTTACTTTTGCCAAGGGTTTGGAGCTTACCGACCGCTGGGAGAGTGGCGTAAACGAGAAGAATGGTACATTTATCAGTTTCCGCGTTGATGAGGAGATTTTCGGTGAGTATAGCTACAATATGGACTACGTCGAGCAGTTGGTGCGTAACTATACATACCTTAACCTTGGCCTGAAGATTATCCTCAATGGTCAGGAGTATGTCTCGAAGAATGGTCTTTTGGATTTGGTTAACGATAACCTCTCGGAGGATCCTCTTTATCCGCCTATCTACCTTTCGGGTGAGGATATCGACGTGGTTATCACCCACGGTACGGGCTATGGCGAGAGCTACTACTCGTTCGTCAATGGCCAATATACCCCGCAGGGAGGTACGCATCAGGCGGCATTCCGCGCTTCGGTGGCAAAGGTGGTAAAGGAGTTCTTCAAGAAGGATTATGATCCGTCGGATGTGCGTACTTCTATCATTGCAGCCGTGTCGGTGCGTATGAACGATCCTGTTTTTGAGTCGCAGACAAAGATTCGCCTCGGCTCGAAGGAGCAGGCGCCGGGCGTGTCGATGCAGCAGTTTGTAAACGACTTCTTGTCTGTAAATCTCGATAACTATCTGCACAAGCACAGCGAGACGGTGCAGATTATGCAGAAGAAGATTGCCGAGAATGAGAAGGCTCGTAAGGCTATCTCGGGTATCCAGAAGAAGGCGCGTGAGGTGGCTAAAAAGGTGGCTGTTAATAACCGTAAGTTACGCGATTGCAAGGTACACTTGACCGATAGCAAGAATCCGCAGGCTGAAAACACAATGATATTCATCACCGAGGGTTTGTCGGCAATGGGTCCCATCACGATGAGCCGTGATGCTATGACGCAGGCAGTGTTCTGCTTGCGTGGTAAGCCGCTGAACTGTTATGGTCTTACGAAGAAGGTCGTTTATGAGAATGAGGAGTTCAACCTCCTGCAGTCGGCCTTAAATATTGAGGACGGTATTGAGAATTTGCGCTATAACAAGGTGATTATTGCAACCGATGCCGATGTGGACGGTATGCACATTCGCCTTTTGATGACATCGTTCTTCGTGCAGTTCTTCCCCGAGTTGATTCGTTCGGGACACCTCTACATCCTGCAGACTCCGTTGTTCCGCGTGCGCAATAAGAAGGAGAACTTCTACTGTTACTCGGAGGAGGAGCGCCAGAAGGCTGTCAAGAAGTGTGGTGCCTCAGCCGAGATTACACGATTCAAAGGTCTTGGTGAGATTTCGCCAGATGAGTTTAAGGATCTTATCGGCGAGAAGATGCGCCTCGATAAGGTACGTTTGACCAAGGACGATCCTATCAGCGATATGCTGGAGTTCTATATGGGCAAGAATACCCCCGACCGTCAGGGCTTTATCATCAACAATCTCCGCATTGAGGAGGACTTGGTCGATGAGGCTATTGCATAAAGTAAACATAACCCAAAACAGAGAAAAATCTACCATCGATGGCAGAGGATAAAGAGATAATTGAGGAGCAGACTGTAGGTCAGATGAACGACACCGATATGGGTGGCGACGATGTGGCACAGGGTGTTGCGAGTGGTAAGTTTAACCGCTTGTTCGGCGACGACGGCAGCGTGCGTAAACTTACGGGAATGTACAAGAATTGGTTCTTGGACTACGCTTCGTATGTAATCTTGGAGCGTGCCGTGCCGCACGTTGAGGATGGTTTGAAGCCGGTGCAGCGTCGTATCTTGCACGCTATGAAGTGTTGCGACGATGGCCGTTACAACAAGGTGGCCAACATCGTTGGTCAGGCTATGCAGTACCATCCGCACGGTGATGCATCAATCAAGGATGCACTGGTGCAGTTGGGCCAAAAGGATTTGCTTATTGATTGTCAGGGTAACTGGGGTAATATCCTTACAGGTGACGAGGCTGCTGCGGCCCGATATATCGAGGCGCGTCTGTCGAAGTTCGCCTTAGATGTGGTTTTCAATAAGAAGACCACCGAGTGGATGCGCTCGTATGATGGCCGTAACGAGGAGCCTGTAACGCTTCCCATCAAGTTCCCGCTCTTGCTGGCGCAGGGAACGGAGGGTATTGCCGTAGGTTTGGCATCGAAGATTCTGCCGCATAACTTCAACGAGCTTATCTCGGCTTGTATAGCGCACCTCAAGGGTGAGGATTTCACCCTCTTGCCCGACTTCCCGACGGGAGGTATTATGGATGCCAGCCGTTATAATGACGGTTTGCGTGGTGGTGCAGTGAAGGTACGTGCCCGCATCTCGAAGGTTGATAAGCGCACGTTGGTAATTACAGAGATTCCATTCTCAACCACATCGGAGTCGATTAAGGACTCAATTATCAAGGCTAACGAGAAGGGTAAGATTAAGATTAAGAAGGTGGATGACCTGACAGCCGACAAGGTGGAGATTGTTATCCACGTTGCTAACGACGAGTCGAGCGATAAGACTATCGATGCACTCTACGCCTTCACTTCGTGCGAGGTATCTATCTCGCCGAACTCGTGCGTTATCGTTGACGAGAAGCCCTGCTTTATGGGTGTCAAGGAGATTTTGCGTCGCTCGGCAGACCATACACGTTCTCTGCTCGGTTTGGAGCTTCAGATTAAGCTCGGTGAGCTGAATGAGGCTTGGCACGCAGCGTCGTTGGAGCGTATTTTCATCGAGAATAAGTTGTACCAGCTTATTGAGGGATGTCGAACTCGCGAGGAGGCTTACGAGGCGGTGGATAAGGGTTTGGAGCCTTTCAAGAAACGCCTGCGCCGCGAGGTTACGATGGAGGATGTTCAGCGTTTGACCGAACTTAAGTTCATTCGCATTTCGCGCTACGATACCGATAAGGCTGATAACGAGATAAAGAAGATTGAGGAGGATATTAAGGCAACAAAGCACGACCTTGACCATCTTACCGATTACGCTATTGCATACTACGAGCGTATTCGCGATAAATATGGCAAGGGCCGTGACCGCCGCACGGAGATTCGAGAGTTTGACGCTATTGAGGCTACTAAGGTGGCTGTTACAAATGCCAAGTTGTACGTTGATCGCGCGGAGGGATTCTTCGGTATCGGTAAGAGTATGAAGGATGCCGAGTTTGTATGCGATTGTAGCGATATTGACGATGTTATCGTTATCTTGAAGGATGGCCGCTATGTTATTACGAAGGTGAGCGATAAGGCCTTCTTCGATAAGAATATCTACTACATCGGAGTCTTCAAGCGTAACGACGAGCGTACGATATATAACGTTCTCTATCGCGATGGCCGAGGTGGAGCTATTATGATGAAGCGTTGTGCTATCAAGAGTATCACACGCGACAAGGAGTACGACCTGACGAAGGGCACGCCCAAGAGCGAGATTCTATATATGTCGGTTAACCCCAACGGCGAGGCCGAGGTGCTGAAGATATATTTCCGTCCGCGTCCCCGCTTGAAGAAGGTTATCTCGGAGTTGGATTTCTCTACGGTGGCTATCAAGGGACGCCAGAGTCAGGGTAACCTCTTCTCGCGTTACAGCATTCATAAGATTGTGATGAAGGAGAAGGGTACATCAACACTCGGAGGCCAGAATATATGGTTTGACGAGGATGTACGTCGCTTGAATACCGACGGCCGCGGAGAGTTGCTTGGCGAGTTCAAGGGCGATGATAAGTTGGTGGTATGGACTTCGAAGCACCAATATTATATTACAGGCTTCGGCGTTGAGCAGCACTTCCCCGATGAGACTATCCGTGTGGAGCGTTACGTGCCGGGTACGGTATATAGTGTATGTTACTTCGATAAGGAGCAGAACTACTACTATATGAAGCGTTTCCAGCTTGAGGTTAGCGAGAAGATGCAGTCGTTCCTCGATGATGAGGGTACAATGGAGTTCGTAGCCATCACATCCGCAGAGGGTGCTACGCTTAAGGTAGAGTACACAGGAGCGCACGCTATGCGTCCTGCCGACGAGATGGATGTGGATACATTCGTAGGTGTTAAGAGCCCCCGCGCCAAGGGTAAGCGAATCACTACATATCAGGTCGCTTCACTCACTTTTATTGAGCCAGAACCACAACCCGAACCCGAGGCGGAGGAGTCTGCGGACGAGGTGGTTGATGTCGATTTGGAGAATGTCAGCGATGTAGAGGTTGAGCAGGAGGTGATAACAAATGTTGGTGACGACGAGCCTGTGCTGATGCTTGACTCGGAGCAGCTAAATCTCTTTTAAGATGAAGAAGATTTTTTTGATTGGCTATATGGGTTGCGGCAAGAGCTCTCTTGGTCGCAAGTTAGCAAAGGTTGCCAATATGGAGTTTATGGATATGGACTCTATTATCGAGCAACGCGAGGGTGCTTCAATCAGCGACATCTTCTATTATCAGGGCGAGGAGTATTTCCGTAATGCCGAGCGCTCTTTGATTGAGGAGTTGGGCGCGGCCGAGGGCGATATGGTTATCTCTACGGGCGGCGGAGCTCCCACGTGGAAGGATAATATGGAGTGTATGAATGGCCTCGGTAGTACGATTTATCTGCGTCGTACGGCCAAGCAGATTGCCTCACGCCTCAGTCCTCACGGTCGTCAAAAACGACCTAAGTTGCGCGGCCTGAATGACGAGGAGTTGGTTGCATTTATGACTACAAATATGGTCGAGCGCGAGCCTTTTTACTCGCAGGCAAAGTATTGTGTAGATTGCGTCGAACGAAGCGATGCTGAATTGATAGATTATATTTTACAGATAGTTAAGAACGATGAATAACAACCCAATAGGTGTTTACGACTCTGGTTTTGGCGGTTTGTCGGTGTGGCGTGAGTTGCACCGCGCCTTGCCTTGTGAGTCGTTGATATATTTGGGTGATGGTAAGAATTGTCCTTATGGCTCGCAGTCGGTGGATCGCATCAAGCAACTTGCCGAGGAGTCGGTACGAGAACTCGTAAGGCGAGGATGCAAGATGGTCGTTGTGGCGTGCAATACGGCTACGGCAGCGGCAATATCTCACTTGCGAGCTACGTTCTCTATTCCAATTGTCGGCCTTGAGCCTGCGGTGAAGCCCGCCTGTGCTATGACACGCAGTAAGGTTGTCGGTGTGATTGCTACGGAGCGAAGTCTGAAAGGTGAAAAATTCCTCTCTACGGTTGCCCGCTATGGCGAGGGCGTAGAGGTAATAAAGGCTGTGGGCGAGGGATTTGTGGAGGCTGTCGAACGAAACGAGGAGCAGCAACCCGAAACGGAACAGGCAGTGCGCCGCGTAGTGGAGCCAATCATCGAGCGAGGAGCAGATGTAATTGTGCTGGGTTGCACGCACTATCCTTTCCTGCGAGATGTGATTGCTCGCGTGGTGGGCGATAGAGATGTTGCGGTGATTGACTCGGGTGCGGCCGTTGAGAAACGTGTCGAGAGTCTGCTCGATGAATATGGCTTGCGTGCCGCGGCGGATAACACTCCTACGTTGGAATTTATAACATTCGCCGACGAGGAGTATCGTCAGCGCCTGCAGGATAAGGCGATGGCGGAGTAGTGAGGCTCGGCTTAAGTACGTCGGGTTGAACGTAATGATTTTCTACTTTTACAATTAGGACTACGGCCCATTTATCATTTGAAATTTATGGCTAAAGCGAAAAAAAATACCAACACCAAGAGTCAGGCCAAGCCGGCTGTGGCGCCCAATGACAATATGTCGTGGGTGTCGGGCTTTTTGATGTTCGTCATCGGAGTTTTCTCTCTGGTTTCTGTCTTGTCGCACTTTATTCACTGGTCGTCCGACCTCTCGGCTCTGCGTAACAATCCCGAACTTACGGGTATGGAGGTGGAGTTTGAGAATATATGTAGTAGCATAGGTGCTACGGTGGCCTATTGGATGGTGGATTGCTCGTTTGGTGTCTTTGGTGTAATTATCTCTGTTGTTATCACTATTCTCGGCTGGCGGATTTTCCGTAAGAAGTCGTTGCATTTGAATCACTTTGCGTTGAGTGCCGCGCTGTTGCTCATTATTGGCTCTTTGACTATGGGTTTGATAGCCAATAAGTGGGGTGTAAGATATGATATTGGCGGAGAGTTGGGACAAGCCTGCGCAAAGGATTTATCTGATTTGTTGGGCGGTTTCGGTGCTCTGCTGGTGGTCGTTACAGGCTGGATTTTGACAGGCGTGTTTATTAACCATAACTTCCGCCGCATAGTGGATAGCATTGGCGATGGCGTAGAGAAGCAGGGTGGTCGCGTGAAGAAAGTGGTTACGGATGCAATCGTAAATCGTAAGTCGGAGAGTGCGGAGAATGATGTTGACGAGGATGAGGATAAGATTGACGAGCCTCAGCAACCTGCTGTGGCGGAGCCTGCGCCTGTTGTGCCTCCCGTTGTCCCTGTGCCTCCCGTTGCGCCGCAGCCTGCGGTTGTAGCACCCGCCGAGCCTACGGCAGAGGAGCCGCAACGAATGACTATGAATGAGTTCTTGGCGCAGAAGCGCGAGGAGCAGATTGGTCATCCTGAGTATGGTCGTGCAAAGACATTTGAAGAGGAGTTCTTTATTGAGAGCCCCGTGCAGGAGACGGAGCATACAGCAGAGAGGGTGGAAGATTTTGATATGTCGGAAATGGAAGAGGAGGGCTTTGTTGTCGTTCCCAATGGCGGTGCGAAGCCTAACGATATAGATGTAAATGTGTTGTTAGCAAAGGAGCAGCAGTCGCAGGAGATCGAGCAGGCTCTCGATGAGAATGGTTTTGTTGTAGTACCCTCTGCTAATCCGCAGAATGTGGTTGCGCACCCTGCGGAAACTCCCGCTATGGCAGAAATCCCAGCTCCAGCAGCAGATAATGTATATGAGGGTGGTGAGGGCTTTTATGTGGAGCCAGCAAAACCATCACTTGCGGTGTCAGAGATTGACGAGCAGAGGTTTGACGATGACCACCTCGTGGTAAAGGTTGTGGAGAAGAATCCCCGACTTATGGCCGAGGAGGATATTGATACAGAACTGTACGACCCTCTGCGCGACTTGGAGAATTACAAGAAGCCTTACGTGTCGCTCTTGGAGGATTACAAGTCACCCCATAAGGTGAGTGATGCGGAGATTTATGACAACAAGTGTCGTATTCAGGAGACGCTGAAATATTTCGGTATTCCCATCGTGGATATTCAGGCTACCGTAGGCCCTACGGTTACGCTCTATGAGATTGTGCAGGCGCAGGGCGTGAAGATTTCTAAGGTGCAGGGCTTGGAGAAGGATATTGCGCAGAGCCTTCGTGCGCAGGGTATTCGTATCATAGCCCCCATTCCCGGTCGTGGT
>JAZRLD010000014.1:0-5830 GCA_045646685.1 Alistipes sp. | reverse complement strand
ACGCGTTACGCACCCGTGCGCCGGTCGCCATCAAACATTGCAAGCAATGTTTATGCTGCCCCTCGACTTGCATGTGTTAAGCCTGCCGCTAGCGTTCATCCTGAGCCAGGATCAAACTCTCCATTGTAAAAATAAATTGTTATAAATCTTAGCTCTAATCTCAAAGGTATTGTTTGAAATTACTCTTTATCTAAAAAGAGCGAATAAAACTTTCTTAGCTGCTCAATATCTTCAAAGAACTCATTATCTCTGTAGGCCGAAGCCTATTCGATTCCTATTTCATTCTCCCGCCGTTTTAGAGGCGAAAGCGGTTGCAAAGATAAAACAAGTTTTTTAAACCACCAAATGTTTTTGAAGTTTTTTTTCAAAACTTATTTCACATCTCGCTTCCATCAGAACTTCGCAAACCGTTATTACTCGTTTGCGGGTGCAAATATAGAGACTTAATTTCTAATATCCAAATGTTTTTAACCCTTTTTTACTATACAAAATTCAATAATGTAAGCCAACATATTATACATCAGACAATTACATTATTAAAGTATTTTAATAATTAACATTAAGTTAACATAGTAAAAAATCGAGGCCTCTTATATATAATATAGGTATATATTTTCAACTAATTTTAGCCATATTTTCCATCAAACCGACAAAATATTTAAAGTTAAAATATTTTTGCTACATTTGTATTACTTATTGATTAGAGAAATGACTAAACAGAATAACAACACACACGCCGATTGGAGCTATTCGGCAGTACTATATGAGATGAATATTCGCCAGCTAACCCCCGAAGGTACACTTCGTGCGGCAGAGAAGAAGCTGGAATTTTTACACTCAATGGGCATTGATGCCATCTGGATGATGCCGATTTACCCCATCGGAGAGGAGGGCCGCAAGGGTTCGCTCGGCTCTTATTACTCGATTCAGGACTACTGCGCGGTGAATCCCGAATTCGGAACAATGGAGGATTTTGACTCATTTGTTGCAAAAGCACACTCGCTCGGAATGAAAATCCTACTCGATTGGGTGGCAAACCACACTGCACGCGATGCAAAATGGCTAAAGACAAAGTCGGCAGACTGGTACGAGCGCGAGGCAGATGGCACAGCGAAGATTCCTTGGGATTGGAGCGACACGGCAAAATTGAACTATGCGAATCACGACGTGTGGCGCGGACAGATAGAGGCAATGCGTTTTTGGGTGGAGAAGCACAACATCGACGGATTCCGTTGCGATATGGCTATGCTCGTACCCATCGAGTTTTGGCAGCAGGCGGCCGCAGTGTTGCACGCCGTTAAGCCCGACATCTTTATGCTGGCCGAGGCCGAGGAGCTGAACCTCTTCGACAAGGCATTTGATATGTGTTACGCGTGGGAGATTCACCATATGATGTGCGACATCGCCAAGGGCGAGCGCCGCGTATGGGACTTACGCAACACAATGTATGCCGACCGCGAGCGTTATCCCAACACAGCAATGAAGATGATGTTCACATCGAATCACGACGAGAACTCTTGGAGCGGAAGTGAATTTGACCGCTTCGGCGCAGCTCGCGAGGTGATGACAGCCCTCACATTCGTATGGGAGGCTGCAATGCCACTCTTGTACACAGGTCAGGAGGTTGGCTACAACCACTCATTTGAGTTCTTTGAGCGCGACTATATTCCTGCCGAAAAGTATCAGGAGTGCGAAGATACGGAACTTTACCGCAAGCTCATTGCATTGAAGCACTCACAACCCGCCCTGCAGGCTGGCGAGCGTGGTGGTCGCACGATAGAGATTGAGAATAATGCAAAGGATTGCCTTATGACATTTGTGCGCGAGTTAGGCGATAGCCGCGTGGTGGCGATTATGAATCTATCGCCCTACACTATCCACGTTGACTACAACAACGGCATTTATGCTGGCGAGTACACAAATGCCATCACAGGCGAGAAGGTCTTGCTTCCCGTACATCTTGAGCAGGACATTAAGCCGTGGGGATATACCTTATTATATAAATAAAGATGAAACGTTTTTTCATACTCTTACTGCTCGTTTTCTTCTACACTGCGGCCGAAGCACGACCGTATAGCGTAGAGGAGATACCCAATGTGCAGTTGTCGAACAGATATAAGTTCACCTCCAACCCCGATGGGATTCTCTCCCAAGCCGCCGTTGCGAGGATTGACTCTATATGTTACGACCTGCGCCATCGTGGCATTGCACAGACAGCCGTTGTGGCCGTTGCCGAGATTGATTCAGACGATGTTTTTGAGTTTGCGTATGAGTTATTCTCGAAATGGGGTGTGGGTAGCAAGAGTAATAGCGGCATAGGAATTTTACTGGTCGAGGAGGCTCGCGAGATTCGTTTCGTTACGGGTTATGGCGTGGAGGGCGCACTTCCCGACGCTATCTGCAAACGAATACAGATGCAATATATGCTCCCCTACTTCCGCAATGGCGATTACAGCAGCGGTATGGTTGCGGGCGTAGAGGCTATCCGTTCAGTGCTGAATGGCAGCGAGTTAGACGCAGGAGGTAACGACGACTATATCAGTAGTGACGATGAGCCCGTTGTGGGAATAATCGCCTTCTTTGCGCTTATGATGATTGGCGGAATGGTTATTCTATATCTGGCAATCCGCGCATCACAAAAGTGCCCCAACTGCAAGGAGATAGCACTGCAAAAAGATTCCGCGAGAGTCATCAGTCGCGATTTCGGCGCAACCACATACGAGGATACATACATCTGCGCAAAGTGCGGCACCGTTGTTAAGCGCAAGCGCCAAGACTACGACTCCTCACACAACAATCGCGGAGGCGGAGGCCCCATCATTATGGGTGGTGGCGGCTTTGGCCGAGGAGGAGGCTCGTTCGGTGGCGGCTGGGGCGGCGGCTCATTCGGTGGCGGAGGCGCAGGATCGCGTTGGTAACAGGGGAGAATTCAAAATTCAAAATTTAAAATTTAGAATAACAATAAAAACCAATAAGACTATGAAAAAATTACTTTTGATGGCCGTTGTTGCCATATTCTCATTGACCTCTTGCTCTACCTATAATAATATGGTAACTATGGAGGAGGCAGTAAAGAGTTCTTGGTCAAATGTTGAGACGCAGTATCAGCGTCGTGCCGACCTTATCCCCAACCTTGTTTCTACGGTAAAGGGATATGCTTCGCACGAGGAGTCAACCCTCACGGCTGTGGTAGATGCACGCTCAAAGGCTACATCGGTAAATATCTCTATGGACGAGCTTACTCCCGAGAAGTTGGCCGAGTATCAGAAGGCGCAGTCGGCCGTAACATCGGCACTCGGTCGCCTGATTGCCGTTTCGGAGAACTACCCCGAACTGAAGGCTAATCAGAATTTTCTTGAGTTGCAGGCACAGTTGGAGGGAACGGAGAACCGTATTACCGTTGCTCGCAAGGAGTTTAACGACACAACAAATGCCTACAATGTGACCGTGAGAAAGTTCCCCGCAAACATCGTAGCTATGATTTTCGGCTTCGACCAGAAGCCATACTTCGAGGCTGATGCAAGCGCATCGCAAGCTCCGAAGGTTGAATTTTAATACAACAAAGGATTTTATTTAGGCTATGAATAAGATTCGTTTCGGTGTCGTTGGCACCAACTTCATAACCGACTGGGTTATTGCCGGCGCAAGAGAAGATGAGCGATTTGAGCTCGCGGCGGTATATTCTCGCACACGCGAGCGTGGTGAGGAGTTTGCCGCCAAGCACAACATACCCCACATCTTCACCTCTCTCGAGGAGATGGCCGCAAGCGACAAGGTAGATGCCATCTACATAGCATCGCCCAACTATATGCACGCACAGCAGAGTACACTCTGTATGAGTCACGGCAAGCACGTCCTATGCGAGAAGCCCATTGCATCGAATGCCCGCGAAGCAGCCGCAATGATTACCGCTTCAGAGAAATATGGTGTTACATTGATGGAGGCGATGAAGAGTACACTCTCACCAAACTTCCGCGCTGTGAAAGAGAATCTGCACCGCATAGGTACTCCGCGCCGCTACTTCGCTTCGTTCTGCCAATACTCATCGCGCTACGACAAGTATAAGGAGGGCGTAGTGTTGAATGCCTTTCGCCCCGAGCTATCAAATGGTGCAATGATGGACATAGGTGTATATACTATATATCCATTGGTTGCGCTCTTTGGTCGCCCGAAATCTATCTCGGCACAGGGTGTTGTTCTCTCAAGCGGAGCCGATGGGCAGGGAGCAGTGAATATGCAATATGAGGGCATGAATGCCACAGTTCTCTACTCGAAGATAGCCAACTCGTTGCTACCCGCCGAGATTGAAGGCGAGGATGGCAATATTCTTATCGACCGCATACAGACTCCCGTCGATGTTCGATTCTACCCCCGCCAAGCACCAGCCTCTGGTCAGGAGAAGCGCGTCGAGGGAGAGTTGTTGGGTAAAGTCGAAAGCCACAATGAATATTATTACGAGATAGCCGAGTTTATAGACCTCATTCTCGCAGGCCGCCACGAATCGCAAATCAATAGCCACGACACATCGCTCGCCACAATGGAGATTATTGACGAGGTGCGCCGCCAGCTGGGTGTGCGCTATCCTGCTGATGAGGCGTAGTCGCATCTTCTATCTTCATACCATTAGCCACGTTCTCCCGATGGAGTAGCGTGGCTATTATATTATCCAACGAATATTTACCCGCACCCATCGCAAAGAGCACGACAAACACTACCAAATAGATAAACGCCAACTCTTTGGCTGCAAAAGGCTGGCCACGATGCACCACAACAAAAGCCACACACATCGAAAAAATCATCGGGATAAGCGCCAAGCGATAGAATGCACCAAATATCACACCCACCGAACAAAAAACCTCCACGAAAATAATCATATACAAGGAGAATCGGCTACCCAACCCCAACGGATTGGGGAAAGTTGCCACCAATGATTCAAAGTTTGACATCTTCGTTAATCCGTGCCACATCAGCAAAACGCCAAACAGCAATCTTAAAATCAGCAACAACACCGACTCTGGCGTAGAAAAATTCTTTAGAGGGAACAAAAACTGCAACATACGACAACTTTTTCTTTCGTCAATGCAATTTCCATACCCTCGCATGCCACCATAAACAAAAAAAGACGACCATCCTCACGGACGGTCGTCATAATCTGCGCGCTCCATAGGAGCAGCAGGCTATTTCACTGTGTTAACAATTGCCTCGAATGCCTTAGGCTCGTTCATTGCGAGGTCAGCCAAAACCTTACGGTTCAACTCGATACCCTTAGCGTTGATCTTACCCATAAACTCTGAATATGTCATACCATAAGCGCGAACCGCAGCGTTGATACGTGTGATCCACAATGAACGGTATGTTCTCTTCTTAATCTGACGGTGTGCATATGCATACTGCAGACCCTTCTCGACAGTATTTTTCGCAACTGTCCAAACATTTCCCCTTGAACCAAAGTTACCCTTGGCAAGCTTCAAAACCTTCTTTCTTCTTGCGCGTGACGCAACAGCGTTGACTGAACGTGGCATAGTAAAATAAGTTTTTGATAGGACTCATAGCGACGCGATTCTCTCGCGTTCTTTAGGGCTATTTTATCCCGATTGTTAATAAAAAATTGTTTAGGCGAATCGAGGCTAATTACTTAACCAACAGATTCTTGATCTTAGCCTCATCGGCTGCAGATACTGTTGAAGAGTAACACAAGTTACGCTTCTGCTTCTTAGTCTTTTTTGTCAGGATGTGACTGTGATAAGCGTGCTTACGCTTAATCTTACCTGTGCCGGTGAAAGTAAAACGTTTCTTTGCAGCGGCATTTGTTTTCATTTTTGGCATTTTC
>JAZRLD010000013.1:0-21781 GCA_045646685.1 Alistipes sp. | reverse complement strand
GTGGTATGACATCACACGCTGCCGTTGTTGCTCGTGGTATGGGTAAGTGCTGCGTATCAGGTGCTGGTGAGTTGAACATCGACTATAAGACTCGCACTATCAAGGTTAACGGTTACGAGATTAAGGAGGGTGACTGGATTTGACTCAACGGTTCAACAGGTGAGGTTTACCTCGGTCAGGTAGCTACACAGGACGCTGACCTCAGCGGTGACTTCGGTGAGTTGATGGAGTTGGCTGGCAAGTACGCTACAATGAAGGTTCGTGCTAACGCTGATACTCCCCGTGATGCAGAGCAGGCATTCGCATTCGGTGCAGAGGGTATCGGTCTTTGCCGTACAGAGCATATGTTCTTCGAGGGCGACCGTATCAAGGCTGTTCGCGAGATGATCTTGGCTGACGATGAGGCTGGCCGTCGCGTAGCGTTGGCTAAGTTGCTTCCTATGCAGCGTGGTGACTTCGAGGGCTTGTTCAAGGCTATGAAGGGCTATCCCGTTATCGTTCGTCTTTTGGATCCCCCCTTGCACGAGTTTGCTCCCAACACAGAGAAGGAGCAGCGCGAGATGGCCGAGGAGTTGGGTATCACTTACGAGGCAGTAGCTGCTAAGGTTGAGTACTTGCACGAGGTTAACCCTATGTTGGGTCACCGTGGTTGCCGTCTTGGTAACACTTATCCCGAGATTACCGAGATGCAGGCACGCGCTATCCTCGAGGCTGCTATGAACGTTAAGGCTGCTGGTACAGATGTTAAGGTAGAGATTATGGTTCCCTTGGTAGGTAACCACAAGGAGCTCCGCTACCAGAAGAACATCATCGACGAGGTTGCAAAGCAGGTATTCGCAGAGCGTAACGACAAGATCGACTACTTGGTAGGTACTATGATTGAGGTTCCTCGTGCAGCCGTTACTGCTAACCAGATTGCAGAGGTTGCTGAGTTCTTCTCATTCGGTACAAACGACTTGACTCAGATGACTCTCGGTTTCTCTCGTGACGATATCGCTAAGTTCTTGCCCGTTTACTTGGAGAAGAACATCTTGAAGAACGATCCGTTCCAGGTTTTGGACCGCAATGGTGTTGGTCAGTTGGTACGTGAGGCTGTATTCAAGGGCCGTGGCACTCGTCCCGAGTTGAAGTGCGGTATCTGTGGTGAGCACGGTGGTGGGCCTTCATCAGTTGAGTTCTGCCACTACGCAGGTTTGAACTATGTAAGCTGTTCTCCTTTCCGTGTGCCCATCGCACGCTTGGCAGCAGCTCACGCAGCTTTGAACCAGAAGTAATAGAAATTTTAAGCTCTATTATACGACTCCTCGCCCACAAGGGCGGGGAGTTTTTTTTATTAAGTTGAAAAATTTAGGGGGGGGTAAAATGTTGTATATTAGCAATTTTATTTATAACTTGCAAACGAAATAAATGTTTAACCTGCCTAAAGTGTACTGCTATGAGAAAGATTTTATTTGTGATGTTTGCAGCGCTTGCTTTTGTTGCGTGCGAGAAAGAGGAAGATGGTACAAGACATAGGGGTTGTCGTGCTGTAGGTATAACTTTACAAGAAAGCTACAAGCATATTGTAGATAATAATGGTGATGAATGCTATTACCCATATTTGGATGTTGTAGCGGGAGATAATCTCTCATTTACTACTGATTGTGATGCCTTTATTCCTACAATAATGTTGTATGATAAGGATGAAAAACAGACAAGGTATCAATTTAAGCGAATAGATACAGAGTGTGATTTTGAAATAGGAACTGTAGCCAAAGTAGGTGAGCGCTCCTATGAATTAAAAATTTTCCCCAATGCTAAAAACCAATATAAGTGTGTTGCATTCAGCGTATCACCACTTAATAAAGAAGAAGGATGTCAAGCAAGTTTGCTACTTGTATTCCTTGATGAAAATGCACTAATAGAATAAAATTAAGCTACCCCGCAGGGTGGCTTTTTTTATTGCAATTATGAAATACGGATATTTTTTATAACTTTGTTATAAATTAGTTAGGTTATGAGTACAAATGTTGCACAATTTCTTGCGGCCGAGCATCCGACAGCCTTTTCGTTTGAGGTGCTACCGCCCGTGCGTGGTAAGAGTATCGAGCAGGTCTTTAAGACTATCGACCGCCTGATGCCCTTCAATCCTGCATATATAAATATCACTACACATCGCTCGGAGGTTGTCTATCGCGAGGTGGCAGATGGTGTCTTCCAGCGTTCGTTTGAGCGTAAGCGCCCTGGTACGGTGGCTATCGCTGCCGCGCTGAAGGGCCGCTATGGCGTGCCCGCAGTGCCACATCTTATTTGTAGTGGCTTCTCGAAGGCGGAGATTGAGAATGAACTTATTGACCTGTCGTATTTGGGAATAACGAATTTGCTTGTTCTGCGTGGCGATAGGGCCAAGGGCGAGAATAGCTTTGTTCCTGCGGCGGGAGGTCACGCACACGCTGTCGATTTGTGTCGTCAGGTGGAGGAGTTCAATCGTGGCGTTATGCTCGATGGTGAGGAGCACGAGCCCCTGCATCGTTTCTCGTTTGGCGTGGCGGGTTAT
Source organism: Alistipes sp. (assembly GCA_045646685.1). Lineage (GTDB taxonomy): Bacteria > Bacteroidota > Bacteroidia > Bacteroidales > Rikenellaceae > Alistipes. The sequence continues at coordinate 19,245 of JAZRLD010000013.1, read as the reverse complement.
CCCGAGAAGCACGAGGAGGCGATGAATCTTGATATAGATATAGAGTATCTCAAGGCGAAGATAGACGCGGGTGCGCAGTATGTCGTAACGCAGATGTTCTTCGACAATAGCCGCTACTTCTCGTTCGTGGAGCGTTGCCGTGCGGCGGGTATTACCGTACCTATTATTCCGGGTATCAAACCTCTGACTTCGCTTACACAGCAGGCGCTGCTGCCCAAAACTTTCCATATCGACCTGCCGATGGATTTGGCCAAGGAGTTGCGACGATGTGAGTCGAACGACGATGTGAAGGCGTTGGGCGTGGAGTGGGGCATACAGCAGGCTCGTGAGTTGAAGCAGGCTGGTGTGCCGAGCATACACTTCTATTCGATGAATGCCGCCGCGAGCGTGGAGGCTATCGCAAAGGCTGTATATTAGCATTATGACAAAGCAAATCAACGAAATACTTGAGCGCCGCATAATGGTGCTCGATGGTGCTATGGGCACTATGATTCAGCGTTATGGCCTCGCCGAAGAGGACTTTCGTGGGACGGCGTTTGCTGCGCACGTGGTAAAGTTAGAGGGCGATAACGATGTGCTGAACATCACACGTCCCGATGTGATTGCGGCTATCCACCGCGAGTATCTGGAGGCGGGAGCAGATATTATCACCACTTGTACATTTAACGCGCAAGCTATCTCGCAGGCGGAGTATAAGATGCAGTCCGAAGTGTGCGCGATGAACCGTGCGGCGGTGGCTTTGGCGCGTAAGGAGGCCGATAGAATGACAGCCCTTACGCCCGATAAACCACGCTTTGTGGCGGGCTCGGTGGGCCCTACGGGTAAGACCGCTTCTATGTCGCCCGATGTGGATAATCCTGCGAGTCGTGCAGTTGATTTTGAGCAGTTGCGCACGGCATACCGCGAGCAGATAGAGGTGCTGGTGGAGTGTGGCGTAGATTTGCTTTTGTTTGAAACGACTTTCGATACGCTCAACGTCAAGGCGGCTTTGGCGGCTGCCAAGGAGGTATTCGCCGAGGGCGGACGCCGAGTACCCGTTATGTTGTCTGTGACCATCGCCGATGCTGCGGGCCGTATGCTTGCAGGCCAGACCTTGGAGGCTTTCCTTGCCTCGGTGGCGCACGCTGATGTGTTGTCGGTGGGATTAAATTGCTCGTTCGGCGCAGAGCAGATGACTCCTTTTATTAAGCAGTTGGCCACATCGCCATACTATGTCACTACCCATCCCAATGCAGGTATTCCCGATGCTATGGGACGCTATGACCAGACACCTGAGAAGATGGCGCAGAGCATCAGACGTTTTGTCGATGAGGGCTTGGTGAATATCGTGGGTGGTTGTTGTGGCTCAACACCCGACCATATACGCGCTATTGCCGAGGCTGTGGCCGATGTAGAACAGGTTCGTAAACCTGCGCAGAGCAAGGTTGCGTGGTTGGCAGGCTTGGACGCTTTTGAGCCGAATGAAGCCTTTATAAATGTTGGTGAGCGATGCAATGTCGCGGGCAGTAAGAAGTTCCTGCGACTCATCAAGGAGAAGTCCTACGATGAGGCTCTTGCCATTGCCCGTTCGCAGGTGCGCGCGGGAGCTATGGTGATAGATGTGAATATGGACGATGCGATGATTGATGCGCAGGAGGAGATGGTTAATTTCCTTAATCTTATGGCCTCCGACCCCGAAATTGCGCGTCTGCCGTGGATGGTCGATTCATCGCGCTTTGAGATTATTGAGGCGGCGCTGAAGACTATTCAGGGCAAGGCTATCGTCAATTCGTTGTCATTAAAGGAGGGCGAGGAGATATTCCTGCAGCGCGCTCGCCGAGTGAAAGAGTTGGGTGCGGCGCTGGTCGTTATGGCCTTCGATGAGCAGGGACAAGCTACCTCGTATGAACGAAAAATTGAGGTTTGTGAGAGAGCATACAAACTCTTGGTTGAGCGCTTGGCTTTCGATCCGCGCGATATAATCTTCGATCCCAATGTGCTGACCATCGCTACGGGTATGCGCGAGCACGATTCGTATGCGTTGGATTTTATTCGCGCTACGGAGTGGATTCACAAGAATCTGCCACACGCGCGAGTGAGTGGCGGTGTGAGCAATCTCTCGTTCTCGCTACGCGGAAATAACTATCTGCGTGAGGCTATGCACGCTGTGTTCCTATATCACGCCATTCACGCTGGTTTGGATATGGCTATCGTGAATCCTTCGACAAAGGTAATGTATGGCGATATTCCCGTACCGTTGCTGGAGGCGTTGGAGGATGTTATACTTTGCCGCTGTGACGATGCTACCGACCGCCTTATAGCTATGGCGGAGCAGTATCGTAACGATGTTCAGCAGGTTACGACGGTTGTTGACCGCAGCGAAATATCTCTTGAGGAGCGACTTTCTATGGCGTTGCAACACGGTGATGAGGAGTTCTTGCTTCCCGACTTGGAGGAGGCATTGCAGAAATATCCCTCGCCGGCCTCTATTATCGAGGGCCCGCTGATGCAGGGTATGACCGTCGTTGGACGTCTGTTCGGTGAGGGAAAGATGTTCCTGCCGCAGGTGGTCAAGACTGCCCGCACGATGAAACGCGCGGTGGAGATTCTGCAGCCTTATATCGAGGCGCATAGTGTGGGCGAGGTTGGTAAGAGTGGCCGTTATCTGTTGGCTACGGTTAAGGGCGATGTGCACGATATCGGTAAAAATATCGCTGCCGTAGTGCTGGCTTGTAACAATTTTGAAGTTATCGACCTCGGTGTTATGGTCCCTTCGGAGCAGATTGTGCAGGCGGCCATCGAGCATAAGGTTGATTATATAGGCTTGAGTGGATTGATTACCCCATCGCTTGATGAGATGTGCTGTGTGGCACGTGAACTAAAGGCGGCGGGTGTTAGTGTGCCGCTGTTTATTGGTGGCGCGACGACTTCGGCCCTGCATACGGCGCTGAAGATTGCGCCGCTGTATGATGGTGCTGTCTTCCACGTCAAAGATGCTGCGCAGAATCCTATTTTGGCTATGCAGTTGGCTGGTGCGGAGCGTGAGCGAGTGCTTGCGTGCCTGCGTTATGAGCAGCAGAGCCTGCGCGAGAGGGTTGTGGAGGTTACATCGAGCGCGTGCGGGGCGGAGAGTCGTTTGCAGATTGATTGGTCGCAGGAGCAGATTGTGGAGCCATCGTATAAGGGTGTGCGCGATGTTGAGAATATCACATTAGAAGATGTACGACCTTATATAAATTGGACTCATTTTTATAATCTCTGGGGTGTGCGTGCTGCAACACCCGAGGCGGAGCAGATTCGCGCGGAGGCTGAGCAGATGTTGGATGCGATGCAACACTGTCTGCGTGCCCGCGTGGGATTCTTTGCGGCGCGAGGTACGGAGAAGAGCATTGTGCTCTTGCACGTTGAGGGTTGCGAGTGTTGCGGTGGCGTGAAGCGAGAGGTGACAATAGCCACTCCGCGCCAGAGTTGCGTAAATAACGAAGGTGTGGCCTTGTCGCTTTGTGATTTTGTAGCACCCGAAGATGATTATGTCGGAGCGTTTGCGGTAACTGTTTCCGAGTCGTTTGTCGAGGAGCTGGAGCAGTTGAAATCGTCGGGTGAGCAGTATAAATCTCTTTTGATGCAGAGCTTGGGCGACCGTTTGGTGGAGGCCGCCAGCGAGTGGTTGCACGAGCAGGTGCGTAAGCAGATGTGGGGATATGCGCCCGCAGAGAATCTTACGATTAAGGAGATGTATCAGGCGGCATATCAGGGTATTCGCCCTGCGGTGGGTTATCCTTCATTGCCCGACCAAAAGACAATATTCCCGTTAGCGGAGTTGCTCGATTTGGGTAAGATCGGCATCACGCTTACGGAGAATGGCGCTATGTACCCGCAGGCGTCGGTCTGCGGATTGTATATTGCTTCGCGTCACGCTAAATACTTTGTAATAAGGTAAAGCCGACCTTTGGCTTTGGTGCCGAATATGGCTCTTAATATTTTATTCTACTTAATATTCCTGTCAGCGCAGCTATGGCTATGCCGTAGTTGGTGATGGGAATATTTTGTTCTTGGGCACGTCTTACGCGGCTCATCACGTGTTGGCGGTTGAACATACACGCTCCGCAATGGATTACAAGGTCATAGGGTGTAAGGTCGGCGGGAAAATCAGCTCCACCCACAATGTCAATTGTAATCTCCTCGCCCAACTTACGGCGAAGCATACGTGGTAGCTTCACGCGGCCAATATCCTCGTGTTGGGGCGTATGTGTGCAGGCCTCGGCAATAAGGATTCGGGCCGTTGGAGTGAGTGATAAAAGTCGCTTCGCACCCTCGGCAAAGAGGTTAATATCTCCCTTGTAGCGGGCAAAAAGTACCGAGAAAGAGGTTAGCGTAGAGCTCTCGGGCTTTAGCTGATACACCCTGTCAAAAACTTGTGAATCAGTGATTATAAGTTGTGGCGGCGTGGCCAATGCAGCCAAAGCAGACTCCATTCCCTCGGCCGTGCAACACATCGTATTACAACCTCTGTCCAGCAACTCGCGTAGCGTCTGTACCTGCGGTTTAATTAGTCTGCCTTTTGGTGCTTGCTCGTCCTGCGGCATAACGAGTAGCACGGTATCTCCCGCATTGCAGAATCCTTCGGTTAGGAGGCGTTCTTCGCTACTTGCGAACTTGATAATTGCCGCGCGCAACTCTTCCAAACCCTCGCCCGTGTGGGCGCTGATGTAGATGGGCTTTAATCCACTCTGCTCCTCTATCTCGTCAGCCACCGTTTGCTTGTTGACGTAGCGGTCGCATTGAGCCAATACGGCTATTGTCGGTACGCCGCGTCTGCGCAACTCCTCCAACCATTTCAGCTCCTCGCTCGGCTCTGTGTTGGTAAAGAGTAGAATGGCTATATCGGTGCGCTCCAGTATCTTACGTGTCTTGGTTGTGCGCTCTGCCCCCAACGCCGTGGTGTCGTCAAAACCTGCGGTATCTATGATGATGCACGCCCCAACGCCCGTAATCTCCATAGCCTTGATAACGGGGTCGGTAGTCGTTCCAGCCTGCTCGGATACGATGGCCGTAGCTTGCGCCGTCAGGGCATTTATTAGCGATGATTTACCGCTATTACAGCGCCCCAAAAGGGTTATGTTCGTGCGCTCGGAGTGTGGTGTTGAGTGTGCCATAATTTAGAATCTAAAGTCGCGTTTTCCCTCTGCAATATCTCTCATTCGCTCCTCGGTGATACGGCGTACCTTCTCCGAAGGGATATTTTTCAGCTCCTCGGCAATCATCTTCTCGCCTTTGGCGCGTGTTGCGGGCGAGGCGTAATCCTCGAGGTACTCACCAAGTGTCATCAACGCATTCGGGGCGCAGCAGTTGCCTATCAGACCGCGCTTTGCCAATGACATAAAGCGGTCGCCCGTGCGTCCCTCTCGGTAGCAGGCGGTGCAGAAGCTCGGTATGTAACCCAACTCAAGCAACCAACCGACAATCTCGTCAAGTGAGCGGTTGTCCGATATGTCAAACTGCTCGGAGTTCTCGGCCGCCACCTTGTCGGCATAGCCTCCCACGCTGGTGCGTGAGCCACCGCTGAGTTGCGAGACACCCACGTCAAGCACCTGTTCACGAGATAGTTGTGACTCGCGTGTCGAAACAATCATACCCGTATATGGCACTGCAAGGCGCAGAACGGCCACAAGTCGGCGGAACTGCTCGTCCGATACGGCATTCGGGAAGTCGTTAGTGTCGATATCCTCGGCAGGGCGTATGCGCGGCACGCTGATAGTGTGAGGGCCTACGCCAAAGCGCGCCTCCAGATGCTCGGCGTGCATAAGTAATCCCACGAGGTCGTAGCGGTAGTCGGTAAGCCCGAACAATGCTCCGATACCCACATCGTCAATGCCACCCTCCATAGCGCGGTCCATAGCCTCGGTGTGGTATGCCCAATCGCTCTTGGGCCCTGTGGGGTGTAACTTCTCGTATGTTGTGCGGCAGTAAGTCTCCTGAAAAAGAATATATGTTCCAATTCCAGCATCACGCAGACGGCGGTAGTTCTCGACGGTGGTGGCGGCTATGTTCACATTCACGCGGCGGATTGCTCCGTTGCGGTGGTGGATAGAGTAGATTGTGTCAATTGACTCGAGAATATACTCTATGGGGCTCATAGTCGGGTGCTCGCCAGCCTCCAAAGCCAAGCGTTTGTGCCCCATATCCTGCAGGGCGATGACCTCCTGACGAATCTCCTCCTGCGTGAGCTTGCGGCGGGGAATAGTGCGGTTGATGGCGTGGTAAGGGCAATATACACAGCCATTTACGCAGTAGTTCGAGAGATACAGCGGCGCAAACATCACAATACGATTGCCGTAGATGCGACGTTTCAGCTCGCGTGCCATTGCGAACACACGCTCCCAAATCTCCTCCGAGCCGCACTCTATGAGTGTTGCCGCCTCGCGGTGGTTAAGGCCATTACCCTCGGCTGCCTTTTGCAGAATCTGCTCAATAAGGGCTATATCGTTTCCGTGCTCAGTGGCGTACTCCAACGTCTGGCGTATCTCGCCATCGTGGATAAACTCTGCCGCTTTGTCGGATTTTATATCGTAGTTAATCATAGTGTCAATGTTTTTGAAAATCGCCACGCGAGTAGTCTATGTGGTAGCCTATCTCGTTTAGCTCTCGCTCCAATGCTTGCAAACCCTCTACGGCTTCACTGCCGCTTGAGGCTTTGTTTTCGTATATGGCATATTTGCGGCGCTCGTTCGGCGGTGTGAGGTTGGGCATAATGACGTTTGCTCCCGACAATATGCCCATCTTTCTCCCTTCGGCGGAGAGTGTGGCCAAAGCCGTAGTTGATGGGATAAGCGCATCGGGGAACATTATGCGAACGATGGCCAGCATAAGCAACGTAAGTCGTAAATCTCCCGCAGGATTTCCGCCAAGCGGTGTATCGTGGTGGGGGATAAATGGCCCTATGCCAATCATCTGCGGTTGCAGGCGCTCCAAGAGTTGCAAATCCTGCACCAGAGAGTCTATGCTTTGTCCCTTAACACCTATCATCATACCCATTCCCGTTTGGTAACCTATCGACTTGAGGTTTTCGATGCAAGTGATACGATTCTCGTACGACATTTCAGCAGGGTGGAGCGAGCAATACAGCTTCTTGTCTGCCGCCTCGTGACGCAACAGATAGCGATTGGCTCCTGCCGCGAATAATCTTTCGTACGACACCCTGCTGCGCTCGCCGAGCGATAGGGTTATGGCTGCATCTGGGTAGGTGTGGCGAATATCGGTAATAATATTTTCGAGCCACTCGTCAGTCAGTTGCCCATCTTCGCCGCCCTGTAGCACAAACGTACGCAGACCAGCATTATAGCCCTCCTCGCAACACTCCATAATCTGATCGTGGCTCAAACGATAGCGTTCGGCCGAAGTATTACTACGCCTTAGACCACAGTAATAGCAGTTGTTGCGGCAGAAAGATGAAATCTCGATAAGTCCCCTTACGAAAATACCAAGTCCGAACCGCCCACGGGCAGTTCGGACAGCTTCTTGTCGTAAGTAGTCCAACGTCAGGTCATCGCATAGCTCTATTAACGCACGAAACTGCTCTGTGGTGAGCGTGCGCTCGCATACCAGACGCTGGGCCAATGTCATCATTTAGAATCCCTCCATAGTTTTTAGCAGGCCGTCGTTGAAACGCTTGCGACCTGTGTCGTATGTGGTGTGGGTGCTCGGACCAGAGATACAACCTCCCTCGCAGGCCATCACCTCGATAAACTGCACTGGAGCCTTGCCTGTCTTACCGAAAGCACGCAACAGATTGACGTTCTTCTTTGTGAGGTTTGCAACCTGAATTGACTTGAAGTCAAACGTGCCACCTACGTGAGCCTTCACTGCGGCTGTAACACCTCCGTTTTGCGCAAAGCCGTGAGCCGTGCGTACCGAGCGGAAGGGGATATGGTGTGTTTGCTCCTCGTTAATCTCGATACCCATACCTTTGAAGATGGCGTGCATCTCCTCGAATGTCATAACATAATCCACCAAATCGTCACGACGTGCCTCCTTGCGCTTGGCGATACAAGGACCTACGAATACCAACTTCGCATCGGGATAGCGCTCGCGGGCAATCTCGGCTGTGTAGTACATCGGAGAACGTGTCGTTGAGATATATTTCTTGAGTTCGGGAGCGTGCTTCTCGGCCATCTCAATATATGCGGGACAGCACGATGTAGTCATAAAGGGCGCACCCTCCTCCAAACGCTCCATCAGCTCGGCACTCTCCTTGCGTGTCGTTGTCATAGCACCTTGTGCAACCTCGATGATATCAGAGAAACCTACGGCCTTGATAGCACCATATACCTGATCGATAGGAGCATTGTACTGTGCCAACATAGCGGGCGCAACCATAGCTACAACTTTCTCGCCATTGCGGATAGCCTTCAAGATGTCGAATACCTGCGAAATCTCAAAAATAGCACCGAACGGGCAGCTGTTCATACACTTACCGCAGTAGATGCACTTCTCCTCGTTGATATGCTCTACGCCAAACTCATCCTTTGTGATAGCGCCCACGGGGCAAGACTCCTCGCAGGGCACGGGGATATGCACGATAGCGTGGTAGGGGCAGTTGTTGTAACACATACCGCAGCTGATGCAGAGCTTTGTGTTGATACGGCCCTGGCTTGTCTCGGGGTCAAAGTCGATAGCATTGCGGGGACAGCTCATCGAGCAAGAACGCGCAACGCAACCACGACACAAGTTTGTAATGGCGTAGTTGGTATGTACGCAAGACGAGCAAGCCTCGTCAATTACGCACATAATATTATCCTTTGGCCTCTCTCGCTCCATAGCACGGTCGAAATACTCCGACAGGGGAGTGAGCTCGTCCGTCTCGTCTTTCATATCAAATCCCAACAACGGCAAAGTCTTGTACTTCCATACGGCGCGCTCCTTGTATATGCAGCAACGACCAATAGGTTTAGAGTTACGAGGACTAAGCTCAATGGGCAGGCGGTCGATGCTCTCGCGCAACTCGCCTTTGTTCCAAAGTTTGATAAGTTTTGTCAGCAAACGTTGTCTGACAATCATTACGTTATTTCTAATTGCCATCGAATAGTGGTTTTAAAGTGCGAATATAACTCTTTTGCAACAAAAATGGAAGAATATGAGCTAAAATCATAAAAACTTGCTGCATTTAGTTGTGAGTATGTCCGTAAATGAAGGATATAAATAAAAGTTCTATCACGTTGTGATACATTGTTTATTTTTTTGTATATTTGTACTAATATAGCATCCTCAATTGGATGTAAACGAGTTGATTAAAACCAATACTAAAAATAAAACCAAATGAAACTATCATTTCACATCGAATATCACACCAAATGGAGTGAGCAGGTCGGCGTTTTGATTGAGGGTGAGCAGTCGCCCGTTATGCTTTCGAGCGTGGATGGTGCCTACTGGGTGGGTACTACAGAGCTCAAGAGCGCTCCTGCAACTTATCGTTACGGTATATTCTGTGACGGCGAGGTTGTGCGTACCGAGAGTGGTCGCATAGCGCACGCGTTGCCAAAATGGAAAGCACGCGATGTAGAGTACATTATTACCGATAGCTGGCGTGACCAGCCCGTAGCGTCGTATCTCTTCAGCTCGGCTTTTTCGGGCGATTATGCAGTGACAGCAAAGGCGCAGAGCGCTGCTCCTGCCAATAGCGTTACTTTGAGAGTAATGTCACCTTGCCTGTATCATAAAGGTCAGGTGCTGGCCGTTGTTGGCGAGTGCGTAGGTGGCTGGGAGGCTGCAAATGCCGTAGAGATGGAGCAGGTGCAGCTCAATATGTGGTCTGTAACACTCGACGCGAAGAAGATTTGCTCGGGCGAGTATAAGTTTGTAGCCCTGAATGCCTCGACAAAGGCTATCGAGGAGTGGGAAGGTGGCGCAAACCGCTATCTCGCAGTTCCCTTTATGAATAAGGGTGAGCATACGGTTTTGGCCGAGCAGGAGCTCTATTTCCCCTCTACGGCTCGCAAGGTGGCTGGTACGGCTGTGCCCGTCTTCTCGTTGCGTAGCGAGGGCAGTCAGGGTGTCGGCGACTTTGGCGACATCGTAAAGATGGTTGATTGGGCAGTAAAGACCTCGCAGCGTGCCGTGCAGATTCTGCCTATCAACGATACAACAATTACAGGTACGTGGATTGATTCATATCCTTACAATAGCATCTCAATCTACGCGTTCCATCCGATGTATGTTGACCTTCGTCAGCTTCCCGCTTTGGAGGACAAGGCTGCTATGGAGGCATTTGAGGAGGAGCGCAAGCGACTCAACGCCCTGCCACAGGTGGATTACGAGGCAGTAAACACTCTCAAACGCGGTTATCTGCGTCAGATTTTTGCCCAGACAGGCAAGGAGGTGTTGGCGTCGGCAGCATTTAAGAAGTTCTTTAAGGATAATTCGCATTGGTTGCAGCCATACGCTGTATTCTCATACCTGCGCGATAAGTTCGGCACACCCGTATTCTCGCAGTGGCCCGAGTATAGCACATACGACGAGAAGGAGATTGCAAAACTCTGCAATCCTCGCGCGAAGAGCTATGCGGACGTGGCGTTCTACTACTATGTGCAGTATCAGTTGCACGTTCAGTTGTTAGCCGCTGGCGAGTATGCTCGCTCGAAGGGCGTAATCTTGAAGGGTGATATTCCTATCGGTATCAGCCGTAATAGCGTTGAGGCGTGGGTTGAGCCCTACTACTTCAATATGAACGGTCAGGCGGGTGCTCCACCCGATGCATTCTCGGCTACAGGTCAGAATTGGGGCTTCCCGACATATAATTGGGATGTGATGGCTGCCGATGGTTATCAGTGGTGGCGTCGTCGCTTTACCAAGATGGCTGAGTATTTCAGCGCATACCGTATCGACCATATCCTCGGTTTTTTCCGCATCTGGGAGATTCCCGCACACTCTGTGAATGGTTTGGTTGGCCAGTTCTCGCCTGCAATGCCTATGTCGGCAGAGGAGATTGGCTCTTATGGTTTGCATTTCCAGAAGGAGTTTATGACCAAGCCCTTCATCAACGAGGAGATGTTGGGCAAGTACTTCGGCGAGAAGGCTGAGTTTGTAAAGGCTATATTCTTGCAGCACTGCCACAACGATATCTACGCTATGAAGCCTAAGTTCGATACACAACGTAAGGTTGAGGCATACCTAAAGGAGAATCCTTTGGCAGAGGGTGATGAGTGGATACGTGAGGGCGTATATTCGTTGATTGATAATGTTTTGTTCGTGCCCGACCGCAAGAAGGCGGATATGTATCATCCTCGTATCAGTGCGCAGAACGACTATCTATACTCACGTTTGAGCGAGCAGGAGAAGGCTGCTTTCGACCGCTTGTATGTTCACTACTTCTACGAGCGTCATAACCAGTTCTGGTATGAGGAGGCTATGAAGAAGTTGCCGCAGCTTACGCAGGCTACCTCTATGCTCGTTTGCGGTGAGGATTTGGGTATGGTGCCCGATTGCGTGCCCTGGGCTATGGACCAGATGCAGATTCTCAGCCTTGAGATTCAGCGTATGCCGAAGAACCCGCAGCACGAGTTCGGCAAGGTGGAGGAGTATCCCTACCGTTCGGTATGTACCATCTCTACACACGATATGAGCACACTTCGCGGCTGGTGGAGAGAGGATAAGAATGTAACGGCTTCGTTCTACTATAACGTTTTGTGTTATAATGGCGCAGCTCCTGCCGAGGCTTCGGGCTCAATTTGTGAGCAGATTGTACGCCAGCACCTTAACTCTCCGTCGTTGCTCTGCATCTTGGCTCTGCAGGATTGGTTCTCTATCGACGAGAACTTGCGTTTGGAGGATGCCGACGCCGAGCGTATCAACGTGCCGGCAAATCCCCGCCACTATTGGCGCTACCGTATGCATATGACTTTGGAGCAGTTGATGGCCGAGGATAGCTTCAATGAGAAGATTACGCAGATGGTATGCCATTCGCACCGTTCATAAGTAGGATTTAATAATTATCAATAAGATGAAACAGATACCTGATCAAAGTTTTTGGAAGCTGTGGAACATTAGTTTTGGCTTCTTCGGCGTGCAGATTGCTTACGCTCTTCAGAGTGCAAACATCAGCCGTATCTTCTCAACGTTGGGTGCCGATCCACACAACTTGAGCTATTTTTGGATTTTGCCCCCGCTTATGGGTATTATCGTGCAGCCTATCATCGGTGCGTTGAGCGATAAGACGTGGACTCGCTTCGGTCGCCGTATCCCTTATCTCTTTGTAGGTGCGGTTGTGGCTGTGTTGGTTATGTGTATGTTGCCCAATGCTGGTAGCCTCGGTATGGCAGTCAGCACGGCAATGATTTTCGGTCTTATCTCGCTTATGTTGCTCGACACAAGTATCAACGTGGCTATGCAGCCCTTCAAGATGATGGTGGGCGATATGGTTAACGAGAAGCAGAAGAGCTTGGCATACTCTATTCAGAGCTTCCTGTGTAACGCAGGTAGTCTTGTGGGTTATATCTTCCCATTCGTGTTGACATTTATCGGTATCAGTAACATAGCACCCGAGGGCGTGGTACCCGATACTGTTATCTTCTCGTTCTACGCGGGTGCGGCAATCCTTATCCTCTGCGTTATCTATACTACAATGAAGGTTAAGGAGTATCCTCCCCAGCTCTATGCCGAGTATCACGGTATCAAGCAGGAGGAGAAAGAGGAGAAGACCAATGTGTTTAAGCTACTCGTTAAGGCTCCCTCGGCTTTCTGGACCGTAGGTTTGGTGCAGTTCTTCTGCTGGGCAGCGTTTATGTTTATGTGGACATATACCAATGGCTCTGTGGCGTTCAATGCATTTGATGCGCCAACAGTGCAGAATACTGTCGATGGCATTACACGTACCGTTCTTGATACCACTTCGGAGCAGTACAACGCCGCTGGTAACTGGGTAGGTATCCTCTTTGCGGTACAGGCTGTAGGTAGCGTGTTGTGGGCTATTGTTATCCCGATGTTCAAGAATAAGAAGTTTATCTACGCTTTGAGCCTTGTGTTGGGTGGTATCGGTTTCATCTCAACAAAGTTCTTGGCAGATCCCTATCTCTTGTTCATCAGTTTCTTGTTGATTGGTTGTGCGTGGGCTGCTATGTTGGCATTGCCATTCACTATCCTTACCAACTCGCTCAGCGGTGGCCATATGGGTACTTACTTGGGCCTCTTCAACGGTACTATCTGCTTGCCACAGATTGTAGCGGCGGTGTTGGGTGGTTTGATTTTGAAGGCCTTCACTCCCGAGGGTGGCCTTGCTCCCGAGATAAATATGCTTGTTTTGGCTGGTGTTCTTCTTATCGTAGGCGCTTGTTGCGTATTCATCATTAAGGAGAAGAAAGCAGAGGCGTAGTAAATTGTCTAACAAGGCTGCTTTGTCGTTACGCTCGCCCTCGAAATCCTCATTTACGCCTCAGTAAACTGCGGTTTCTCGGGCTTCGCAAGCCTAAAATCAGCTCTTGTTATACAATTACTAAATATAAGCATATAATAAAAGGGTGTCCCGTTGAGGACACCCTTTTTATTGTGTAGTGGTTAAATTAGAACTCAGCCAAGATAATACCTGTGATGGCAGGAACCTCAATCTCACCCTTTGTGTTGAGCATACCCATACCATTTACGTTCCACTCCGAGCCGTCGGTAATCCACTTATACTTGCCTGCGGGGATGTTGAACTTAACAGCCTTGCGTGAGCCGTTCATAAGCACCACGATGCGCTTTGCAGAGTCGATACCCTCCAACTTGTCAAGCACGAAACCTATAGCTGCATCGTTGCCATTCTCGATAAATGAGAGGTGGTTGCGAACAGCATCAGCAGTACCCAACGAGAATGCGGGGTGTGCCTTGCGCAGAGCGATAAGGCCCTTGTAATACTCCACCAAGCCGTTGTACTTGTGCTTCAAATTCCAGTCGATGGCGTTGTACTTATCGGGCTTATTGTATGTATTCTTCTCGCCCAACTTCGAGCGGAACATCTCCTCACCGCAGAAGAAGAAGGGGATACCCTGCGATGTGAATACGCCAAACTGCGCCAACTTAACCATCTGGAGCAACTCCTTCTCCGAAGCCTTGGGAGAGATGTGCTCGAGGCGGTCGCGGATATTGTGGTCGTCGTGGCAGCTGATGTAGCTGATGTGCTGTGTGGGCGCTGTGCACCAAGCCTCGGTATGTGCCACCTGAGGGTGCTGAACACCACCTACAAGACCAAACTTAACAGCCTCCTTGTTGCCTGTTACGCCGTGAATGAAGCCACCTGCAGAGAGGTCGAGCTTACCACGCAAACCATCACGAATATCATCAGAGAATGCACCTACGCCGGGCATCTGATATGTATAGCGCTTGAAGGCGAGCTTTGACTCGTCGTACAAGGGATTAGCCGCTGCCCAACCCTCGCCATAGAGCAAGATTGAGGGCTTGAGAGCCTCCAGACGGGTGCGGATAAGATTCATCGTCTCAATATCGTGGATAGCCATCAAGTCGAAACGGAAGCCGTCGATGTGGTACTCCTTAACCCAATACTCCAAAGACTCAACGATATACTTCTGCATCATAGCCTTGTCGCTGGCAGTCTCATTTCCGCAACCAGAGCCATCGGCAAATGAGCCATCCTCGCGCATACGATAGAAGTAGCCGGGTACGGTAAGCTCAAAACCGCAGTTCTCGGTAGATGTTGTGTGGTTGTAAACAACGTCCAACACAACGTTGATACCAGCCTTATGCAACGCCTGCACCAAAGTCTTGAGTTCGCGTACGCGAGCCTCGGGGTCAGCGGGATTTGTAGAGTATGTACCCTCGGGAGCCGAGTAGTTCTTGGGCTCGTAACCCCAGTTGTATTCATTAGTGGGAGTTGACTCGTCGATAGAGCCGAAGTCGGCTGTGGGCAAGAGGTGGAGGTGAGTGATACCCATCTCTACGAGGTGGTCGATACCTGTTGCAAGGTCCTCTTTTGAGCGTGTGCCGTGCTCGGCCATACCGATATACTTGCCGGGGTAGCTGCTGCCAGCCGATGCGTGAGCCGTCATATCGCGGTAGTGCATCTCGTATATAACAATCTCCGATGTGGGAACAACGGGAGTCTTGTCCTCGGCCCAGCCCTCGGGGTTGGTGTCGTTGAGGTCGATGATAGCACCGCGGTCGCCATTCACGTTCAGTGCGCGTGCGAAGATACCAGCGGTCTCCTTCAAAGGCTTACCGTCAATGGTAACCTGAAAGGCGTAGAAGAGGCCCTTCTTGTCGCCCTTAGCAGTTGCGGTCCAAAGTCCATCCTCTGCTGACTTCATCTTAATCTCCTCGACCATCTTGTCTCCATCGTACAGACGTACAACAGCGCTCTCGGCTGTGGGTGCCCACACCTCGAAAGTGGTCTTCTCGGCAGAGTAGTCCATCTCTAAAATAGGCTTCTCGGGTACGGGAAAAGCCTCCTTTGTCTGCTTGCCACAGCAAGCAAGGGTAGCTACGGCAGCCATAAGTGCCGTGCTACGCAGGAAAAAGTTGCAGATATTCATAGGTTGAAAAATTTGTAGTCTAAATTAGCGTCATACCCGCCTCCTTGCACGCAATGCGCATCTCCTCGGGCCAGATGCTCGATTGCGTTTCGCCTACGTGAGCCTTATGCAGGAGAATCATACACAAGCGGCTCTGACCGATACCGCCACCGATGGATTGGGGCAGTGAGCCTTCGATGAGGCGGCTATGGAAATATAGCTTCTTGCGCTCCTCCTTGCCACTCTGCTCGAGCTGACGCTCCAACGCCTCGCGATTCACACGGATACCCATCGACGAAAGCTCAATAGCTCGCTCCAAGATGGGATACCAGATAAGCAGGTCGCCATTCAGGCCCGCAAAGCCTGTCTTGTCGCAGATGGTAGAGTAGTCGTCGTAGTCGGGGGCACGGTTGTCGTGCTTCTCGCCGTTGCTTAACTCCGAGCCGATACCGATGATAAACACCGCACCGTACTCCTTACAGATGGCATCTTCGCGCTCCTTGGCCGAAAGGGTTGGGTAGCGCTGAAGAAGCTCCTCGGCGTGGATAAACTTAATCTCCTCGGGAAGGAAGGGCTCAATCTGCGGATATGTCTCGCAAATGTGGTACTCGGTGCGCAGGATTGCGCCGTAGATACGCTCCACGATTTTCTTCAGATACTCCACCGTGCGACACTCCTCGGGCATTACGCGCTCCCAGTCCCACTGGTCAACGTATAAAGAGTGGAGGTTATCCAGTTCCTCGTCGGCACGAATGGCGTTCATATCGGTGATGATACCGTAGCCATTCTCTACTTTGTACTCGGCCAGCGTTACGCGCTTCCACTTCGCCAATGAGTGTACCACCTCGGCCTGTGCCTCGGCCATATCCTTGATAGGGAATGTTACGGGGCGCTCCTTGCCGCTCAAATCGTCGTTCATACCCAAGCCCTTCAGTACGAAAAGCGGTGCTGTAACGCGACGCAGACGCAACTCGGTGGAGATGCTGCTCAGGAAGAAATCCTTAATCTTCTTGATGGCTATTTCGGTCTGCTGAAGACTCAAGGGGTTTTTATAGTTGTGAGGTATTATAAGTTGACTCATATTTTTAGTGCTTTAAGTATAATATTTTGCAAATATAACGTAATTTTTGGTAGTTTATTCGCATATAGGATATTTTATATATTAAGATTCTTGCGAAAATTTATACCTTTGAGCGAAATTAGTGCGAATATGAATAAAAAAGAGTATTGTCTTACGCCTACATCGGGTTTGATTCTTGAGGGAGGAGGTATGCGTGGCGTCTTCACCTGCGGTGTGCTGGATAACTTAATGGATCGTGGCATACGTTTTCCATACACGATTGGCGTGAGTGCGGGTGCGTGCAACGGCTTGTCATATATGTCGGGCCAGCGAGGTCGAGGTAAGTATAGCAATATAGACCTGTTGGAGAAGTATCGCTATATAGGCTTTAAGCAGTTGCTGCTCAAGGGAAATATTATGGATTTCGACCTGCTGTTCCATAAATTCCCCGAAGAGATAATCCCTTATCACTACGATAAGTACGCTAAGTGTGAGGAGCGTTATGAGATGGTTACTACAAGTTGCCGCACGGGCCAAGCGTGCTATTTCGAGGAGAAGAACGATCCTGTGCGTATAATTGATATTGTCAAGGCGTCGAGTAGCCTGCCCTTCGTGTCGCCGATAAGTTATGTCGATGGCGAGCCAATGTTAGATGGCGGTATTGCCGACTCTATCCCCGTTTTGCGCGCGCACGAGTTGGGTTTTGATAATAATCTTGTGGTGCTTACCCGCAATAAGGGCTACCGCAAGCCGCAGAAGCCTACGCGTGTGCCGCCATTCTTCTATCGTAAATATCCAAAATTAAGAGAGATGATTAGCAAGCGTAACGCCTGCTACAACGAGCAGATAGAGCTGGTGGAGCGACTTGAGGCGGAGGGTAAATTGACGGTCATCAGACCTGAACGGCCTATTGTGGTGGACCGTATGGAGCGCGATACAAGAAAACTACTTGACCTGTATAACGAAGGTTATGAGTGTGCCGCAGCAGTGGAGTTTGTAAAAGGGTAAAACAAAGGGTGCTAACCATTGGTCGAGCACCCTTTTGTTATGTTGCTTATTTTGTAGCGTCGCATACACCGCGCAGATAACCGATTGACTCGGCAACGCCGGGGTGGGGATTCTTGCCGTTCTTCTCGAACTCGAGCGATACCACACCCTTGTACTTAATCTGGCGCAACACCTTTACGATAGGACGGAAATCCATCACGCCGCGTCCCATCTCCCAAGTCTGGCCCTTCTTCGATGCTTCGCTCTCGTCCTTGATGTGAATATCGTAAATCCACGCCTTGTACTTCTTGATATCCTTCACGATATCCTCGCCCATACGTACCGAGTGGCCGAGGTCCATACAGCAACCGATACCCAACGAGGAGTCCTTATACACCTCTGCAACCTTCTGAATGTTGGGGAAGGGGGCTCCGTCGGGGCCGTGTGTGTGGATAGCAACCTTAATGCCTGTATCCTTTACCTTCTTGATAACGTAGTCGGTAAGCTCATAGTTAGGCACACCAATAAATACATCTGAACCGTAACGCTCCGCGTATGCAAAGGCGCGGTCAACCTCAGCCTCCGAACGCATATAGATAGGGCCGAGAATGTAGGGCTCAACGTTGTACTCGCGACACTTTGCCTTGAAAGCGTCCATCTGCTCCTTTGTTGAGTCGAGTGGCAACCACCAATCCTTAACAGACATATAGTGCACCTCCATACTCTTCAGGAATGCCAATGTCTGGTCGATGTCGAAGCTGCGGTAGGTGTAACCCGCAACGCCAATCTTGAAGTCCTCATATCCGCGCGGGCCCTCAATAAGCTGCGCATTTGCTGGCTTGGCGAGCAACACGAGTGCCGCCAAAGTCAAAAGACGAAAAAGTTTCTTCATATTCATTTAGTTTTATTGTTACTCTTTTGTTCTGTAGTGCTTTGCCAAACCACCCTCGGCAGTCTCGCGGTAGAGGCTCGGCAGATTGTGGCCCGTCTCCTTCATTACCGCTACCACGTGGTCGTAGGTTACGCGGTGTTTACCGTCCGAGAGGATGGCAAACGTAGCCGAGTCGATGGCACGCGCTGCGGCAACAGCATTACGCTCGATGCAGGGAATCTGCACCAGACCGCATACGGGGTCGCACGTAAGACCCAAGTGGTGCTCCAAAGCCATCTCGGCAGCATACTCAATCTGCGCGGGAGTTCCGCCCATAAGCTGACAAGCTGCGGCCGCAGCCATAGCGCACGCAACGCCAATCTCACCCTGACAGCCTACTTCGGCACCCGAGATTGAGGCGTTGGTCTTGGCGATATTGCCAAACAGACCGGCCGTAGCCAAGGCGCGCACGATACGTATGGGGCGATAGTCGTTCAACTTGTTGAGATGTTTCAACACTGCGGGCAATACTCCGCACGAGCCACAGGTGGGTGAGGTCACCACCTCGCCACCCGATGCGTTCTCCTCGGCTGTAGCCAAGGCGTAGGCGTAGAGGCGTGAACGATTGCTGACCGTAGGGCCATACTCTTTGGCTTTTAGCCAATATGTGCTCGCCTTGCGTGCCACCTTCAAGCCTCCGGGCAGTACGCCGACGTTATTCAGACCGTTGTCGATGGTGCGGCACATAGTCTCCCAAATGCCTTCGAGGTAGGGCCAAATATCATCACCCTCGCTATCCTGCACATACTCCCATAAGGTCTTACCCTCGCGGTCACACCAGTTGAGAATCTCCT
>JAZRLD010000012.1:0-15866 GCA_045646685.1 Alistipes sp. | reverse complement strand
CGATAAATAGCGTGCGTATCTTCATCTTTGTACTACTCTGTAATTACAATATCGGCTACGATAGGGCGGTGGTCAGACTCTACGGGGGCGTTGATTACGGTGTGGCTTGCAACCTCTGCCTTCGCGCCCTTGTCGGTAAAGAGACAGATGTAATCAATCTCGCTGAAAGGCTTGTCTGCACGGAATGTGAAGCCCTCGCCGTCGGTCTTCTTGAATACGTGGAAGTGCTCGCCCATAATCTTCATAAACTCGCTTGTGGGGTCTGCGTTGAAGTCGCCTGCGAGGAGTGCGGGCTTGTCGAGCTTTGAGAACTCCTCAACGATGATACCAGCCGATGTGATGCGGTCCTCCTCGTGCAATGAGAGGTGAGTACAGCAGTAGTAGTAATCCTGCAACTCGACGATAAGCAACGAACGTGGCTCCGAGCGGCAGGGCAGGGGCACACGGCGGTAAGAGATAGGCTTCTCTTTGGTCAGCATACCGATACCATACTTGCCACCCTTATAATCAATAGAGGGTACAAACGTGGGGTGCATACCTGTCAGTGCGGCCAACTCGCCGAGAACGTCCTTGCCGGGGTAGCGTGCTGTCATACTGTCAAGCTCCTGAATAGCAACAGCATCGGCGTTAACGTCTGCGATAATTTTAGCAACACGCTCGCAGTCGTGTACTCCGTCCAAACCTGAACAGTTGCGCACGTTGTAGCATAAAAGTCGTGTTGAAATCTGCTTTGTAGAGCAAGCTGTGAAGGCGAGAGCCACAGCTGCGATGATGATAAATGTGAGTCTTTTCATTGTTCGTGGGGTTTTATTTTGTGTAAAAATAGTCGTTTCGCGGCAAAATACCTAATTTCCTGGGTAAAAATCGAAAAAAGATTGAAAAATATTTGGAGAATTGGCTTTTTGTTGCGTAAATTTGTGATATCAAAATGATATTAAAACGAATGTTCAACTATTAACCAAAAACAATTATCTATGAAAAACAAAAATTTTGAGTACACCGGTTGGAAAATCAACGGTTTTGTAGCGTTGATTCTTATTTTGGTCGCTATCGTTGGTGGCGTGTTTATGATTGTGAAGGGTGCCGAGGCGGAGACAGCGGCTGTTGGCCTTCCGCTGGTTCTTGGTGGTGTTTTCGTGTTGCTCTTGGCGCTTATCTCTTGTAAGGGTTTTATGCTTTTGGAGCCTAATGAGGCGCGCGTGCTGACCTTCTTCGGTGAGTATCGCGGCTCGTTCTACAACACCGGTTTCTGGTGGGTGAACTTCCTTATGTCGGCAAAGAATATTTCGCTTCGTGCGCGTAACCTCAATGCCGAGCCTATCAAGGTGAACGATAAGACGGGTAACCCTATTATGATTGGTTTGGTGTTGGTTTGGCGACTCAAGCGCGATGAGATTTATCGCTCGGTGTTCGATATTGATGCTACGGCAGATAATTCAGGTATTGTAACGCAGGGCTCGCGTATGAAGATGTTGGAGAACTTCGTATCTGTTCAGAGTGATGCCGCTTTGCGTCAGGTGGCAGGTTGCTATGCCTACGATGACAACACGTCGGGTGGCGATACTGTAACCCTGCGAAGCAGCAGCGACGAGATTAACAACCTTTTGGAGGAGCGCCTCGCGGAGCGTTTGGCAATTGCTGGTATTGAGGTTGTTGAGGCACGTATCAACTATTTGGCTTATGCTCCCGAGATTGCAGCCGTTATGTTGCGCCGTCAGCAGGCTGATGCAATTATCTCGGCACGCGAAAAGATTGTCGAGGGTGCCGTATCGATGGTTAAGATGGCTATCGACCGCTTGGGTGACGATGATATCGTGGAACTTGACGAGGAGCGCAAGGCGGCTATGGTTACCAACCTCTTGGTTGTGTTGTGCGCCGATGAGTCGGCCCAGCCCGTTGTGAATGCAGGTACAATGCACCATTAGTAGTATAATATGGCAAAGAAGGCTGAAAATAAGAGTTTTGTGTTGCGTGTTGATGCTGCGACGATGGATGCTTTGGAACGTTGGGCCGAAGATGAGTTTCGCAGTATCAATGGGCAGCTGCAATGGATTATAGCCGATGCTTTGCGCCGTAGTGGTCGTCTGAAGAAGGCAAAAGTGGTAAAACAGGTAGATGAAGAACGTGAGGTATGATTTTGAGTATGTTAGTTGTGTTCTTTAGCACTGTTACTATGTGGATACATAAATTTATATGTGAATTATAAACGCAAAAAGCTATGGGAGAGTTGAATAAAAAGTGGTTTCAAATCGTATGGGCGTGCTTGCTTTTCGCATCGATTACGATAAACTATATCCAGCGTATGTCCGATGCGCTGTGGGCTCATAGCGAGAGTGTTAAGGTGCTCGATATGTTTCTGGATTGGATAATATTACCATTGACTTTGGTCCTCTTTGTTTGGTATTGCATAGGCCTTTGGCGTACGAGCGAAAGACTCTTTTGGCGTACGTGTCGCCGATGGGGTATAGCTTTGGCAGTAGGAACGGCTGCTGCTGTGGTGCTGGTATTTCTGGTAAAATATCTCAAGGGTGAGAGTGGCACAATAGGCGAGGGTGACAGAGCACTTCTTGTTGGAGCGTTTGCGGGTGCTGGACTTCTGTATGCTGTGGCGCGATATAAATTCAAGCATTGGCGCAAAGGCGAGAAGTAATCGTAAAAATTATATAGCGATGACAACAAAAACAAAAATCTTTTTCATTTGGCTTGGCTATCTGTTTTGGGTTCTATACCTTATCGTTGTGGTGGCGGCAAGTATTAAGGCGGGCGATAACCTAAATATTTTGTTTGTCGTATTGACATTTGTGTGTGGTGAGGCTGTTCTCGTGATGGCGCATCGGAAACTATTGAATAAGTAGATATGGAAACCGTCTCGCAAAATAAATTATGTTTGTGGGGCGGTTTTTTTGTAAATAATTTGTATCTTTATAGTGACTATAAATTTACTATCTATGACAAACCGTAATCCCCAAGAAGGTCATCCTCAAGTAAGACTTCGTAATCGTATTATGGCAGCTTCTATTTTGCTGCTGGCTGTGGTTAATTGTGTGGCTGGTTATTTCGATCTGCACGGTACGATGGCTATCCTCTTTTTGAATGTAGCTGGCGTTATGCTATTTGTTCTGGCTGTTGTTCTGGAACTTAGGCGAATGATTCCCCGTAAGCGTTGGCGTACGTTATCTTTCATAATGCCTTCGTTGGGCGTTATTATGCTCTTTTGTGGCCGCGTGGTCGATAGCCAAGGGTATGCAATGGCTACTACTATATTATTGGCATTGGGCGGCGTGGTGATATTCTACGGTGTGATTTGTATTTTGAAGTGGCGACATTATAGTTTAGCGCGTAAGGCCGAACTGCAAGAGAGTCGTCATCGTGAAGAATAGGTTTACTGAAAGTATTTTATGGGATTTAGATTGTTTAGAATAGGTAATAAAAGCGTGGGCGAACTCAAGGCGTTGTCATTTCGTCGCTCGCTAAGAAATTCGACTATCATTCTATATGTGGTAGCATTGTGGGTAGCATATATTGTGGTTAGGTATATGGACTATGATGTTTCAAGGTGGGGTAATGTGGTTTTTAGTTTGTTGAATGTTGCTCTGATAGGTGTTATTGACAAACAGCTACCTTCTCGCCGTTGGAGGAACCTTGGTATCCTGCTTGGTATAATGGGTACTATGTTTGTATTTTTCGGCACACGAAAATATTTTTCAGGAACATTGTCTATGGATGCTGAAGTGTGGCTTTTTGGTATTTTGATACTTGTAGCATTTGGATATAGCATATATGGTCTATGGCGTTGGATGCGTAATATTATGTGGTATAAGGATTTGATTCTGCAGCGTGAGTTAAGGGCTCGTCGCAGACGTAAAATAGGATATTAGCATATGAAAAAGATTGTAGTTTTTACAGGTGCTGGCGTGAGTGCCGATAGTGGCATTGCTACTTTTCGTGATTGCGATGGTTTGTGGGCGCAGTATCGCGTAGAGGATGTATGCACGCCCGAGGCGTTGAAAAATAATAGGGCGCAGGTGATAGAGTTTTACAATATGCGTCGTCGTGAGTCACTCTCGAAGCAGCCTAACGAAGGCCACATTGCCATTGCTAAGATGGAGGAGTGGGCCGAGGTGATTGTAATTACGCAAAATGTGGATAATCTTCACGAACGCGCAGGCTCTAAAAGTGTGTTACATCTGCACGGTGAGTTGATGAAGCTCCGTTCCGAGCGAGATTCTAACCTTATATATGACATTGAGGATGGCTGGGAGCAGTCGTTGGATGCACGTGCCGAGGATGGTGCGTTGTTACGTCCGCATATTGTCTTTTTCGGGGAGTCGGTGCCTATGTTCGATCCCGCTTGTAGGATTGTGCAGGATGCAGATGTATTGATAGTCGTGGGTACGTCGCTGGCAGTCTATCCTGCGGCTATGCTGGTGCGATATGCAAAGTCGGGTGTACCTATTTATGTAGTGGACCCGGGCAACCCCGATACATCTATTATTCGCAATAATCCTCTGACCCATATCAAGGCGCGTGCTGCTGAGGGTATGCCCGAGTTGGCGGAGCGATTGAAAGCGGAGATGAAATAATGGACTTGACGTGTTTTCGCCAACGGGCCGTTGAGGCTGCGAAGTATTGCCGCGAGAATGGATATAACCAGCGCATTGTGTTGCTGTGGGATTTGTCTATTCACTCGGGGCGTCGGCGTTTTGTGGTATGGAATATTACCGAAAATAGGGCAGAACACGCCTTCTTGGCGTCGCACGGAAGCGGTAGCAGGCGTAGTCACGTGCCATCGGCCTATGCGCGGGTATCGAACGCAGATGGCTCGCACCTAAGTTCTGTGGGCAGAGCGTTGGTCGCGGAGCGTTACGTTGGGCGATATGGTGTTGCCTATCGTTTGGATGGCTTGGAGGAAACAAATTCCGAGATGCGCAAGCGTTGCATCGTTCTGCACAGCTGGCGCTATACGACATCTTTCCCCGTATGGCCATTGCCGACCATTGGTAGCTGGGGGTGTCCCGTGATGTCACGGCGGGATATGAATATTTTGGATAAGATATTGCAACAAGAGCAGAGCGTTGTCCTCTGGGCATATAAATAAGAAAGCAGGGCCGAAACCCTGCTTTTTTATTACAAGCTATCGCCGAAATCCTCGCGGAACTTCTCGAGCAAGCGGTGGGGCCAATTTGATGTAGGCTCCAAACCACCCATAAAGAATCGTAATACGGGGGGCTCGTAAGTAAACTTCAAGCCGCCGATGAGGTGACGGTTGTCGTAGAGCCATACCAAGCGGTCGATAACGTAGTTAATCTGCGAGAGAGTGAATACACGGCGAGGAACAGCCAAACGCAACAACTCAACATCTGCGGGAATCTCCTTGCCATTCTCGTCACGTACACTCGATACTGTACCACGCTCCATACCACGAATACCAGAGCAAATATAGAATGCTGCTGCCAAAGCACCTGCGGGATACTGGTCCTGCGGGATATGCTCGCAGAACTTCATAGCGTTTACGTGTGCGCCCAAAACACCCGGAGGTGTTACCATAGGCACGCCACGCTTCTCCAACTCCTCAACAAGGTACTTGATGTAGTTGGGGCTCTGGCAAATCATTGTCTCGTCCAAAGTCTCGTAAAGACCTACTGTCATAGCCTCAATCTCACGAACGGAGATACCGCCATAGGTAAGGAAACCCTCGAACAAAGGAATCTTATCCTCCATCTTTGCGTAGAGCGCGCGCTGATTAGTACAGATACCACCACCGCGAGAAGATGAGAGCTTACGAGCCGAGAAGTAAACCAAATCAGCAAGCCCTGTCATCATCTTTAAAATTTCGCCCATTGAGTTCTCCTTCCAGTTATCCTCGCGCTGCTTGATAAGGTAAGCATTCTCGCCGATAAGGCTGGCGTCGAGAACCAACATAATATTATATTTGTCGGCAATGCGGCGTACGTCCATCAAGTTCGAGAGTGAGAAAGGTTGGCCGCCGATAAGGTTTGTAGAGGCCTCCATACGAATGAAGGGGATATTCTCAACACCTACCTCGTTAATAGTCTGCTCCAACTTCTCGATGTTCATATTACCCTTAAAGGGGTGCTCCGACTTAAGCTCCAAAGCGTGGTCGTAAAGAAGTTCTACTACCTTACCGCCGCACTCTGTGATGTGTGCGAGGGTAGTGGTGAAGTGGTAGTTCATAGGAACTACGTGGCCGGGCTTAACAAATGTACGACAGATAACATTCTCGGCAGCACGGCCCTGGTGTACGGGCAAAAGGTACTTCTTGCCGAGAACATCCTCAACGGCCTTCTGCAAGCGCTCGAAAGACTGAGAACCTGCGTAAGCGTCATCTGCCTGCATCATAGCAGCAAGCTGCTTGTCGCTCATTGCGTTGGTACCACTATCGGTAAGCATATCGAGGAATACGTCGCGTGTGCTAAGACGGAAAGTATTGAAGCCCGCCTCCTTCATCGCCTCCAAACGGCGCTCAATAGGCACGAGGTGAAGTTTCTGTACAACACGAACCTTGTGCAACTCGAGTGGCAGGTCGCCACCCTGATAAAATTTTACTGTGCTCATAAGGCTTTTTTATTTTTTAGTTAATGATTTCAGTTATAAAGTGGTCAATTGGAAAATCAAATTTACAAAAATTTTTAATAAAATAGCAAAATGAGCCACTTATTTTGCATAAGCGGCCCATTTTTATCTATTGTGGTTGTATATTTATGCTCTGCTACTCGTGCATCTTATCACCAAAGTATATATCCAAAAGCTCTTTTGCGGCGATAAACGAACTTAACTTTGCATCCAAAACTCTCTGCTCTACCTCCTCTATGCGAGCTGCAATTTCGGGGTTTTGGTAGAAGTTGCTCTTGAGTGCCTGATTGATACTCTCGTACATCCAATACTTATTTTGGCGGTTGCGGTTGGCTATGTAGTAGCCGTTGGCCTGAATGTGGTCGAGGTACTCCTCAACACCCTTCCATACCTCCTCGAGTCCTGTGTGCTCAACCGATGAGCAGGTGTAAACCTTAGGACGCCAACCCGATTCGGGCATAGGGAATAGGTGGAGTGCACCCTGATACTGTACCTTTGCAAGTTCGGCTTTGTGAATATTCTCGCCATCAGCCTTGGTGATAACCATCATATCGGCCATCTCCATAATGCCGCGCTTGATACCCTGCAACTCGTCACCAGCGCCTGAAATCTGCAACATCATAAACATATCCACCATCGAGTGTACTGCTGTCTCGGACTGACCAACACCTACGGTCTCTATAAATATAACGTCATATCCTGCCGCCTCGCACAAAACAATAGTTTCGCGTGTCTTACGAGCTACGCCACCCAACGAACCAGCCGATGGCGAAGGACGAATGAAGATATCGGGATTTGATGATATGCTCTCCATACGTGTCTTGTCACCCAAAATTGAGCCGCCGCTACGCTCCGAGCTGGGGTCGATAGCCAAAACGGCCAACTTATGTCGAAGCGAAGCGACCATACCTCCGATAGCCTCAATAAAGGTCGATTTTCCCGCTCCGGGGACACCTGTGATACCTATGCGTACCGACTTACCCGCGTGGGGCAGACAACGCTCGATAATCTCCTGCGCCTGAGCGTAGTGAGTGGGGTTGTTGCTCTCGATGAGAGTTATGGCCTGCGAGAGAATGGTTATGTTGCCATTCAAAATTCCCTCCACGTACTCGTCGGTAGAGAGCGTGCGACGCTTTTTGCGCTTGAAATAGGGATTTACTATGGGTTGATCCTCAACGCCTTGCGTTACGTTCAGGGCGCTGTCGTGGTGAGTATCCAGATACTCTTTTTCGTAGTGGTCTATCTTCGTGAAAGCCATCTTATTTAGTTGTTAAAATTTTATCCAATACCGATTGCGATAGCGTAAATGCGTTGCCGCACCACATCGCTCTGCGCTTACTGTCGCAGATGATGCAGAAGGGAATAAAATCTACGCCAATACTGCGAAAGGCGCGTCCCTGCAAATCAAATGCGACGTATATGTTGTCATCAAGATGCTCGGTGAGTGTTACGCCAGCATCCTTGTACTCCTCCTTGGTTACGATAATGAGATTGAGTTGTGTATTGGCCTTTTTTACCAGTGGCTTGATAGCGTCCAGCGACTTTGTGCATAAAGCACTCTCGGAGTGATAAAAAAGGTAACAGGTGTATTCCGAACGTTCGGGAGGCAGGTCCATCAACCACTTGCGAAGATTCAGATCGGGGAGTTTCTCGCCGATAATGACATTCTGCGCCGAGGCCGTTGTAAGGCTCGTCAGTACAAAAAATAATATCATTAAAATCTTCTTCATCTGCGCTTGGGTTGATTTACTATGGCGAAATTAGCAACTTTCGAGCAAAGAAACAAACGATAGCAAAAATTGTTGCTTAAAATATAGATAAAGGGTCAAAAATATTTTCGTATTTGAGAATTTACTCGTACCTTTGTAGAGTTTTATGCGGTTACCTCAAAACCGATTTTTTTATCAGGTGAAAAACCAAAATTTACATACAAAATAATAACAATTTAAACTCTAAAGCTATGAAAGTTTCACACATCGAGCATCTTGGTATTGCAGTGAAGAGCCTTGAGGAGGCTATTCCTTATTGGGAGAATGTATTGGGTCTTAAGTGTTATGCAATCGAGGAGGTTGCTGATCAGAAGGTTAAGACTGCTTTCTTTATGATTGGTCAGACTAAGATCGAGCTTTTGGAGCCCACATCAGAGGACTCTACTATCGCTAAGTACATCGAGAAGCGTGGCGTAGGTATCCACCATATGGCACTCGCTTGCGAGAACATCGAGGAGCAGTTGGCAGACGCTGAGGCTCAGGGTGTAAGCCTTATCGACAAGACTCCCCGTAAGGGCGCAGAGGGTTTGACTATCGCATTCCTTCACCCCAAGTCAACACAGGGTATTTTGACCGAGCTTTGCGAGGATAAGAACAAGTAATCAATTTTTTATAAACATAAATTTGCTATGAGCGAAATTCAAAAACAACAGGTAGCCAAATTGATCGAGAACCGCGAAATCGCACGTATGGGCGGTGGCGAGAAGGCTATCCAGAAGCAGCACGAGAAGGGTAAGTACACCGCACGTGAGCGTATTCAGATGCTCTTGGATGAGGGCAGTTTCGAGGAGTTCGATATGTTCGTAACTCACCGTTGCTACGACTTCGGTATGGAGAAGAAGCACACATTCGGTGATGGTGTTGTAACAGGTTACGGTACAATCGACGGCCGTTTGGTTTACGTTTTTGCACAGGACTTTACTGTAACTGCTGGTTCATTGTCTATCTCACTGGCAGACAAGATTTGCAAGGTGATGGATATGGCAATGCGTAACGGTGCTCCCTGCATCGGTTTGAACGACTCAGGTGGTGCTCGTATTCAGGAGGGTGTAAACGCATTGGCAGGTTACGCTAACATCTTCCAGCGTAACGTAATGGCTTCTGGTGTTATTCCCCAGATTTCAGCTATCTTCGGTCCTTGCGCAGGTGGTGCAGTTTACTCACCCGCATTGACTGACTTCATCATTATGCGTCGCCAGACTTCTAATATGTTCCTTACAGGTCCTAAGGTTGTTAAGACCGTTACAGGTGAGGACGTAACTCAGGAGCAGTTGGGTGGTGCTGATATGCACACTACAAAGTCAGGTGTTGCTCAGTTCGCTGTTGACACAGAGGAGGAGGGTATCGCCCTTATCCGCGGCTTGCTCTCATATATGCCTCAGAACAATATGGAGCCCGCTCCTAAGACTATCTGCACAGATGACATCGCACGTAAGGAGGATGTATTGAACGAGATTATTCCTGACAATCCCAACAAGCCCTACGATATGTACGAGGTTATCCGTGGTATCGTTGATAATGGTGAGTACTTGGAGAGCGCTGCATCTTATGCAAAGAATATCATCACTTGCTTTGCTCGCTTCAACGGTCAGAGCGTAGGTATCATCGCTAACCAGCCTAACTTTATGGCAGGTGTATTGGATATCAACGCAAGCCGTAAGGCAGCTCGTTTCGTTCGTTTCTGCGACGCGTTCAACATTCCTATCGTAACATTGGTTGACGTTCCCGGATTCTTGCCCGGTACAGGTCAGGAGTATGGTGGCGTTATTACTCACGGTGCGAAGCTCTTGTTCGCATACTGCGAGGCTACTGTACCTAAGGTTACTGTTACTTTGCGTAAGGCTTACGGTGGTGCTTACATCGTTATGTCATCTAAGCACATCCGTGGTGATATCAACTACGCTTGGCCTACTGCTGAGATCGCAGTTATGGGTGCAAGTGGTGCTGTTGAGGTTCTCCACGCTAAGGCTTTGGCATCATTCACTGATCCCGAGGAGAAGGCTAAGTTTGTTGCAGAGAAGGAGCAGGAGTACAAGGATAAGTTCTCTAACCCCTACAACGCAGCTCGCTACGGCTACATCGACGATGTTATCGAGCCCCGTAACACTCGCTTCCGCGTAATCCGCGCTTTGGAGTCATTGCAGACTAAGCGTGAGGTTAACCCCGCTAAGAAGCATAGCAATATTCCTTTGTAATAAAACATTTGAAAGCATATGACATTTTTAGCAGTTAATTGGGGTAATGCGTTGTTGATTACTGGCGTTGGCTTCGGTTTGGTATTCGTAGTATTGGTACTACTTATATTTATCGTTAAGTCTTTCGGTGTAATCTTTGCGCAGAAACCCAAGGCGCAGGCTGCTGCTGTTGCAGCTCCTGCTGCTACGGAGGCTACTGACGAAACGGATATGGCCGCTATCGCTTACGTCTTGCATACGTTCTACAATCAGCACGACGAGGAGAGTGATGTCCTTACTATCCGTCACGACGATGTGGCATATTCACCGTGGAATCAGAAAAGTATAACCTTCTAATCAATTTTAGGAAAAATGCA
Source organism: Alistipes sp. (assembly GCA_045646685.1). Classification (GTDB taxonomy): domain Bacteria; phylum Bacteroidota; class Bacteroidia; order Bacteroidales; family Rikenellaceae; genus Alistipes. The sequence goes on along the minus strand of JAZRLD010000012.1, from coordinate 4,952 downwards.
GAAACTTAATTTCAATATCAATGGTAAGCACTATGAGGCTACCATCACCGAGGTAGAGCACAATGTAGCAGAGGTAGAGCTCAACGGTAAGAAGTACACTATCGACGTAGAGCGTTCTGAGGCTGTGGCTATTCCTACAATCGCTACTCCCAAGCCCGCTGCTGCGGCTGCTCCCGTTGCGGCTGCTCCCGCTGCACCCAAGGCTGCAGCTGGTGCTAATGCAATCGTAGCTCCCCTGCCCGGTAGCGTTGTATCTGTTAGCGTTAAGGCTGGTGATGCTGTTAAGGCTGGTCAGCAGTTGGCAGTTATCGAGGCTATGAAGATGGAGAACGAGATTTTGGCTCCCGCTGACGGTACAGTTAAGGCTGTTCACTGCTCTGCAGGTCAGGCTGTACAGCAGGGTGACGCACTTATCGAGTTGGCATAACCTTAAAATGGAAAGTCCAATGAAGAAAGTGATGAAATATATGATGATGTTGCTCGTCGTAGCCACTTTGGGCTTGTCGGTGCAGGCATCAGCAAGCCCCGAGATTATGACGGCTGCTTCAGCCGCTACGGAGGCTGTTGAGGCTGACATCGACTTGGGCGAGTCTTTGATGAACTTCGTTGACCAGTCTGGTATCAGCGGTATCTTCGCTGATTGGCGAGTATTAGTGATGCTCATTATCTCTTGCGTGTTGCTCTACTTGGCAATCGTTAAGCAGTATGAGCCCCTTTTGCTGTTGCCCATCGCCTTCGGTATGCTTTTGACCAACCTCCCCGGTGCAGGTCTTTACCATACTGAGTTGTTCGAGGGCGGCCACGTACACTGGACAATCGACGGTACTACTTTCGACCGCGTTGGTGGTCTTATCGACTTCCTTTACCTCGGTGTTAAGCTCGGTATTTATCCTTGCTTGATTTTCGTAGGTGTAGGTGCTATGACTGACTTCGGTCCGCTGATTGCTAACCCTAAGAGCTTGTTGTTGGGTGCTGCCGCTCAGTTCGGTATCTTCGCTACATTCTTGGGTGCATCGGCTATGGGCTTTACTCCCGCTGAGGCTGGTTCTATCGGTATCATCGGTGGTGCTGACGGTCCCACAGCTATCTACTTGACAGCTAAGTTGGCTCCCCAGTTGTTGGGTCCCATCGCAGTTGCTGCTTACTCATATATGGCGTTGGTGCCTGTAATCCAGCCCCCCATTATGAAGGCTTTGACTACAAAGGCAGAGCGTCAGATCGTGATGAAGCAGTTGCGTACCGTATCTAAGACTGAGAAGATTATCTTCCCCATCGCTATGACAATGATTATTTCGTTGTTGTTGCCCTCTGCAGCTCCCTTGATTGGTTGCTTGATGTTGGGTAACTTGATGAAGGAGTGCGGTGTTGTTGAGCGTTTGAGCAAGACTGTTCAGAACGAGTTGATGAACATCGTAACCATCTTCCTCGGTATTTCAGTAGGTGCTACTGCTACTGCAGCTAACTTCCTTAACTGGCAGACTATCGGTATTATGGTATTGGGTGTAACAGCCTTCTGCTTGGGTACTGGTGCTGGTGTAGTGTTGGCTAAGGTTATGAACATCTTCTCGAAGGAGAAGATTAACCCGCTGATTGGTTCTGCTGGTGTATCGGCTGTGCCTATGGCAGCGCGCGTATCTCAGAAGGTTGGTCAGCAGGAGAATCCCGCTAACTTCCTTTTGATGCACGCTATGGGTCCCAACGTATCAGGTGTAATCGGTTCTGCCGTTGCTGCTGGTATCTTGTTGGCGTTCCTCGGATAATATATACCTATATATATTATATGATAAGACTCTTCCCTTAGGGGGAGAGTCTTTTTTTTGTGCGATATAGCGTTATGTGTTAAATTATAATATAGGTAATATGTTGTAAATTAGAGGTTTAGCAAGTGGGTATATTGCGATGTATGTGCAAAATGGTTAAAAATTGAAATATATTTGTGAGAAAATTTGGATGCTAAAAATTTTTAATATATATTTGTATAAGGTTAAAGGTTAAGAGATGCTGAATTTACATAACATATCGACGACTTTGGCGACGACAATTATCGGCGCCATTTCGTCGTTTGTTATTACAGGCATTATCACGACTACAACTACAACGATTACCCCTATGGGGGTGTAGTATTCTTTTGCCGAACGAGGCATTTCTGTATGTCATATTTTCTGCCAAGGTTACAGAATCGGCTAAAATCAAACAAACATAGTTAATAATCTGATTCGCTTGCGCGGGCGTATATATTATATATATGTATATGTCGCGTGAGAATCGAAAACGTATATAAATATGAGTAGAGTAAGAGCATTTGCGCCTGCTACGGTAGCAAATATGGGATGTGGTTTTGATGTTATGGGTATGACTCTCGATGGCGTCGGCGACGTGGTGAGCGTCGAGGTGTGTGATGGAGATGGCTTGCAGATTGAGAATAGAAGTAGTGTAGAGTTGCCCGACGATATAGAGAAGAATGTTGTAACTCCTGCCGTGCGCGCATTGATGCAGGCTTTTGGCGAGGCGAAGATGGTTCGCGTGGTTATTGAGAAGAAAATTTCGCCGGGTAGCGGTATTGGCTCAAGTGCGGCGTCATCGGCGGCTGCGGTGTATGCTCTGAATGAGGCTTTGGGCCGACCCTTCTCGGATGAGCGTCTTGTGGAGTTTGCTATGGAGGGCGAGAAACTGATTAGTGGAGGTACTCCCCACGCAGATAATGTAGGCCCATCTATTTTGGGTGGCGTGGTTTTGCTGCGTGGCTATGAGCCTTTGGATATTGTACGTCTGCCCGTACCTGATAACTTCTGTTGCTCGGTGGTGCACCCCGAGATTATGGTTAGCACGAAGGTGGCGCGCGAGGTGTTGCCGAAGGATATCCCTCTGCGTATGGCTGTTAAGCAGTGGGGTAACGTGGCGGGTTTGGTTGCCGGCTTGGCTTTGGGTGACGTCCATTTGGTTGGTCGTGCTATGTGTGACGTTGTGGTGGAGCCCTATCGTAAGCAGTTTATCCCCGGCTTTGACGAGTTGCGCGAGAAGGTGCTGGCAGCAGGTGCTTTGGCAATGAATATCTCTGGCGCAGGCCCGTCGGTCTTTACTCTCTCGTCGGATATGGATGTTGCCGAGCGTGTGGGTGAGATTATGCGCGAGCACTTTGCGCAGATGCAGATTGGCTCTGATGTATATGTATGTAAGGTGTCGAATCGTGGCGCGCGAGTGTTGAATGATTAAATCGAGAAGGTATGAAGTATCTTAGTACACGAGATAAATCGCAAAAGTGTTTTGCACTCGCCGATGCGGCGTTTATGGGCTTGGCGCCCGATGGAGGTTTGTTCCTGCCTGAACGCATATCGCAGGTAGATATGGCGCGCGTGGAGGAGTTGGCAGAACAGTCGTATGCCGATATGGCGTTGTATTTGGCGCAGCAGATTTTTGACGATGTAGATGTGGCAGCTCTGGAGCGCGTTGTGCGCAGTGCATACGATTTCCCTATCGAGATGCGAGAGTTGGGCGACGGCCTGCATACGCTTGAACTTTTTCAGGGCCCGACACACGCATTTAAGGATTTCGGCGCTCGTTTTATGGGGCGTATGACCGGCTTGCTCAATGATGGTGGCGAGCTTGTTATCCTCACTGCAACCTCGGGCGATACGGGCAGTGCCGTCGCCAACGGATTCTATGACGTGGAGGGTGTGCGCGTGGTTATTCTCTATCCTGATGGTAAGGTTAGCCCCCTGCAGGAGGCGCAGATGACAACGCTCGGCGGAAATATCCACCCGCTGAAGGTGAAGTGTAACTTCGACGATTGTCAGCGTATGGTAAAGTCGATGTTCCGCGATGTGGATTTGCGCAGGGAGGTGCGCATAACATCTGCCAACTCTATAAATCTTCTGCGTTGGTTGCCTCAGTCGTTCTATTACTTCTACGGTTATTGCGAGTGGAAGCGTATGACAGGCCGCGATAATCCCGAGGTGGTTGTGCCGAGTGGAAATTATGGAAACCTTACGGCTGGGATGTTTGCTCGTAGGATGGGCCTGCCGTTAAAAGGCTTTGTGGCGGCGTCTAATGCCAACGATGTTGTGCCAGAGTTTTTGCAGAGTGAGGTTTATCGTCCTCGCGCATCGGTGCAGACCGTGGCTAATGCTATGGATGTCGGCGATCCGAGCAATTTTGAGCGTATGATGCAGTTGTGCAATGAGGATATTGCCACTTTGCGTGGCGAGGTGCGAGGCTTCTCTTGTAGTGACGAGGAGATAAAGCAGGCTATAGCCGAGATATATAATAAATATAGCTATCTGTCCGATCCGCACAGTGCCGTGGGTTATCTTGCAACAAAGCAGTTGGGTGTAGATGGTTTCTGGTTGTCAACAGCCCACGCCGCGAAGTTTGGTGAGGTGGTGGAGCCTGTTGCTGGAGTAGCACCCAAGTTGCCGCAATCGTTGGTGGAGGCAGTGGATAGGGAGCGAAAATTCACTGTTATTGAGGCCAAAGAGAACGTTTTGGCGGCCTATTTGCGAGAAATGTAGTGCTAAATGCTCCAAAATAGCGTTAAAATGAGAGTTATAACCGTTTATTTCAGAAAGTTAGAAAATAATTCTTGGGGTATTTGGTATTTATGAAAAATATTTACTATCTTTGCGCACCCGTAAATATGCGGGAATAGGATTACAAAACAAGTTATAAACTTAAACGTAAAAGATGGATTCAAGAAGTTACAAAACTATCTCATTGAACGCCGCTACGGTCCAGAAAGAGTGGGTCGTAATTGACGCTACAAATGAGGTATTGGGACGTCTTGCTTCGCAGGTTGCTAAGATTCTGCGTGGTAAGAACAAGCCTGGCTACACTCCTCACGTTGATTGCGGTGACAACGTTATCGTTATCAATGCCGAGAAGGTTAAGCTTACAGGCGCAAAGATGACCGACAAGGTCTATGTACGTCACACCGGCTATCCCGGTGGTCAGCGTTT
>JAZRLD010000011.1:0-3769 GCA_045646685.1 Alistipes sp. | reverse complement strand
AGCGAGAACGACTTCACTACTCCTATGTACTTGCGCAAGGCTGCTTTGGCTTACAAGGCTATGGGCGACGAGGCTAAGGCTGAGGAGTTGATGAAGGTTATCAACGAGCAGTATCCCGCTTCTTACGACGCTCGTGAGGCTGTTAAGCTCGTAGACTAAGCATTGTGGAGATGAAGTTCGGTATAGTCATCGTTGACGAGCAGTCGTCGTTTGCTCACCGCAACCTGCCTGCGGCTGTAGAGTCGCTCAAGGCTTTGGGATGCGCCGAGCAGAATATCTTGGTGCGACACGCGCCGCGAGTGTTCAACGTGACGATGATGACGCAGTTCTTCGCCGAATATACAGACGTAGATGCGGTGGTGATTCTCACCGATAGCAACGACACGCCCGAGTACCGAGCAATGCTCGACGGGGTGACGAAGTTGCAGATTGCGTGGAATATGCCCGTATGTGTGGGTGACTGCACGGCGGCATCGGAGGCGGTGGAGCTGGTATCTGTCCAGAATGAGATGGAGGCCGCCGCACCCGAGAATATTTCGCCAGACCGCAAGTCTATAAACTAGGGGCCAATTGATTAGGAGACAACGGAGGCAATTGGGAGCATTTTAAGTGCGCCACCTCGGTAGAGACCCCGAAAAATAGAAAATGCCGTTCGGCATTGTGCAAACAGAAAGCCGCTCGACCATTCGGTCGGGCGGCTATTTTTTTTGCGCGAGGGTGAGAGTGTGGCGGATAAGTGTTATAGGTGTTATAAGAATTATAGGAAGTATATTATAACACTTATAGCACCTATAATACCTATATAATATAAAAAAGCAGACCATCCTTGCGGATAGCCTGCCTATCTACGTACCCCAAAATGGCTTTTAACGAGGGAATTACAAGGCTTGCGAACTCCGAGAAACCGCAGTTTACTTGACGTAAATGAGGATTTCGAGGAGGAGTGTAACGCCGTAATTGCCCGTTAAAAACATTTTTAGATTGCGCCAGTCTCTGTCAAGATATCGTTAACCTTGCGAACAGCAGCAGCAGATGCCTCGAACTGAGCCTGCTCCTCCTTGTTAAGCTCGATCTTAACGATCTTCTCGATACCCTTGCGGCCGATAACTGCGGGAACACCAATCATAATATCCTCCTGACCGTACTCACCCTCGAGGTAGCAGCTACAAGGAATGATGCGCTTCTGGTCACCCAAAACAGCCTCAACTACAGATGCTGCAGCAGCACCGGGAGCATACCAAGCTGATGTGCCGAGAAGACCTGTCAAAGTAGCACCACCAACCATAGTGTCAGCAGCAACCTGAGCGAGCTTCTTCTTTGAGAGGAACTGTGATGCGGGAACACCCTTGATAGTAGCCTTTGCGATCAAAGGAATCATAGTTGTATCGCCGTGACCACCGATTACCATACCGTCAACATCGTGGATATTAGCGTTAGCAGCCTTAGCCAAGTAGCAACGGAAGCGTGAAGAATCCAAAGCACCACCCATACCGATTACGCGGTTCTTAGGAAGACCTGTTGACTTCAAAGTAAGGTAAGCCATTGTATCCATAGGGTTAGATACGATAACGAAGATAGCACGAGGAGAGTGTGCCAAAGCCTGCGATACAACGCTCTTTACGATGTTAGCGTTTGTGCCGATAAGCTCCTCGCGAGTCATACCTGGCTTACGGGGAATACCAGAAGTTACAACCACTACATCAGAGTTTGCAGTCTTCTTGTAGTCGTTAGTGCAGCCTGTGAGCTTAGTCTTGAAATCAGTTGTAGCTGATGCCTGATACATATCGAGCATCTTACCCTCTGAAAGACCCTCCTTGATATCGATCAATACAACCTCATCTGCTACATTGCGTGCTGCCAATACATTAGCGCAAGTTGCGCCCACCATACCAGCACCGATAACTGTTACTTTTGACATAATTTTTGTTTCTTTTATTTGATTAAAATATTCTACTCAAAACTTCTCTTAGCCAATCAACTCGGCATAAGCCTCAGCTGAAAGAAGAGCATCAACCTCAGCAGGGTCTGACATCTTAACCTTAATCATCCAACCCTCACCGTATGGATCTGAGTTAACCAACGCAGGGTCAGCGTCAACAGCATCGTTGAACTCTACTACCTCGCCACCTACGGGGATAAATGCATCGCTTACAGTCTTTACAGCCTCGATTGAGCCGAAAACCTCACCTGCAGCCAAAGTCTCACCTACTGTGGGAACATCAACAAATACGATGTCGCCCAACTGGCTCTGCGCAAAATCGGTAATACCTACATAGGCATACTCACCCTCAACACGACACCACTCATGGTCGTTTGAGTACTTCAAATTAGAAGGAATATTCATAATTGTATGGTTTATAAATTTGTGTCTTATATATTCTCTGCGGCAAATTTGATATGCCAAGGGCATAATCTACACAAAGATAGCAGTAATTTTCTAATGTTAGAACTATTTTGTTATGTTTTTCACAGAAAATTCAATTTCTTTGAATAGATAGCTTCTCTGCTCGCCCTTTTCGTTCTCGACAATGAGCGCTCCCGAAGGCTCTACGCCACGAATCGTGCCGCGAAAAGCCTTGCCGTCGGGCAGGAAATACCAGTGTAGTGCACCTCGGCGATAGAGCAACTCGTGATAATCGGCTTGCAACTGCTGCTCCTCTCCTCGGCGAAGCATCTCGTATCGTGCCATAAGCCTCTCGCTTACTCGCTCCAATACCTCTCGGCAATCCAGCTCCAATCGGGTAATTTGACGCATAGACACAGGATTTGGTAAATCATCAGAAAATTCCAACTGATTAACATTCAATCCGATGCCTGCAATTGTACGGCTAATGTTTATGCCCGAAAGTTTATGTTCGATTAGGATTCCGGCCAACTTTCTGTCGCCGACATAAATATCGTTTGTCCACTTTATCCTTGCTCCGACTCCGTAGTATCGCAGGGTATCAACCACAGCCAATGCGACCACCTCGCTAAGCAAAAATTGCTTGGTCGCAGGCAGAAAAGTGGGCTCGAAAATGGCCGAAAATGTTATATTCTCACCCTCGCGGCTCTCCCATTTGTGACCTCGTTGGCCTCGACCTGCACTCTGCACATCAGCCCACACAATATCACCCTCCGCGTAGGTGGGTTTTACGGCCTCGTCGTTGGTCGATGCAAGTTTGTCGAAATGGTAAATCATCGCTTCTCAGTTATGGGATTCTCTGCAAAATATCGCCAAAGAGGCGCTGCGTGCGTACACTGCACAATCTCATCAGCGTCGAGCAATTCGCGTACCTGCTCGGCTGTCATAAGATGAACTTCTATATCCTCGCCAGCCTCAGTTCGCTGCTCTGCTACTCGCTCCACGCCATCGGCTAAAAAGGTATATACTAAGTTGTTGTGATTGGTAGGGTTAGCCGAAGTAAGGAAGAATTGTCGCCACTCTCCGCCAGCATAACCCGTCTCCTCCAATAATTCGCGGCGAGCACTCTGCTCGGGAGTCTCGCCCTCCTCGCAACAACCCGCTACAAGTTCATATCGCGTAACGCCCAAGCCGTGTCGATATTGGCTAATCATCACAAACTCTCCCTGCTTTGTTCGTGCTATCACATTCACCCAATCAGGGAACTCCAATATATACCACTCAGGCACTATGGCTCCCGTTGGCAGCTGCACCTTCTCGCGGCGCACTGTAAACCAAGGTCGCTTGGCAAGATACTCACTTGATAGCACTTTGAATGGTCGATGCTCAGGTCTTTTTATGCTCATATTTATGGCTTTTAGTGAA
>JAZRLD010000010.1:0-9414 GCA_045646685.1 Alistipes sp. | reverse complement strand
AAAGCACATAAACACTTAATTAAATTTTATTATGAACAATTACGAAACCGTTTTCATTGTCACTCCCGTCCTTTCTGACGCGCAGGTGAAGGAGGTTGCTGACAAATTCCAGGGCATCATTACCGAGAACGGCGGTCAGATCGTGAATGTGGAGAACTGGGGCTTGAAGAAGCTTGCTTATCCTATTCAGAAGAAGACCACCGGTTTCTACTTCCTCGTTGAGTTCGAGGCTGAGGGTGCTTTGATTAACAAGCTCGAGACTAACTACCGTCGTGACGAGCGTATCATTCGTTTCTTAACTTTCAAGCAGGACAAGTTCGCTGTAGAGTACTCTGCAAAGCGTCGTGCAAAGCTTGCTAACAAATCACAGGAGGAGTAAACTATGGCACAGGAGAATGTAAAGGGCGGTGAGATTCGTTACTTGAATCCCGTATCAGTAGATGTAAAGAAGAAGAAGTACTGCCGTTTCAAGAAGCTCGGTATTAAGTACGTAGATTATAAGGACGGTGAGTTCTTGAAGAAGTTCCTCAACGAGCAGGGTAAGATCCTTCCCCGTCGTCTTACAGGTACTTCACAGAAGTTCCAGAAGAAGGTGGCTCAGGCTGTAAAGCGTGCTCGTCACTTGGCTATTCTGCCGTTCGTAACCGATTGTATGAAATAATTAAGAGGAGGAGAGCAATATGGAAGTTATTCTTATTAAGGACGTAGAGAACTTGGGTTATGCTAACGACATCGTGAACGTTAAGCCCGGTTACGCAAACAATTACTTGATTCCTCAGGGTTTTGCTAAGGCTGCTACTGCTTCTGCAAAGAAGGTATTGGCTGAGAACCTTCGCCAGCGCGCTCACAAGGACGCTAAGATTCTTGCTGACGCTCAGGCACTCGCTGAGAAGATCGCTAACTTGCCTTTGGTTATCACCGTTAAGGCTGAGGAGGGCAAGATCTTCGGTGCTGTAACTTCAGCTGACGTTGCTGAGGCTTTGGCTGCTAAGGAGATCGTTGTAGATCGCAAGGCTATCGCAGTTGACTCTATCAAGACTGTAGGTGAGTACACTGCAACAGTTAAGCTTCACCGCGAGGTTAAGGCTACTGTAGCTTTGTCAGTTGTAGCTGAGAGCGCAGAGTAATTTTGCGAAACACTCCGCAAGGAGTATAGATAGAGCAGACATCCATTGGGTGTCTGCTTTTTTTGTGTGGAGATTATAGGCGCAAAAAAGGCGAGCCGCAGCCCGCCTTTGAAATGCTTATGGTCGTTGGTTTACAATCCGCCATCAACAAGCCATACCTTCGCTTTGTTGTCGTTGCGCAGGGCGAGTGTCAAAGTCTCCTTCTTGCCATTGGGGAGTACCACCTTGCACTTTACGAAGCGACCGGGGTAGAGGCCCGACTTCACGGACTTCTCGAAAGACTTCACCTCCAAGCCGCGATATCTCTCCTCCACGATCTTCATCACATTTCCCTTATAATAATGCATTGCGGTGTTGAGAATCTCGGTATCCCACTCGTTCATCGCCTTTAGGATAATCTTTGCCGCCTCGTCTGCGGTAATGCCCACGAGTGGAGAGTTTACACTGTTGGCAATCTCAACTGAGGGGAACTCAATCTGGCTGAGGTCCTTGTCCGAGAGGTCGCTGGCGGTCATAGGCTCGTTGTAGGCGATGCTCTCGCTCTGAATCACAGTGATTGGCTTATTATCCACCACAATATCTATACGCATCTGCACCAGTTCACCTGTCGATTTCGCAAACGAATATACTCTTACGGTGTTTGCTTCGGCCAAAGATGTGTTCAGCGTATATTCACTCTCCGAGAAGTCGCCCTGTGCGGTGGTCATAGCCATAACCACGACCAGCTCGCCACTGTCGATAACCTGATACTTCGTACCCTTGTTTCGCTCTGCCGTGCGGCGCTCTGCCTCAAGCAGCAGGCGTGGGTCGAGGAAAGCAGCCAAGTCGCCATTTATAACACCATTGGCCGACTTCTTCCAGCCTACGCGGCCATCCTTGCCACCAATCCATTCATATACGTAGCCATCGCCATTGCATAATACGTTGCGGCCATCCTTCTTCTCCATACTCCAGAGCATAGGCTCGTCATAGATTACCTTCACGGTTGCGGGGATAAAGTCGAGAGAGGGGTTGAGGTAATCAATAGGCTCGTCTGCTTTGGTGCGAACGCTGAGCTTCATCACCATTGTCTTAATGTCGCTTGCGGCCATAATCGCCCCCGAAAAGTATTTGCGTGCAGCATATGCGGGCGAATTAAGCGAGAATGTAATTGCTATGGCCACTACGGCTGCCATCGACACGGCTGTGCCAATCCAATATGTCAGGCGGCTACGGCGAGGCTTGATCTGCTCGGCGTTCTTCTGCTGCTCGGCGGCGGCAAGGATGCGAGAACGCAAATCTGCGGAGGGCTTAACCTCTACCTTTGGGGTGAGCATCTGGATAATCTGCTCGTCGGAGTTGTTATAATTAGTTTTCATAGTTGAGAGTTTTTAGTTGATAAATAGTTGTTTAAGTTTCTCTATACCGCTCGTAAAACGGCTCTTTACGGTTGTTACGGGCAGCTCCAGCACCTCGGCTATCTCTGTGAATTTCAGCTCGGCGTGTATGTGGAGCCGTATTACTTCGGCCTGCTTGTCGGGTAGCGAGCTTAGTAGTCGTGCTATGCGTTGCTGCTCCTCGCGTGCTTCGTACTCGTCGCTCGAACTCTGCGAGGGCATCTTCGGCTCGATGGGTTGAAACCTCGATTTGCGCCTCTGCAAGTTGATACAACTATTAGTCACCACGCGATAGAGATAGGCTTTGGGGTTTTGCACCGATGATGTGGTAGATGCAATCTTCAGGAAGGCATCCTGCACAATATCCTCGGCGTCGGCCCTGTCGCCAACTCTAAAGAAAGCATAGCGAAACAACGACTCCTGCCACTCGTCTATCCACTCGCCGAGTTGTTGGTTGCTTATGTTTAGTTCTTGTTTCATATTCTTTTTTCTGTTTATTTCAAACGCGCGTTTGACTATAAGACACGAAATTAGCGAAAAAGACGAAACGAAAGAGTATTTTTTTCTTATCTTTGTGAAAATATTATTTCTATGAGCCAAAGAAAACGTACCGAGATAGCCGAGCTGGGTGAGTTCGGTTTGATTGATTGTTTGACCCAAAATGCCACATCGGCAAATAAGACAACACTCCGGGGTGTGGGTGACGATGCAGCCGTTATTGCCGCAGGTCGCGACGATGCTACGGTAGTGACTACCGACACAATGCTGGAGGGCATTGACTTCGACCTTACATATTTTCCGCTCAAGCACCTCGGCTACAAGGCTGTGACCGTTGGCGTGAGCGATGTGCTGGCGATGAATGCTTTGCCCGAGCAGATTATGATTTCATTGGGCGTGTCGTCGAAGATTCCCGTTGAGGCGTTGCAGGATTTGTACGAGGGTATAGATTTTGCCTGCAAGGAGTTGGGCGTCGATTTGGTTGGTGGCGACACTACAGCCTCGATGACAGGTCTTGTAATCAATATTACTACCATTGGTCGCGCCAAACGTAAGGCTATAAGCTATCGTAGCGGTGCTCAGTTCAACGACCTTATCTGCATCACGGGTAACCTCGGCGCAGCCTATATGGGTTTGCAGTTGCTGGAGCGCGAGAAGCGCGTGTTGCGCGATGTGCAGAACCCCGAGCCGCAGTTTACAGGCTACGAGTATCTGTTGCAGAGCTACCTGAAGCCGCGTGCGCGTAAGGATATTATCGAGGCGTTGGCCGAGGAGAAGATTGTGCCCACATCGATGATTGACATCTCGGACGGTTTGGCCAGCGAGGTGTTGCAGATATGCAAGGCGTCGAAGTGTGGCGCGCGTATCTACCTCGACCGTATTCCTATTGCCAAGCAGACAACACAACTTGCTGAGGAGATGCACGTGGACCCCGTTGTGGCGGCGTTGAATGGCGGTAATGACTATCAGTTGATGTTCACCGTGCCTCTGGCTATGCAGGAGCAGGTTATGCGTCTTGGCTTGGTAGATGTTGTGGGACACATCACACGCGAGAGTACGGGAGCTTACCTTGTTACGCCCGACGGTAGCGATATTAAGTTGCGTGCACAGGGTTTTAAGGAGTAGGCGTATGAAGAAGGTAAAGAAAATATTGGTAGTAGTGGGTGCTATTGTCATCTTTGTGGCGATGACTTTTGCGGCATATCACTATTGGGAGTATGTGAATACCCTATATTAAATAATAAAGGCTGATTAACAAATGTTAGTCAGCCTTTTATATTACTCCTGTTTATACAATTTCGATTCTCGCCCATTCTCTGTACGCAGAACCAATACCATTCGGCTCTCGGTGTTGCTGTCCGACTGCTTGGTGAGAGTTGCCGATATGCTGAAGCTGCGCTCTCGGCGTGTGGGGATTGTTATCTCCTCCTCTTTTTTCTCCTTCTTTTCTTTATTAAACTCGGGCGGTAGAGACATCGTGCCGTAGAGTGTTATCCTATTCTCCTCGCCCGCGAGTTGCCACGAGGTAAATCGCAGAGTCTGCTGCGGCTCGTGCTGCACTATGCGTCCGCGCGGCTGCAACTCTATATCCACCTGCAAGGGAACTTTTCCTTCGGTAGCCCAACGGCCTAACGATTTGGGGTATGTCTCGTCGGTGGTTATGGTCAGCGCCAAAGGCAACTCACCCTCCTCCTCCGCGGGCATATATATAATCTCGGCGATATTACCCTCCACCATTTCGCCACCCTCGAAAACGGTCTGCTCGTCTATGGCGAAGTGACGCACGCCAATGGTGTCACCCTTGATGATGATACTCTCATCGGGCATAGCCGATTCGATATATCCTGCGACAATCATCGGCTCTACCTCCGCCTGACGGCAGGATATGAGCGTGGTAGCCATTGTGGCAAATATTATGGTGGGCAAATATTTCATAGCGATGCTTTTGATGCGCAAAATTAACAAAATATCGCGGCATAGGCCGAAAATCATATAAAGTTAGGAATAATTTTTTATTTCTATGCACATTTGGGGGAAATTATTCTCCTTGAGGATACGTTTTTCAAATAAGTTTTTGTAATTTTGGCGTCAGTTAGCTTTATAAACTACAACCATTATGCTTAATATTATATTGTTTGGTGCGCCGGGATGTGGCAAAGGTACACAGGCTGCACGTATTAAAGAGAAGTATAACATCAACCACATCTCTACAGGTGAGGTTATTCGTGGCGAGATTTCACGCGGCACGGAGCTTGGTAAGAGTATGCAGGAGTATATCGAGGCTGGTAAGTTGGCTCCCGACTCAATCGTAATCGGTATGATTCGCAACTATATGACCGAGCACAAGGACGCCGTAGGTAACATCTTCGATGGTTTCCCCCGCACAACAGCGCAGGCTGAGGAGTTCGACCGCATCTTGGCAGAGGACGGCTTGGGCGTGAACGTTATGGTATATATGGATGTTCCCGAGGAGGAGCTCGTTAAGCGTATCTTGCTCCGTGGTAAGGATTCAGGTCGTGCTGACGACGCATCGGAGGATGTTATCCGCAACCGAATCTCTGTTTACCGCGAGCAGACCGAGATTGTTGCCGAGCACTACTCAAAGCAGGGCAAGTATGTTGCCGTTGATGGTGTAGGTACTATGGATGAGGTGTTTGACCGCATTTGCGCTGCTATCGACGCTAACAAGTAATTGTCTATAATTATATATATAGAAGTGTCTGACTAACCTCGGACACTCTTTTTTTTATTGTTTCTCGCCATAATCTGCAACCTATGCTTGTTTTATTCAGTTAATCAGGCACTTTTTTCTTCGGTTTTATTGTGGATTATAATTTTTTTCTTACCTTTGCACCGCTAAAGTCCCTGCTTATGGTGGGAATGATAGCGGTAGGGTCCATTCGTCTATCGGTTAGGACGCAAGATTTTCATTCTTGAAAGAGGAGTTCGACTCTCCTATGGACTACTATGACTTACATCCGCAAGGATGTCTGACAGGGTGAATTTAATTTGAACGCCTACGTGGTGTTCGTGAGGGAAACCTCTTGGTTGTGGACGGACGCACATAACGGTCCGAAAAATTAGAAAACAGAAAAAGTAAAAAATAAAAACTTAAAAACACTATGGCAAATCACAAGTCATCAAAGAAGAGAATCCGCCAGACAGTTACTAAGCGTGCGCACAACCGCTTGTATCACAAGACTGCACGTAACGCTGTTAAGGCTTTGCGTAACACAACTGAGAAGAGCGCTGCAGAGGCATTGCTTCCCAAGGTATCGTCTATGCTCGATAAGTTGGCTAAGACTAACATTATCCACAAGAACAAGGCTGCTAACTTGAAGAGCTCACTCGCACTCCACGTTAACGCATTGTAATCCAAAGCGGATATCGTAAGATAAAAGGCTGTCCATCAGGGCAGCCTTTGTTTTTGTTTATAGTATATTTAATTACTCATTTGAGAAATCATATCCTACAATTTTGTCAGCGTAATCTTTCCAACCGTCTGCAGATTTGTAGGCATCAACAGATGAATAAGGAACATAGATTTTGCTAATAGTATTACAATCTTCGAATACTGTATCATTGTAGAATGTTGGAGGTGTTGAGGCCTCACAATATATCTTCTCTAACGAGGTACAACCATAAAATGCACAAGAGCCTAAAAATGTTACTTTCTCAGGAATGTTTATGCTAGCAAGGCTTGTACAACCCATAAAAGCTGCCGCGCCAATCTGTGTTACATTGTTAGGAATGGTTATATTTGTAAGTTTTTTACAATCAAGGAATGTATCATCATTAATTCTAAGTAGTTTATTCGGTAGGACTATACTCTCAAGTACACTACAATTTGAGAATGCATATACACCGATAGTATTGATATCCTCAGGTAAAATTATACTTATTAGTGTTGTACAAGCCTGAAAAGCTCTACTATCAATAGAGTAAATAATGTCTTCATCAAAAGTAATTACACCCTTTTTGGTGGCGCTGTTCCAATCATTTGATACGATTGTTGCTCCATATGCTATTGATGCGCTTGGGGTTACTTTGGCTGATGATGTATACCAAATCTGATTATTTGGTGGTGTACTTGCGTTTATAATCTCCACTTCAAACGCAGTCATTGACTTTAGTACGTTTCTCTCAACAACATAGCTCTTCGTGGTCGATTTTTCCATTGTAGCACCAGCAGTGTCGGTGATAGTGATTGTAAAACCTTTGGTGAATGTTGTTGGAGGCACAACAATCCAAAAATCTTTAGCTTCAGCCGCTGTTGCTCCCAATGCCACACCATCACCACAGTCAAGAGTGATGCTCTCTGTTGCGCTGTTGCTCATCTCGAGTTCGGGATTTTGACCATACTTGGCAGTGACGGTTGCTTTACCTGCAATCTTCTCCGAGTTGTTTCCTTTCAGCTCAATGCACTTAATCGTAACACCCTCTCCATAGAGTCGCAAACGCAAAAATCCACCAACATTCTTGAACGGCAAGAAATAGTCATTCGGCCCAGATGTTACAGCCACCATCGTGTTAGCATCTTGACCAAACGAGCCTTCTGCATATTGTTGCGTTGCGGGCAATGAAAGAGTTATCACCTCGTCGTTGCTAATTTTGTTAGATGAGGAATAGGGGTAAACAGCATAGTTTGCAGATATGCTATTTCCAGTGCCGAACTGCGATGTTGCAATCTCTGAGAATGTACCGCTATTGTCACCTGTCTCACCATCGAACTGATATTTTCTGTTCAATGTAGATGTGAATATAGTTAGCAAATCCCCTTCAGTCCATAATAGACGTACTTTCTCGTCCACAAATGTACGTGTATCATCTTCCGCAAATTCAGCGTGGAACTTGGGAGAGTTAACACTCTGTTGGCTGACCGATTCCACATCAGCCTTAGTGCATCCTGCCAACAACAAGAGGCACAGCGCAATAAAATAATTTCTCATAGCCGTAGATTTTACCAGTCAGTTGTTCCACCATCTTCGGGATTCTCAAGAGAGGGACTGTTAGCAAAGCCCTTTTCAATTTCTACTTCGATTGATTCGACAATCGGTGATTTGTAAGGTTTCTTCATAGTTATAGTATTTAAAATAATAATTTCCAACCAGCAGATGGCAACCGTTTAACTCAAAAAAAGAGAAACGCAGGTCACGCTTATTACTGAAAGGTACGACCAAGCACCTGTACACATAAGCACAACCCGCGCAAAACAGCGCGGGCATTTATTGTGCCTATTGCAAGTGTACTTGATGAAGTTTGGTCGTTTTATCAGTATCGCAATAGCCCTAAATGCCATCTATAAAGGACTACGTATTCCGCAATCCAATAACAAAGTTAAGAAAAAGTTTTTTAGAATAGATATTATTGTTCGTAAAAATGCACAAAAAAACTCCCGCACCTTGCGGCGCGGGAGCGATTCAGAGTTTATAAGTGTTTGATTACTTATTCTTCTCCATAGCAGCCTTCAACTCTGCCAAACCTGCGATGTCACCCAAAGTGGTCTTCTCGATAGAAGCGTTAACCTTCTTCAAAGATGACTTAGTTGCATCAGCAGCAGCACGCTTCTCTGCCTTCTCAGCAGCGATCTGCTCGCGCTTTGCCTCCTCGAAGAGACGTGAGTGAGAGAGTGTGATACGCTTTGTAGCCTTAGAGAACTCGATAACCTTGAAGTCAGCAGTCTCGCCAGCCTTCAATGTAGTACCGTCCTCCTTAACCATCTGCTTAGCAGGAACGAAACCTGTTACGTTCTCGCCCAATACTACAACAGCGCCCTTGTCATTTACCTCAGAGATAGTTGCGTTGTGAACTGTGTCAACAGCGAACTTAGACTCGATCTCGTTCCAAGGATTCTCCTCCAACTGCTTGTGGCCAAGGCTCAAGCGGCGGTTCTCCTTGTCGATCTCAAGAACTACAACCTCGATCTCAGCACCAATCTGAGTGAACTCGCTGGGGTGCTTAACCTTCTTAGTCCAAGAGAGGTCAGAGATGTGGATCAAACCATCGATACCCTCCTCGATCTCTACGAATACGCCGAAGTTAGTGAAGTTGCGAACCTTAGCAGCGCACTTTGTACCTACGGGGTACTTAGCGTCGATACCTGCCCAAGGATCGGGAGTAAGCTGCTTGATACCGAGTGACATCTTGCGCTCCTCGCGGACGAGAGTCAAGATAACTGCCTCTACCTCGTCACCTACCTTCAAGAACTCCTGAGCTGAACGCAAGTGCTGGCTCCAAGACATCTCAGATACGTGGATAAGACCCTCAACGCCTGCTGCGATCTCAACGAATGCGCCGTAGTCAGCCATAACAACAACCTTACCCTTAACTGAATCACCAACCTTGAGGTTAGCATCCAAAGCCTCCCAAGGGTGGGGAGTAAGCTGCTTCAAGCCGAGAGCGATACGCTTCTT
>JAZRLD010000009.1:0-34995 GCA_045646685.1 Alistipes sp. | reverse complement strand
TTAAATCGCTGACGCTATGATGCTTTCGAGATACTCTCTGCGCCATCGTGCCGTAGTGGTGTTTGTGCTGGCGTTATTTATCATAGGAGGCATTTGGGCCTTCTTGCAGATGGGAAAGAAGGAGGATTCGACATTCGTTCTTAAGACCGCTGTGGTGACGTGTAACTATCCGGGAGCTACGCCATTCGAGGTGGAGCAACTTATCTCTGAGCCCGTAGCGCGTGAACTGCAATCAATGCGCAAGGTGAAGAAGATAACATCGGAGTCCTACTACGGCCTGTCGAGGATTATGGTCGAGTTGGAGTCGGGAACGCGCGCAAAAGAGATTCCGCAGTTGTGGGACGAATTGCGGCGCAAGGTTACAAATATCTCCTCGCAACTGCCTGAGGGCGCGGGCCCGCTGGCTGTGAATGACGATTTTAGTGATGTGTATGGCCTCTATTATGGCTTGGTCGCCGATGATGGCTTTTCGTGGAGCGAGATTCGCGAGTGGGCACAGCGTATTAAGACCGAGGTTGTAACCATCGACGGCGTGCAGAAGGTGGCACTTCAGGGCGAGCAGCAACCCGTTGTGAATGTCTATATCACCAAATCAACATTGGCCAACTTTTCGATAACGCCCGAAATGATTGTTGCCACCATAGCGCAGCAGAACGATATTGTCGATACGGGCGAGGTGGCCGCAGGGCAGATGCGTGTGCGGATTCTTGAGCCGGGGACGTACTCTACCATAGAAGATATTTCCAATCAACTACTTATAGCCTCCAATGGCCAGCAGTTTCGTCTTGGCGATGTGGCTCGCATAGAGCAATCTTACGCCGAGCCTGCTTCGATGATTCTCAATGTCGATGGCCGTCGTGCCGTAGGCGTAGGCGTGTCGTCGGACGATAAGGCCGATGTGGTTAAGCTGGGCGCAGAGGTGCGTGGGGTGATGGAGCGTTTGCAAGGGCAAATGCCTGTGGGTATGGAGCTTGTATCGTTGTATCCCGAAGATGAGATTGCGCGCGAGGCAAACATCTCGTTTATGCTCAACGTATTGATTTCGGTGGCGATAGTTATCCTGATTATAATGCTTGCTATGGGTTTGCGTAGCGGTGTGCTTATCGGCGCGTCGCTGATATTTACCATTGGCGGCACGATGCTCATTATGTATTTGATGGGCGAGGGTATAAACCGAACGTCACTCGCGGGTTTTATCATAGCTATGGGTATGCTGGTCGATAACGCTATAGTTGTGATAGACAACGCACGGAAATCCATCTCACGTGGAGTGCCTCTTTCTGACGCGCTGGTCGGCGGTGCCGAGGGCCCGAAGTGGGGTTTGTTGGGTGCTACGCTTATTGCTGTCTTATCGTTTCTTCCGTTGTACCTCGCGCCATCGTCTGTGGCCGAGATTGTAAAGCCTCTGTTTGTGGTTATTGCGCTCTCGCTGCTGCTCAGTTGGGTGTTGGCCCTAACGCAGGTGCCACTCTTTGGCGAGAAGTTATTGCGAGAGTCGGGTGGGGCGGAGGTGCGCCGTATGGCGTGGTTCGACAAGGTGTTGGGCGCGGCTGTGCGCCGTCGTTGGGCGGTTGTTATTTGCTCGGTTGCGATGTTTATTGTGGCGGTGGTTGTTATGCGTGTTATGCCTCAAAACTTCTTTCCGCAACTCGATAAACCCTATTTCCGTGCAGATGTGATTCTACCCGAAGGCTATGATATTGAGTCCACACAGCGGGAGCTCAAGCGTATGAATGGCTGGCTCCATCGGCAACCCGAGGTGGTGCGCGTTTCTACTACGGCGGGCTCTACGCCTCTGCGCTATTATCTTGCGAGCAGCAGTGTGTCGATGCGTCCGAATTACGGAAATATCCTCGTTGAGGTAGATGATAAGAAATCAACTCAGCGAGTCAAGGAGCGCTTCGATAAGTTCGTGGCTGATAGTTGTCCCGATGTGTGGTTGCGCTCATCGCTTTTTAAACTCTCGCCCGTGCCCGATGCTACCATAGAGATAGGTTTTGTTGGGTATGATGTGGATACTCTGTTGGCTCTCACCGAGCGTGTGGAACAGATTATGTGGGATATGCCCGAGGCCGAGAATGTGCGCAATAGCTGGGGAAATCGTATTCCTACGTGGTTGCCTGTCTATTCGCAGATTAAGGGCCAACGCATAGGCGTGGGGCGTAACCGTATGGCGCAGTGGATAACATTGGCCACCGAGGGGTATCGTATGGGCGAGTTTCGCCGTGCCGATGAGTTTCTGCCGATACTGCTCAAGGACGAGGAGGTGGATAATTACAACCTCTCCAACCTAAGCTCTATGCCTCTCTTTTCGCAGACGGGACGTGTGTACTCCATCGAGCAGGCGAGCAGTCGTTTCGATTTTGACTATCGCACGGGAGTGGTGAAACGCTATAATCGTCGTCGTGTGATGAAGGCACAGTGCGATCCCGTAGAGGGTGTGAATACGGGGCAACTGCTGAAAAAGATTCTCGCCGAAACAAAGCGAAATGTGCAAGTGCCCGAGGGCTATGAGATGAAAATCTTTGGCGAGCAGGAGTCGCAGCAGGAGTCCAATAGAGCATTGGCTAAAAATATGCCGCTGGCGTTGGTGCTTATGTTCATTGTGTTGTTGCTCCTGTTCAATAACTTCCGCGAGCCTGTGGTTATACTTCTTATGACGCCGCTGATTTTTGTTGGTGTGGTACTCGGTTTGTTGATAACGGGCAATCAATTCGATTTCTTCTCGCTGTTGGGACTCCTCGGATTGGTGGGTATGAATGTGAAAAATGCCGTGATATTGGTCAGCACGATTCGGGAGTTGAGGGCTGCAGGCGTGAAGCCTTATGACGCCGTTATGCAGGCCGCGCGCGGGCGTCTTGTGCCCGTTATGCTTGCCTCGGGAACGACTATTTTGGCGCTTGTACCGTTGCTCTTTGACTCTCTGTTTGCAAGTATGGCGGCCACGATTATGGGTGGTTTGCTTGTCGCTACGGTGCTTACGATGGTGGTGCTGCCCGTGACATATATGATATTCTACAAGATAAATCAAGTGGAAAAATAACTCTTATGCGAAAAATTATCCTATCTCTAACGTTGCTCTTTGCGGTGGTTACGGCTCGCGCACAGCTATCGCTTGAGGCCTATCGCGATATGGTCTATGAGTATAGCACCTCTCTGATGAATGCCGAGGCGGCCACGGCACGTGCCTACTCTGATATGCGTGTTGCTCGTACCGATTTTTTGCCCTCGCTCTCGGCGTCGGCTAACTTTACCACCGATTTTCGGCGGTCGGGCGACGCGCACCTGTGGGGCTTTGACCTCCAGCCGCAGTTGCAGCAGATATTGTATGGCGGAGGTGCTGTGCGTGCTACGTATAGCAGGACGCAGGCGGAGTATGAGCGTGCGAAGTATGGCGAGCGTCATACACGCCTTGCGATGCGCTATGCGGCCGATTATGCTTATTGGACGGTGTCGGCGATGAAGTTATATATGGCCGCGACGAATGAGTATGTAAACTCTATATCAGCTCTTTATCGCGTTGTGGAGGAGCGTTTTCGCGAGGGGTATGTTGCCAAGGGGGATATGTTGCAGGTCGAGGCGCGGTTGAGTGAGGCACAGTACTCGTTGATTGCCGCGCGGAATAACTACGAGGTGGCACTACATCGCTTTAATAACCTTTTGGGTGTGGAGGGCTCTATGGAGGTGGAGTTGTCGAACACGATTCTTGATACTATCTCTATGCCCCAGCGCGTGACCATTGATGAGATGCTCTCTCGGCGTCCCGATATGCATATGGCCGAGATGACTATCCTCGCGGCGGAGCAGGGCGTGAGGGTGGCGCAGTCGAAGTATAATCCCCAGCTCACGGCCGGCGTGCGTGGCTCGTGGCAGACCTATTCGCCAAATATATCCTCTAAAACATACCTCGATGGGGCACTTGTGGTGGGGCTGAGTGTCCCGATATTTCATTGGGGAGAGCGTCGTCAGTCGGTAAATGTGGCGCGCACGGCGGTACGCACAGCCGAGAATGATATGGAGCAGTTGCGGCGAGACGCGGCGCAGGAGGAGGCCGATGGCTGGAGTGCTATGATGAGCAGCTATTCGCAGATGCAGTCGTCGTTAAAAAATGTTGAGATAGCCAGCGAAAACCTCTCCATTAGCACCTTCTCATACAACGAGGGGCAAGCCACGGTTTTGGATGTTCTGCAGGCGCAGATAAGCTGGATTCAGATATATTCAAATGCTATTTCTGCAAGGTTTAATTACGCTGTGGCAGTGTCGGAATATATGAGGTTGTCGGCTATGGAATAAAAACATAAAGGGTGCCCCAACAAGGACACCCTTAATTTTACGCATTGGCTGTTTCGGTGCTCACTACGGAGATGTCGTAGGATACGGGGGCTGCGCATTTGATTAGGTCGATAAGGCCGCATTTGCTCTCCTGCGCATCGTAAACCGCTTGGCTGACATACTGCTGGTCGTTGAGGCTCTTGCACTCCACACGGTATGTTATAGCAAAACTGCGGAAGCGGCTCTCGGCCAGCAACTTCTCGGTGTCGAGTGTGCCTTCAACGGTGATTTCTAACAACTTGGGCGTAATCTTTTTCTTCTGCAAAATGCCCATAATGGTATATCCTGCGCACTGCGCCGTAGCGCAAAGTATCAACGCTTTGGGGTTTAAATCATCCACCTTTGCCATATTGGGTAGGCGGAAACGGCCGTTTCGGAGTTCGACGGTTACTTTTTGAATGTTTTCCATAATCAAAATAATTAGTTGTTACAGACTTAATAGCCTACTTTTAGTGCAATAAAGTGATGACAATAATCGTTCCTTTATTGTGTATTTTAAACGGAAATTCCTATCTTTGTACGTTATAAACAAATGTGAAATTATGCGAAGAAATCTATTCATATTTACACTCTTGCTCTTGTGCGGAGTCCCCGTGTCGCTGTGGGCGCAGTCATCGCAGACGGACAAGAGCCTTGAGCGTGCAATATCGCTCTATAATTTAGGCCATTGGATTGAGGCTCGTACCGAGTTTAAGGATTTGCGGGCAGAGCTTTCGAGTGTGCACGACCGTTTCCATATTGAGAAGATAGAGTACTATCTCACACTGTGTGATTCGCAGCTCAAGATGCGTGATGCCGAGGGACGTATGAAGCGTTACCTCGCCGAGCACGGTGGTTCGGCCTATGCCAACGATGTGCAGTTTGCTCTGGGTGCGCACTACTGTATAGTGGGCGATGACGAGAAGGCTGCCGCCGAGCTTGCCAAGACCGATTACCGTACGCTTTCGCCTGCACAGAAGGACCAGTACGATTTGCGTATGGGTTATATGGCATTTATGAAGGGCGACTATGTTGACGCCGAGCGTTATTTCTCTCGCATAGTACCTACGAGCGAGTATGCTGACCACGCAACTTACTACAAGTCCTATATGGCTTATTCGCGTGGTGAGTTTGACGTGGCTCGCAATGGTTTCTCGGCTTTGACAAAGAGTGCTATCTACCGCGATTTGATGCCTTACTACCTGATGCAGATTGATTTCAAGAGTGGCGACTATCGTGCTGTGGTGAATAGTGGTGATGCGTTGATGCAGAACACCACCGAGGAGCAGGCTGTGCAGATTCGCCGTATGATGGCCGAGTCGTGGTTTCAGCTTGATGACTTTGCTGGCGCGGTGAAGTATATGAATGCCTACAAGGCGTCGGGTGGCGAGATGGGCCGCTTGGAGAACTATATTATGGGTTACTCGCTCCAGCGTCAGACGATGTATGCCGAGGCTCTGCCTTATCTGCGTGAGACGTGTGGTGCCGACGATATGCTGACGCAGAATGCTTCGTATCACTTGGCCGACTGCTACCTGCGTTCGGGCGACAAGACCAATGCTATGCGTTCGTTTGCGATGGCTTCGAGCGCGTCTTTTGATAAGGATATTGCCGAGGACGCTCTGTTCAACTACGGTAAGTTGCAGTATGAGTTGGGCGGCGGCGTCTTTAATGAGGCTATCAATGTTTTGACTCGCTACATTGCTCTCTATCCCCGTTCTACACGTGTTGAGGAGGCGCGTAAGTTGCTCATCGCGGCGTATTACAACTCGCACAACTATGCAGAGGCGTATGATGCCATAAAGAGCCTGCCCAACCCCGATGGTGATGCACTATTGGCATTGCAGAAGATAGCCTACTTTAACGGCTTGGGGTCATACGGAGAGGGTGATTTGGATGCAGCCGAGAAATCTCTTACCGAGTCAATGTCGGTAGGCTCGAATGCAAAATACAATGCTTTGGCGTCGTTTTGGTTGGGTGAGATTGCATACTCGCGTGGTGATGCGGGTGTGGCTTTGCAGCGCTATCGTAACTTCGTTGCACGTGCTCCCAAGTCGGGTAATGAGTATGCTATGGCGCAGTATAATATGGGCTACTGCTACTTCAATAATCAGAATATGGGTGCTGCGGCCGAGGCTTTCGATAAGTTTCTGAAGAGCCGCTCGAAGCGTGACTCATACCGTGCCGATGCATATAACCGTCGCGGTGATGTACACTATGCGCAGCGTGAGTTTGCCGAGGCGTTGGAGTGCTACGATAATGCAATAGCGGTAAACACGCAGGAGAAGTATTACGCGCAGTATCAGCGTGCTATGACCTTTGGCGTGCAGAACAAGCGTCAGGAGAAGATTCAGAATCTGCAACGTATCGTGCAGGCAAATCGTGGCGATTATGTCGATGCGGCCTCGTATGAGTTGGGTAAGACATACATCGCCGAGGAGCAGTATAACGATGCTGTACGTGCCTTGGAGCGCTTTGTGGGGCAGTATCCTAACTCGCCCTATCGTGCGCAGGCGTTGTCGGATTTGGGACTCTCTTATATGAATCTCGGTCAGCGCGAGAAGGCGTTGCATTATTACGATCAGGTGGTGCAGTCGGCTCCCAAGTCGGCACAGTCGAAGGATGCACTGCAGGGAATACGCGAGATTTATATGGAGCAGGGTAATGCCGATGCCTACTTCGATTATGCGCAGAGCGTGGGCTTGGAGGGCAACGTAAATCAGATGACACGCGACTCGTTGTCGTATGCTGCGGCGCAGAATCTCTATCTTGCAAATAAGACACAGGAGGCGGCGGTTAGTTTCCAGAACTACCTGTCGAATTACCCCAAGGGCTATTACCGCAACGATGCGTTATTCTTCTTGAGCGACTGCCACGTGCGCGATGGTCGCGAGGTGGAGGCTATAAAGACTTTGACCGAGCTCTCGGAGCAGGGACACACGCAGTATTCGGAGCGTGTATTGGATAAGCTCGCCTCGATGTGTTACAAGTCGGAGCGTTTTGAGCAGGCGGCCAAGGCGTACCGTATGCTCTACGATGAGGCCTCTACGGCTAAGGCCAAGACTACGGCGGCATCGGGTTATGTATCTTCGACGCTGAAGTTTGGCGAGGATGAGGATATTTTGGCTATGGCTGACGATGTGGAGAAGATGAGTGACGTGAACGACGTTGCTCGCCGCAAGGCACGCTATGCCAAGGCTACAATCTTGCAACGCGAGGGTAAGGAGGAGCAGGCTATGGAGATATATAAGGTGCTCTCTGCGGAGGTGAAGAGCGCCGAAGGTGCCGAGGCTCGCTACCGTATGATTGAGGCGGAGTACAAGGCCAAGCACTACGACAAGGCGGAGAATATGGTTTATGACTTCTCCGACAGCAAGACACCGCAGAACTATTGGTTGGCAAAGTCGTTCATCCTCTTGGGTGATATATATATGAGCCGTGGCGACGCGTTCCAGGCACGTGCTACATATCAGAGCGTTGCTGATGGTTATTCGCCTGCCGATGATGGCATTGTAGAGGAGGCTAAGTTGAAAATTGCTAAAATGAACTAACGATGAAGAGATTATTATATACAGTAATGTTGCTATGCCTACCCACGCTCTCGCAGGCGCAGGTGGCCAAGCAGGTGGAGGTGTCTAAGGATTATAAGCCGACGGTAAGTGCGGCGCAGAAGCTATCCATTATTCCCGATATGACCGACACCGTGACGATGCGTCCCGATATTGATTACAGCATTACGCCACGCTCGTACCAGACGGCGCTTATGACGCAGAACTTTAAACCTGCGACCATCACCTATTGGGATTATCAGCGTATGCGTCCCTTGTATGTTCACGCGGCAGTGGGTATGCCCTTGCAGAGCGATGCTGATGTCTATTTGTCGAAGTACAATAAGGATAAGGGCTATGCGATGGTATATGCCAACCATTGGGGTGACTACCGTCCCCGTTATAACGTGATGGGCGAGAAGGTTACAAAGAATACCACCGAGATGAGCAATAGTGTAGGTGCGCGTGCAGGATTGTTTGTCGGTAAGCGTGTGGCAGAGGTGGATATTGATGGCGATATGCAGATGCGTCACCGCTACCCCCTCTCGGGCAGTGCAATCAACTTCGGTCGTGTGGGTGGTAAGTTGCGCTTTGGCGATGACTTCACCGACTTGAGCCGCTGGAACTTCAATGTGGAAGTGGGGGGCGGAATGTTCTTCAACGCGCTGGGTGATGACAACTATAATGAATCTAATCTCTCAGGTAAGTTTGCCATAGGCAAGATGTTGGGCAACCACATTCTGCGTATCCACGCCGAGTACGATGGCATATTTGGAGCCAAGAGCCTTGAGCAATATAAGAACCACACCGTTATGGCGGGTGCGCGCTATGGTTTTAGCAGTGAGCGCTTTGACTTCTTGGTGGGAGCTGACTACTACTATGACGCTGTGTCGGAGTCAACGGAAAATCCTCACCATATCTTCCCCTATCTGCGTATGACGTGGAAGAGCGCCAAGGAGGGATTTGTGCCCTTCGTTGAGGTTGATGGTGGTCTGAAGCATAACGACTATGCCTCGCTGCTGTATGCCAATCCCTATATCCTGCCCAATGCTTCGCTCTCGCAGCTGGCAAACGAGGCGCTGTATAATGGTCGTATAGGTATCAGTGGTCGATTGGGTAGGGGAGTGTTCTCCTATAACCTCTCGGCAGAGTTGTCGCTGGCGAATGACCACGTATATTGGTACACATTCCAGCAGGGTAATGCCGTTGATTGCTATCACTTCACCGAGGCTTATCAGCACTCGCTGCGTTTGGACGGAGGCATTATGTTACGCCCTGCGGGATGGTTTGAGGCAGAGCTGAAGGCGGGTGTATATGTGTGGGAAAACTACGGCGACTACTACGCTAATCGCCCCAACTTAGATGCATTGCTCGGCTTGCGCTATCTGCATCGTAAGTTTACCGCAGGTGTTACGGCCGAGTATCGTGGTGGCATAAAGTGGATGACATTGCAGAACGCAACAGAGGACGAGGAGTTGTATGCGGTTGCCAATCCTGAGAAGTTGAAGCCCGCGTTTGGCTACACAAAGACTGACGCTACGTTCCTGCTTGGCGTTAAGGCCGAGTATCGCATAAACGACCGCTGGAGTGTATATGCCGAGGGCCGCAACCTTACAGGTAGTAGAGTGTATGAGTGGCTGAACTACTATCGCGACACGGCAGAGGGAATTGTTGGTGTTAAGATGTCATTTTAATAAGAATCGTCTAACAAGGCTATCATTATACAATCTATACAAAAATGAGGGTGCTAACATCAAGTTAGACACCCTCTATTTTATAAGTATAACCATACTTACACTTTCAAAAATATCTTCTTGCGATACATTGCGTAGAGGATAAGGTAAATTATGCCGACCTGTGAGAGTGTGATAAGAACACTATACCAATCGCCCATATACTGCTCCAAGCCGTAGAACAACGAGTTGGCCACGCCACGGAAATTTACAATCTGCGTGAGCATATATGCCGCTATGGAGTTCATACCATACACTTTGAGCCACGTAAGGTTTGAACGGTGGCCCTTGTAATCGACAAAGTAGTATGATATTCCCAAGAGAATAAACGACACGCCAGCGGCAAAAAGCGCCATTGACGAGGTCCATATTATCTTAATAATAGGCATCCATATACTCCACACCAATGATACAGCAACCATCGCAGCACCTGCGCCAAACAACCACGCGAGCTTGCGTTTCTCGGCCATCTCGCTCTTGGCTATGGTACCGGCAAACATACCACAGAGACCTGTTACGGCAAATGTGAGGCTACTCAATATCCAAGTGTAGTGGTAGTTGGGATTCCATACCACAACGCCATTCTCTACCGTTGCGTGGTCGCGGAAACGGCCCAAAACTTCACGGTCAACCCACTCGGCTAAGTTATGTTCGGGTGAGTAATCTCCGCCACCGAATCTTTCAAACGATACATTGCCAATCACAACTTCTATCCACTCCATCGCAGCCCAATAAGCCAGCAGGAACAATACTGCCGCCACTATCTGCGTGCGTAACCTCGTGAAAAGATACATCACAGCCGCTACGGCATAACCTACGGCAATAGCTTGCAGAGTATTAGTATATAGGTATATGCGGTTAGGATCTAAAGCCAGCAGATTTCCCTGACACATCATACCGAAAATCCATAATACTACCACGCGACGTACGATGCGCCACATAGCCGATTTCTTATCGCCATCGCGGCGGTAACGTTCCATAGCAAAGGGAATCGTAGCGCCAGCCATAAACATAAATAGGGGCATAATTATATCCCACGGCGAGAAGCCCTCCCACGCAACGTGGTGGAATATCCACATACCTTTGTTGAGCCACTCGGCATCGGCAGCCGAGGCAATCTTACCCATAATAGGGCCTAAGGCTACGAGAAAAAATAGGTCGGCACCGCGTAGGACGTCCAACGATTCCAAGCGTTTCTTCATAGTTTTCGGTGTTGTAGTTGTTTTTATTTGAAAGGAGAATCGGGTTCCTTCGACATCACCCAATAGAAGAGTTTGTCAACCAAACCCG
Source organism: Alistipes sp. (assembly GCA_045646685.1). Classification (GTDB taxonomy): domain Bacteria; phylum Bacteroidota; class Bacteroidia; order Bacteroidales; family Rikenellaceae; genus Alistipes. The sequence goes on along the minus strand of JAZRLD010000009.1, from coordinate 24,113 downwards.
GAGCAAACTTCTTTACGAAGTGTGTAGCGCGACCTTCAGCCTCCATCAGACAAAGACGCTTGCGTCGAGCTATGCCGCGTGCCATGATGTGAGCCACCTGCTCGGCGGTCATCATCTTACCCTCCTCGCGAGGTGTTGAGCCCTGCTGTGAGCCATCAGCCGTGAGAGCCGAGAAGCGCACGTTCGAGGCTGTGAAACCCGGGCAGGCTACCATTACGTGCAGGCCCTTCTTGAGGTTCTCTATGCGGATAGTCTCCAAAAAGCCAGTCATCGCAAACTTCGAAGCCGAGTAGCCTGTGCGTCCGGGCAGACCGTGAATACCCGCAACGGACGATATGCCAACCAACGAGCCCTTTGATTGCTGGAGGTATGGCAGAGCATACTTTGTGCAGTAAACCGTACCCCAGAAGTTTACGTCCATCAGACGATGCAGTACCTTTAAATCCAAATCGTCGAAAAGCGCACGCATAGAGATTCCTGCATTGCAAATGAGTACATCTATGCCGCCAAACGAATCAACCGCTGTCTGGATAAGTTTTTGGCAATCCTCCTGCTTTGTAACATCGGTTACGCACCAAGCAGCCTTACCACCTGTGGCCTCAATCTCTTTGCACATCTGCTCCAGCTTATCGCCCTGACGCGCTCCGAGCACAACCTTTGCTCCCATAGCGGCATATTCGCGTGCCATAGCAGCTCCGATGCCTGATGATGCTCCGGTGATAATCACCACCTTGCCATTAAGTTTGTTTGCCATATCTTTTTATTTATTCATTTATTTCAATAGTTTGTCCATCGTATGCTAACTCCACACCCTCGGAAAGTCGCTCTGGCGATGTGGCGTGCAGACCTATCTCGTGCGATAGGTGCGTTAGGTATGCCTTGCGAGGCTTTACTTCGCGGATAATCTCCATCGCCTCATCTACACTGAAATGCGAGTCGTGTGGCTTGAAACGCAGGGCATTTATCACCAACACCTCCACGCCTCGCAACTTCTCAATCTCACCTTCGCATAACTTCTTGAAGTCAGTCATATAAGCAATGGGGCCTATGCGATAGCCCGTAACCTCAAAACGGTCGGAGTGCTTGCCAGCTATGGGTATAATCTCTATGTCTTTTACTGTAAATGGCTTGTGGACATCTATCTCGTGCAGACGTATCTCGGGCACGCCACGATATTTGTTCGTTGCAAAAGCATAGTCGTAATCCTTGCGAATACAAGCCATTGTACGCGGTGTGGCGTAGATGTCAACGGGACGAATAGTGGGGTAGTCCACAAAATTAAATGCCCGCACATCGTCCAAGCCACCCGTGTGGTCCTTGTGCTCGTGGGTGAGTAGAATTGCATCTATTATTCTCACATCGGTGCGAAGCATTTGCTGACGAAAGTCGGGGCCCGCGTCAATCACTATGCGGCAATCGCCTACCTCGACCATTGCCGATGTGCGCAGACGTTTGTCGCGACTATCTGCCGAGCGACACACCTCGCAACGGCAGCCAATGACTGGCACGCCCTGCGATGTTCCTGTACCCAAGAGTGTGAGTTTCATACTATTCTGGTTTATATCCTGTATCCTCCATCAGATTACCGCTGTTCGCAGCCGCTACTGCCAACTCGTCACAGCGGTTGTTCTCTACCGTTGAGGCGTGTCCCTTAACCCATACGAATTGCACTTTATGGCGGCGATATACGCGCAGAAAACGCATCCACAGGTCGGGATTCTTTTTCCCCGAGAAGCACTTGCGTTCCCAACCGAATACCCAGCGCTGATTCACCGCATCAACAACATATTTCGAGTCAGAGTATAACGTAACGTTCGTGCCGTCGAACTTCAACGCCTCCAACGCAACGCATACGGCCATCAGCTCCATACGGTTGTTTGTCGTCAGGCGATAGCCTGCCGATAGCTCCTTGCGATGCGGTCCCGATATCAGCACAACGCCATAGCCTCCGCGCCCCGGGTTACCCTGTGCCGCACCGTCGGTGTATATAGTTACATCTGGCATAGTCCTAAAATAAAAAACATCGCACCCGCTACCTTTTGCTGGCTCACGGGTACGATGATATTTAGTAAAAAATTATTTCAAGGCTGCCATACGCTCCTTGATAGCTGCAATCTTAGCCTCAGCATCCGACTGCTTGGCGCGCTCGTTGGCTACAACCTTCTCGGGTGCAGATGATACGAAACGCTCGTTCGAGAGCTTCTTCATTACGCTTGCCAAGAATCCCTCCAAGTATGTGAGCTCATCGTTGAGCTTCTTCATCTCGGCCTCTACGTCAATCTGATCGCCCATAGGAACGAAGTACTGCGTAGTCTTTACGATAAAGGCATCGGCAGTAGGATCCTTCTCCGTAATAGCCTCGATAGCCTCCAAGTTACACATCTTCGCAATTACGGGAGCATACTCTGCGGGGTAGTTCTCGTCAGCAATAACGTTGAGCGTAAGAGCATTCTTCTGTGCGATGTTCTTCTGCTTACGTACGTTACGGATATTTGTGATAACCTCCGTAGCGAGAGTAAAACGTGCAAGCAAAGCCTCATTAACCTCCTCGGCAGTAGGCATAGGAGCGTACATAATTGACTCACCCTCCTTACGCTCGGCCAAATCCTGCCAGATCTCCTCCGTTACGAAGGGCATAAAGGGATGAACAAGACGCATCAACATATCGAAGTAGTGGCGTGTTGCCTCCATTGTAGCCTTATGTGCGGGCTGCTGATATGCGGGCTTCACCATCTCCAAGTACCAACCGCTGAAGTCGTCCCAGAAGAGCTTGTAGATACGCATAAATGCCTCCGAGATACGGTATGACTCGAACAATTCGTTAATCTCAACGATAGCCTTCGAGAGAGTGTTGCGGAACCACTCAACCGAAAGGCGGTTGTTCTCGCTCTGCTCCATAGCCTCGTCCACCTGCCACATAGAGATAAGGCGGTAGGCATTCCAAATCTTATTACCGAAGTTACGGCCCTGCTCGCAGAGTGCCTCATCGAACATCACGTCGTTACCGGCCGATGACGAGAGCATCATCGCTACACGCATACCGTCAGCACCATACTTTGCAATCAAATCGAGCGGATGGGGTGAGTTACCGAACTGCTTCGACATCTTGCGGCCCAGCTTATCGCGTACGATACCAGTAAAATATACATTTCCGAAGGGCTTCTCGCCACGATACTCGTAGCCAGCCATAATCATACGTGCCACCCAGAAGAAGATGATATCGGGACCAGTGATAAGGTCAGATGTGGGGTAGTAGTAACGAATCTGCTCGTTGTCGGGGTTACGGATACCGTCAAATACAGAGATGGGCCACAACCACGATGAGAACCAAGTATCCAATACGTCCTCGTCCTGACGCAAATCGCTCATCTGCAATGTAGCATCCTGTGCCTTCTCGCGTGCCTTCTCCAAAGCCTCCTCGGCTGTGGGGGCGATTACATAACCACCCTTGGGCAAGTAGTATGCGGGGATACGCTGGCCCCACCACAACTGACGTGAGATACACCAATCCTTGATGTTCTCCATCCAGTGGCGGTATGTATTCTTATACTTCGCGGGGATAAACTTAATTGAGTCCTCCAAAACAGCCTTTGTTGCGGGCTCGGCAATCTCCTGCATAGACATAAACCACTGCATAGAGAGCTTAGGCTCGATGGCAACGCCTGTACGCTCCGAGTAACCTACGTTGTTGGTGTAAGCCTCTACCTTCTCCATAAGGTTCGCAGCCTGCAAATCTGCCTCGATAACCTTGCGGCACTCAAAGCGGTCCATACCTACGTACATACCAACCTTATCGTTGATTGTACCGTCGTCGTTGAAGATGTCGATTGTCTCGAGGTTGTACTTCTCGCCGAGCATATAGTCGTTTACGTCGTGTGCGGGGGTAACCTTCAACGCACCTGTACCGAACTCGATATCTACATACTCGTCGCGGATAATGGGCACCGAACGGCCAACCAACGGAACAATTACACGTGCACCCTCTGGTATATCCTTGTAACGCTCGTCGTTGGGGTTCAAACATACAGCCGTATCACCCAAGATAGTCTCGGGACGTGTCGTAGCTACAACCAAATAGCGGTCTGTGCCCTCGACCATATAACGCAGGTAGTAGAGCTTACCCTGCGACTCCTTGTAGATTACCTCCTCGTCCGAGAGAGCTGTCTTTGCCGAGGGGTCCCAGTTTACCATACGTACACCGCGGTAAATCTTACCCTTCTCGTATAGGTCGCAGAATACCTTGATTACGCTCTCGGTGCGAGCCTCATCCATAGTAAAGCAGGTGCGGTCCCAGTCGCACGAAGCTCCCAGCTTTCGCAACTGCTTAAGGATAATGCCGCCGTGCTTCTCCTTCCACTCCCAAGCGTGAGCCAAGAACTCCTCGCGTGAAAGGTCAGCCTTGTTGATACCCTCGGCTGCGAGCTTAGCTACAACCTTTGCCTCGGTTGCGATAGACGCGTGGTCAGTACCCGGTACCCAGCAGGCATTCTTACCCATCTGGCGAGCGCGACGCATCAATACGTCCTGCAATGTGTTGTTAAGCATATGACCCATATGCAACATACCTGTTACGTTGGGGGGAGGAATAACTATCGTGTAAGGCTCGCGAGCATCAGGCTCCGAGTGGAAAAGTTTGTTGTCAATCCAATACTCATACCACTTCGACTCGATATCTTGTGGTGTGTACTTGTCTGCTACCATAATTGTCGTATATTTTTGTTGTTAATTTTTGCTTTTTCTCCCTCACGCGCGCATTATGCGCGTACATTTTGCAAATATACGAATAAAAAAATGAAATGGTGTACGTATTATGGTAAAAAAAAGGCCGTCAAACAAGTTTTGTTTACGGCCTTTTTGTTTTGTGATAACTATAATAGTATCAGTGATTCAAGATATATGATAGCAATACCTGCCACATAACCAGCAAATGCTAAAAGAGATATGTTTTTCAGATACCACGTGAAGTCAATCTTCTCCAGACCCATAGCCACCACACCTGCGGCCGAGCCGATAATCAAAATACTACCTCCTACACCTGCGCAGTATGTGAGCAGCAGCCAGAACAGGCCATCCTGCATAAACATCTGAGTATATGTGGGGTCGAGGCTCGCTGCAACCGCTGCTGCATCAGCCGTAGGGTACATACCCATACACGCTGCAACCAGCGGAACATTATCAATTACCGACGACAGAACACCAACCACCGATGCTATGCTGAACACCTCGTGGATATTTTTGTCGAGGAAGTCGGCTGCGCTGCTCAATATACCTACGCTCTGCAATCCTGCCACCGACATCAAGATTCCGAGGAAGAAGAGAATCGTTGACATATCAATATTTTTAAGCACCTTCGATACGCGGTGTTTATTCTCCTCCTCCATACCGCGCTTTTTGTGGTCGTATGCCCACTCGGTAAGAATCCATAGCGCTCCTAACGAGAACATCATTCCGACATAAGGCGGAAGACCAGTAAGACTCTTAAAAATAGGGACAAACAACAAACCTGCTACGCCCGAATAAAGCACCGCGCGGCTGAAACGTTTACCAATGCCGTCAGGCAGGGTGGTTGTGTTGTCGATGGGCGGTAATATGGGTGAGCCATTACCCAATTTCCGTATGGCGATAATTACGGGAACAACAAGCGAAACGATACAAGGCAGTATGAGGTACATAATAAGGCTACCAGCGGTCACATTGCCTCGCATCCAGAGCATAATCGTGGTGACATCTCCGATGGGTGACCACGCGCCGCCGCTATTGGCTGCGATGATTATAACGCCTGCAAATATCCAGCGGTCACGAGCATCGGGGACGATTTTGCGGAGCATCATAATCATAATAATTGTGGTGGTCATATTATCCAATACGGCCGACATAAAGAAGGTAATTATGGCCAAAAGCCATAGGAGTGTTATCTTATGGCGTGATGTGATGCGGTCGGTGATAACGCCGAATCCGCCGTGGGTATCTATCAAATCAACAATGGTCATAGCTCCAATAAGAAAGACTAATGTCTCGCACGTGCTGCCCAAATGTTCCAGTAGTTTTGTGCCGGTCTCTGCATCGCCCGAGAAGAGAGCATAGATAGACCAAATCGTACCGAACATAAAGAGTGCCGATGCCGCTTTGTCTATCTTTATCTTATGCTCAAGGGCTATGCAGGCATATCCGAGAGCAAAAATCGTAATCATTGCAAATATCATCATAATATATCTTTTTGTAGTAAAAAAGGCTTGCCGCCAAAATTAGGAAATGGGGAAAATTAAACAGAATAATGCATCATATCGTGCATCGGGCGGCAAGCCATAGTGTTAGACTCTGCGCCATACGCGTGTTTATACACTCCGCCTACGAGGCAGAATGTATGCTAAGCAGATATGATAGTGACGGCTAAATTATGATGTGCCTAAAGGCATAGACATAGTGGTCTATGGCACGAGAAAATCCTATTACGGAGTTGTTCTGAATAACAAGTGCTATGCGACTGCTGTTTATGTATTTACGCTGGTCGCTGTGGCTGAACTTGTTATTGTTTGATGATGAAGTTTTGACGGTGATATTACTCTCGACACTGTTTGTTCTACTACCTATTGTAGCAACACTTTCGGGTTGCTGCAACATTGTGAAATCGGGAGTTGTGTCAAGCGAGGGTAATGTGTGTTGCTGAGATATGCAACAGCCGTTTTGCTGGATGGAACAATCATTCTCGCTATTTGCCAAAACAAGTAGCGAGGTGATGTTGCAAAGAAGCAACAAGAATATGATATTCCACAATTTTTTCATCGCGGCAAAAGTAATAAAAAAAGCCTTAGGATATACTCCCAAGGCTCTTTTTATTTATCTTGTTGTTTTTGTTACAAGAATATGAGCTGTGTGATAATGTAAATCGGCAGCAGGATAACCAGAGAGAATCGAATCATATAACCGAAGAAACTTGGCATATTGATACCGCTCTGCTCGGCGATAGCCTTCACCATAAAGTTGGGGCCGTTGCCGATGTATGTCATCGCTCCGAAGAATACAGAGCCCAATGCGATTGCACGCAACAACATCACGTCAATACCAGCTTCAAGCACCGCTCCAGCCGCTGTGGGCAAGCCCTGTGCTACGGTGTGGAATGCCACGGCTGTGGGCGAGTTGTCGAGGAATGCCGAGAGGATTCCCGAACTATAGAAGAACTGCCAAGGCTTATCCAAACCGAGGTCTGCGGCGTGAGCGTTGAGGTATATCAACGCGGGTGTCATTGTAGCGAAAATACCGATGAAAAGGTATGCCACCTCGATGATGGGATCCCACGAGAATTTGTTGTGCTGGCGAGTCTTCTTCTTTGTTGTAATCCAAGACATTACACCGATTACCACGAGAACTATTTCACGTAAGAAACGCACGTAAATCGGAGCGTGATGGTCGCCCATTTCGGGAATGTACGAAGGGTTGAGGAATGACACTGAAAGGATGATTCCAACCAAGTAAATAACGTTAATCAAACCCGAAATCTTGATGGGGCGCTTCTCGTGTACGTCGGCCATAATATCCACGGTATTCTCCTTGCGATAGTAGAAGAATTGGTCCATAATAAAGTACAACGCCAAGAGGATTACGCCAACGAACAGCCACTCTGGTAGCAGGTGCATAAACCACGTAAAATCAGCACCGCGCAGATACAAAAGGAACAATGGGGGATCACCAAGCGGAGTTAAAACACCTCCGCAGTTTGCAACCAGAGCGATGAAGAAAAGTATGGTGTGTACTTTGTGTTTGCGCTGCTGATTAACCTCAATTAAAAGGCGAATCATAAGCATAGCGGCACCTGTTGTTCCGATGAATGAGGCGAGCAGGAAGCCGATAGCCATAATAAGCGTATTGTTTATCGGTCGCGCCTGAATATCTCCGCAAATGTGTATTCCTCCCGTAACGACAAACAGTGCACCCAAAAGAATGATAAAGGGTACATAGTCGAAAAGCATCTGATGTTCGAGATTGCTTCCCATATCGTTCAAAACCAGGTAGATGCTTGTGGGGATAGCGAGTCCCAACGCAACATATAATTTGTGGAGATTATTCTCCCACCAATGCTCTGCCACCAGCGGCAAAACGGCTATGCTGGCCAGCATAAGGGCAAAAGGTATAAGTGCCCATAATTCAATTTGATGCATATAAAATCTGTTTTATTTTCCGCCGCGAAAATAATAAAAAAAAGTTGAATTTCCTAACCTTGTATTGGCCTAAGTGTTGGCCTGAACATTGTTAACTCCATAAATTATTCCGAAATGGTGGCGGTGTGGACAATATTTCTACGCTGAAGTATGTTTTATTGTATAACGTTGGTGAAAAAGTGCAAAATTTGAGTGAAAATAGGATAAAAACACCCCTTAGGGGTGTGAGTTATTAACAATCTGTCAAATTTGGTATGAAGTATGGCAAAAAAGTATTACTTTTGTAATCGTGAAATAGTGTAAATATGGATAAGAAGAAAAATATTGATTTAGCAGATTTGGAAGCCTTGCCCGAGTTGCTCGATGGCAGGCATCAGGTAGTACCCATCATCACCAGCGGTGACGATATTGTAGAGGATGTGAATATCCCCGAGGCTCTGCCTATTTTGTCGTTGCGTAGCTCGGTGTTGTTTCCGGGTGCAATTACTCCTATCACGGTAGGACGCGAGAAGAGTATAAAGCTTGTGCGCGATGTAAATGCAGCACACGGTCTTTTAGGTGCAGTGTTGCAGCGCGAAACGGAGGTGGAGGTACCCTCGCCAAACGATATGTACAAGGTGGGTACAGCCGCACGTATCATCAAGATATTGGAGATGCCTAATGGCAATCTGACCGTGATATTGAGTGGTTTGGAGAAGATTGAGGTGGGTGAGTACTTGCAGTCGGAGCCTTACTTGAAGGCTACCGTTCGCACTATCCGCGACTCACAGCCTGACGAGGGTAATGTGGAGTTTCAGGCGTTGGTTGATTCGGTGCGTGAGGTTACGCTCAACATCATCAACATCTCTCCCGTAATGCCTAAGGAGGCGGTCTTTGCGTTGAAGAATATAGATTCGCCACGTGGCCTTATCAACTTCGTATGCTCGAATATGGACTTCTCGGACGAGGACCGTCAGGCTTTGCTGGAGGCGCCGGGTTTGTTGGCTCGTTCTCGTAAGTTGTTGGAGATTCTGGTGCGTGAGCAGCAGATGGCTGAGCTGAAGAATGAGATTCAGGAGAAGGTTAAGCGCGAGATTGACAAACAGCAGCGCGATTATTATCTTCAGCAGCAGCTGCGCACAATTCAGGACGAGTTGGGCGATACTGCCGACGCTGAGATTGAGCAGATGCGCGAGGCTGCAAAGAAGAAGAATTGGCCAAAGGAGATGGGCGAACTCTTCGAGAAGGAGTTGGCGAAGGTGGAGCGCCTGAATCCCGCCGTTGCGGAGTATTCGGTGCAGATGACATACTTGCAGTTGATGTTGGAGTTGCCTTGGAACGATGTAACCAAGGATAACCTCGACCTTGAGTGCGCACGCAAGCAGCTCGACGACGACCACTTCGGTTTGGAGGAGGTTAAGGAGCGTATCTTGGAGCACTTGGCTGTAATCAAACTTAAGGGTGATTTGAAGTCGCCTATCTTGTGTTTGTATGGCCCTCCGGGTGTGGGTAAGACTTCGCTCGGCCGCTCTGTGGCTACGGCTTTGGGCCGTAAGTTTGGTCGTATCTCACTCGGTGGCTTGCACGATGAGAGCGAGATTCGTGGCCACCGCCGTACATACATTGGCGCTATGCCGGGTCGAATCATTCAGACCATCAAGCGTTGCGGCTCGTCAAACCCCGTAATCATCCTCGATGAGGTTGATAAGATTACAGTAAGCAACCACGGCGACCCCTCGTCAGCATTATTGGAGGTGCTGGATCCCGAGCAGAATACAACATTCCACGATAACTACCTCGATGCAGAGTATGACCTCTCGAAGGTGTTGTTTATCGCTACGGCTAACGATATCGGCGCTATCAATCCTGCGTTGCGAGACCGTATGGAGATGATTAACATACCCGGTTATATCCTCGAGGATAAGGTGCAGATTGCCGAGCAGCACCTTGTGCGCAAGCAGTGCGAGGCACACGGCGTCAAGGAGCAGGAGCTGATACTCCCGTCGGCAATTATTGATAAGATTATTTCGGATTATACTCGCGAGTCGGGTGTGCGTTCGCTCGATAAGCAGATTGCAAAGTTGGCACGTGCACGTGCAAAGCATATCGCCTTCGAGGAGGCATTTGCTCCCGAGCTGTCGGCTGCCGATTTGGAGAAGATTTTGGGTAAGCCAAAGTTCCGCAACGACGAGTACGAGATTGCAGGAATGCGTGGCGTAGTGACAGGTCTTGCGTGGACAGCCGTAGGTGGCGATATCCTCTATATTGAGTCTGTATTGACACCCGGCAAGGGCGCATTGAATCTTACGGGTAATCTTGGCGACGTGATGAAGGAGTCGGCAACTATCGGCTATGAGTGGGTGCAGGCACATCACGAGGAGCTTGGTATTGCCGCTGAGATGTTCGAGAAGAAGAATCTTAATATCCACGTTCCAGAGGGTGCTATTCCGAAGGATGGTCCGTCGGCTGGTATTACAATGGTAACATCTATCGTATCAACATTCACAGGCCGCGAGGTTAAGGAGCGTATCGCTATGACGGGCGAAATGACTCTGCGAGGCCGTGTTATGCCCGTAGGTGGTATCAAGGAGAAGATTTTGGCTGCCAAGCGTGCAGGCATCGCGGAGATTATTCTCTGCGAGGACAACCGCAAGGACGTCGAGGAGATTAAGGCAGAGTATGTAGCAGGTCTTACGTTCCACTACGTGAAGCGTATTGAGGATGTTTTGGCATTAGCATTGAAATAATTTTGAGATATGAAACCGTTAAGATTCATTGTCATCATCCCCGCGCGTTATGCTTCGACGCGTTTTCCCGCAAAGCCGTTGGCTCTGCTGGGTGGTAAGCCCGTTATTCAACGAGTATATGAGCAGGTGTCGGGTGTGGTGAGTGATGTAGTTGTTGCTACGGACGATGAGCGTATATATTCGGCTGTCGAGGCTTTTGGTGGTCGCGTGGTTATGACCTCTACGAACCATAAGAGCGGTACAGACCGCTGCTGGGAGGCATATCAGAAGCAGGGCGAGGAGTACGATGTGGTAATCAACGTACAGGGCGACGAGCCTTTTATCGCTCACTCGCAGTTGCGTGCCATTATGGATTGTTTCAACGATAAAACGACCGATATTGCTACTTTGGTAAAGCCTTTTAGCGAGGAGGATGGTGTTGAGGCATTGGAGAATCCCAACTCGCCGAAGGTGGTGTTGGACAAGCAGTCGCGTGCGATATATTTCTCACGCTCGGTTATTCCCTATCTGCGTGGCGTGGAGCGTGAGCAGTGGCTCAAGAAGCATACTTATTATAAGCATATAGGTATGTATGCTTTTCGTGCAGATGTGCTTAAGCAGGTAACCTCTTTGGAGCAGTCGCCGCTGGAGTTGGCCGAGTCGTTGGAGCAGTTGCGATGGTTGGAGAACGGCTATAAAATAGGTGTCGGCATTTCGGATGTAGAGACTGTGGGTATTGATACTCCAGAGGATTTGCAGCGTGCCGAGGAGTTTTTGAGAAAGATAAATTCAAAATAAGATAAGACTATGATTAAATTTGTAGCAGGACCGTGTGTTATTGAGTCGGCAGAGTTGTTGGATATAGTTGCGGCTCAATTGGTAGATATAAATAAGCGTTTGGGAACGGATATTATCTTCAAGGCTTCGTTCGATAAGGCTAACCGCACCTCGCTCTCGTCATATCGTGGCGTTGGTTTGGATAAGGGTTTGCAGATGTTATCGGATGTGAAGTCGAAGTGGGGTTTGAAACTCTGCACCGACATTCACGAGTCGTGGCAGGCAGCACCTGCGGGTGAGGTGATTGACGTTATCCAGATTCCCGCTTTCCTTTGTCGCCAAACCGATTTGTTGGTCGCTGCTGCAAAGACAGGTCGCACGGTGAATATCAAGAAGGCGCAGTTCCTTTCAGGTGAGGATATGAAGTACCCCTACGAGAAGGCCGTGCAGTCGGGAGCTAAGGAGGTGTGGCTCACCGAGCGCGGAAATATGTTTGGTTACAATAACCTGATAGTCGATTTCCGAAACATTCCCGATATGCTGAAAATTGCACCGACGGTGGTGATGGATTGTACGCATAGCGTCCAGCGCCCGGGTGCTGCTGGTGGTAAGACGGGCGGTAACCGTGAGTTTGTGCCCGCTATGGCGCAAGCAGCCAAGGCGTTTGGTGCTAATGGATTCTTCTTTGAGGTACATCCCGACCCCGATAATGGCCTAAGCGATGGCCCTAATATGCTGCGTCTGGAGGATTTGGAAGACGTAGTAAAGAACCTTTTATAAGAATAGATAAAACCTAAATAATGAGTACTTTAACTTCTCAGGAGATTCTCGATTTGGCTCGCCGTACACTCTCGGTTGAAGCCGAGGCGTTGAATAATATGGCTACGTTGCTCGGAGATGAGTTTGTCGGAGCTATAAATAGTATCTTGTCTTGCCGTGGCAAGGTTATCATCACAGGTATGGGTAAGTCGGGCCTCGTTGGCCGTAAGATTGCAGCTACGCTGGCAAGTACGGGCACACCGAGTTTCTATCTCCACCCGGGTGAGGCTTTTCACGGTGATTTGGGTATGATTTCACCCGAGGATGTAGTGTTGGCTCTCTCTCATTCGGGTGAAACGGATGAGGTACTGAAGATTGTACCTTTTATACAATCTAATCACAATGTGTTAATATCCATTACTGCAAATCCTGAGTCTACGCTGGCAAAGAATTCAAATATCCATCTTAATACAGGTGTCAAGGAGGAGGCGTGTATTCTCCACCTCGCACCCACATCATCTACTACGGCACAGCTCGCTTTGGGCGATGCGTTGGCCATTGCGCTGATGAAGGCTCGCGAGTTTACCTCTATGGATTTTGCTCGTCTGCATCCGGGTGGTAGCTTGGGCCGTCGCCTGCTTATGACTGTGGGTAATGTGATGCGTAAGAACGATTTGCCCGTTGTTAATATGGATTGCTCGGCTACGGAGATGATTCACGCTATGACACGCGGAGGCTTGGGCCTTATCATCATCTGTGATGGCGATAGAATTGAGGGTATTGTAACTGATGGCGACCTGCGCCGTGCTATGGAGAGTCGTCAGAGCGAGTTCTTCAGTATTAACGCCATAGATATCGCTTCGCGCTCACCCAAGACCATTGGTACTACGGCTAAACTTATCGAGGCCGAGAAGATGATGACCAAGCATAAGGTTAACTCTCTGCTTGTAACCTCGGAGGATGGTCATCTGCAGGGCGTTATACAGATTTACGATATTAAGTTGTAAACTAAGTTCGCCGAAAAATAGTAATCCGCTAAACTAACTTAAAATGAAGAAGATATTATTTACGCTTTGCATTGTAATGTGCTGCATCGCCTGCTCTTCAGTAAATACTGCTGTTTCGCAGCATAACCCTCTCCACAATACCCTCACTAAGCAGGAAATAAAAGAGGGTTGGTCACTGCTGTGGAATGGAGAGGATCTGTCGGGTTGGAAGAGCAATTCGGATAAGGATTTCACCAAGGGTTGGAGTTGTGCCGATGGTGTGCTCTCAATCGCAGCAGGCTCGGGAGCAGGAGATATTATCACCGAGCGTAAGTATCACGATTTCGAGTTGTCGATTGACTTCAAATTCTCGGAGGGTGCTAACAGCGGAATTAAATATTTTATTGGTGAGAATGGTAGCGTAGGTTGCGAGTTCCAGATTCTGGACGATGAGCGTCACCCCGATGCTGGTCGCGGATTTAACGGAAATCGCCGTCTCGGTTCTCTGTATGATATTATCCCCGCGCAGGGCTGGCAGCATACCCATAAGGGTGATTGGAATACGGCTCGTATCGTGGTGCGTGGTAACAATGTTGAGCATTGGCTCAATGGCGTGAAGATTCTCTCATACGAGAAGGGCGGAGATATGTGGAATGCATTGGTGTCGCATAGTAAGTTTGCCAATGTGGAGAATTTCGCTGGCGGCGATGGTGGTCATATCCTCTTGCAGGACCACAACGATTTTGTGCAGTATCGCAATCTGAAGATACGAGAGTTGAATAAGAAATAGCCTAAAATATGAAGGATACCGTTATTTCTGCGGCTGTAAAACGCCGTGAGTTCAAGATTTGGCTTGCCTGCTTTGTTGTGGCAAATGTAGTGAATTGGGCTGCCATAATCAAGTTCGGAACACCGTGGTATGAGGTGTTTACTCAGGTGGGATATGTGACCATCTCGTCACTGCTCTTTTACGGCCTTTTGCTGTTGGTGCGTATCGCATATAAAATATTACGACGTTTATCGGCTAAATAATAGTGGCACTTGAGTTTCAACATAGCACGAAAAATACTCTTTACCCCGTAACATATCTCTCATTCTACGCTATGCATACGCGTATTGAGATAGTTGCTGTGGGGTTAGATGAGTGCGCGGGCCGCGAGTTGGCGCAGAGTGTTGAGGCTGAGGTGAAACGCTTGGAGCGAATATTTAACCGCTTCGATAACCGCAGCCCATTGGCTGTGATGAATGCGCGTGCTGCGCAGCAGAGTGTTGAGGTTAATGATGACCTCTTTATGGCGTTGGAGTTGTGCGAGGCATTCAGACGAGGCACGGCGGGCTATTTTGATGTGGCGACCGATACTTCCGTTAGAGGGCAGGTGAGTTATTCGCTTAACCCCGAAAAACATACGGTGCAATATACCTCATCGGGCGTAGTGCTCGATATGGGAGGCTTCGCCAAGGGCTTTGCTTTGGAGCGTGTGCGTAAGATGGTTGTGGAGGCGGGTGCAGAGTCTGCACTCATAAATTTTGGCAATAGTTCTGTGGCAGCTATCTCGCATCACCCTTATGGCGAGTGGTGGGGCGTGGGCATGGAGCATACCCGAGTGCAGGGTGTTATGGCACACGATGTACATCTTTGCGATAATGCAATGTCTGTGTCGGGGCGTACACCACGTGGAGAGTACCATATTATCAATCCGCATACGGGTGGAACGGTTGCTGGCGAGGAACTGATATTGGTTGAGGGCCGTTCGGCATTGGTTGCCGAGGTGTTGTCAACCGCATTGTATGCCGCACCGCGTGCCGAGCGCGCAGAGATAATGAAGTCGTATAGTGGATATCGAGCAACAGAGTTGTATTGCCGCGCAGGAGGCTCAACCGAGGCTCGCGAGTTGTAGAGAAAAAAAATGCTGCGTTAGCAGGTTGCCTGAATTAAGTTAAAAAAGATATATTAGCGCAAAATAAAATGAATAGAAAAGAGTTTCTGTCCGATTGCGGACGTATGGGATTTGCAGGTGCTGTGTTGTCGCTCTTTCCGTGGCTGGAGTCGTGTAGCGAGAAGGCCAAGCAGGAGGTAAAGGGCGAAAAGGCGCGTATCGGAATTATAGGTACGGGCTCGCGTGGCGTGTTCCATATCAAGCACCTTTTGCAGATGTCAAATGTAGAAGTTGTGGCACTGTGCGATAATTATCGCCCTCACCTTGAGGACGCTGCGCAGTATTATCCGCAGGCCAAGCAGTATGATGATTACCGCCGTCTGCTGGAGGATAATAACGTGCAGGGCGTGATTATTGCTACGCCTTTGTACTTGCACGGTCGTATGACGATGGATGCCCTGCGTGCTGGCAAGCGTGTCTTCTGCGAGAAGTCGATGGCCTTCACGCTGGACGAGGCTCTGGAGGTCTATAACCTTCGTAAGGAGCTTGGCGGTGTTCTGTTCATAGGTCAGCAGCGTCTGTTCGACCCCAAGTATATTAAGGCTATGCAGATGATTCACGAGGGCGCGATTGGCGATGTTGTAGGCGTTAGAAACTATTGGTATCGCAATAACGATTGGCGTCGTGAGGTACCTTCGCCCGAGTTGGAGCGTCATATAAATTGGCGACTGTATAGCGACTATTCTCGCGGCTTGATGACAGAGCTTGCTTGCCACCAGTTGCAGAATGGCTCGTGGGCTATGGGTATGTTGCCCGAGCGAGTTATGGGTTCGGGTAGCTTGATTCATTGGGATAAGGTTGATAAGCGTGATGTGTATGACTGTGTGACTGCTATCTTCACATATCCTAATGGCGTGAATATGACATTTGAGTCAATCATCTCGAACAAGCACTTCGGTATGGGTGAGCAGATTCTCGGCTCGAAGGGTACTATCGACCTCGTTACGGGTATGTACTATACCGACGAGCCTGCTCCGAAGGGTAGCGGTATGCACCAGTTGGTGGAGCAGATTGAGCGCGGCGTTATGAGCAATTCGGTCTTTGCCGGCACATCGTGGGCAGCTGAGACAAGTGCATTGGCGCCGGGTATGCCTATTATGCCAAACGTAAAGGTCGTTACGGGCGAGAGCTCTGTGGGGGCCGAGGCCGATGGCTCAAAGGAGTTGCTGGATGCATTTATCCACGCTGTAATTACAGGTAAGCAGCCCGAGAAGGTGTTGGAGGAGTCGTATTACGCTACGCAGTTTGCGCTGCTTGCAGACAAGGCTATGCACGAGAATCAGATTTTGCAGTTGGATGATAAATATAAGGTACCTTATGTGCCTATGAAAATGAAATAATTATGTACGCAGGTCTGCAACAATATATCGCCCGCTTGGAGCGCGAGGGGGAGTTGGTAAGGGTCAAAACGCCTGTCAGCACCCGTTTCGAGATTGCCGAGATTACCGACCGTATGGTTAAGACGGAGGGCGGTGGCAAGGCTATCTTGTTTGAGAATACGGGCACGGAGTTTCCCGTCATCACCAATATGATGGGCTCGTCACGCCGTATGGCTATGGCTTTGGGTGTGGAGCGCTTGGACGATATTGCAGAGCGTATAAATTCGTTATTAGGCGAGGCTCTCTCGCCAAAGGGCTCATTGTGGGAGAAGATGCGTATGTTGCCACTGTTGGCCGATGTTGCCAAGTGGTTTCCGCAGAGCGTGTCGGGACGTGGCGAGTGTCAGCAGGTTGTATGGCAGGGCGATGAGGTCGATTTGGAGCGTCTGCCGATGTTGCACTCGTGGGAGTGCGATGGTGGAGCGTTTGTGACTCTGCCTATGGTGAATACCATTGATCCTGAAACGGGTTTACGCAATGTAGGAATGTATCGTATGCAGCGCTTCGACAAGCGCACGACGGGTATGCATTGGCATATGCATAAGACGGGCGCACGCCACTACGATGCCTATAAGCGTTTGGGAGAGAAGATGCCCGTTGTGGTTACGTTGGGAGGAGATCCTGCATATACTTATGCAGCTACGGCGCCTATGCCCGATAATATGGACGAGTATCTGTTGGCGGGATTCCTGCGTCAAAAACCTGTGAAGTTGGTTAAGGCTTTGACTTGTGATATTCGTATTCCGTCGGATTGCGACTTTGTTATCGAGGGTTATGTTGACCCTACGGAGGAGAAGGCCGTAGAGGGCGATTTTGGCGACCATACGGGTTTTTATTCACTCAAAGATTTATATCCACGTTTTCACGTCACCTGTATTACGCATCGTCGCGGAGCTATCTATCCCGCTACGGTTGTGGGCGTGCCACCACAGGAGGATGCATACATAGCCGAGGCAACGGAAAAGATTTTCCTTGCTCCGATTCGTTTGGCTGTGCAGCCCGAGGTGCGCGATTTGTGGATGCCCGTAGAGGGGACGGCGCATAACTTGGCTGTAGTGTCGATAGATAAACGTTATGTTGGTCAGTCGCACAAGGTGGCGCAGTCGTTGTGGGGTGCAGGCCAGATGATGTTTAATAAATATATGGTGGTGGCCTCGGCCGAGCACGATATTCGCTCGTTTGCGACGCTTGGCCGTCTGTTGCGCCGCGCCGACCAAAAGCGCGATATTATCCGTTCGGAGGGTGTTTTGGATGTGCTGGACCACGCAACGGCGACGTGCGGTTTTGGCGGTAAGTTGGCTGTGGATTTGACCGATGTGGATATAAATTCAGCGGTTGAGCCCATTGCAGAGCCACGTATGGCAGAGCCTTTTGGGGGTGTGGCGTTGTTCGATAGTCGTTTTGTTGAGGAGTATGGTTTATTATTACTCTTTGCCGATGAGTATCGCCCCGAAAAGGTCGATGTGACGGAGTATTTGACCAAGAATACCATCACGGGGATGAAATATGTCGCGTTGTTCGATTATCAAGCGGCAGGAGCGATGACGATGAACGACTTGCTGTGGTTGGCTATGGCCAATAGCGATCCGCGTCGCGATGTTAAGTTGCTCAGTGGCGGAGAGTTGTTGTTGGATGCACGCAGCAAACATCCGGGAGTGGGCGAAAACCCTGCGCGTTTCCCAAATGTAGTGATGTCGGCAACGGATACTATACATCTTGTTGATGAGCGTTGGGCGGAGTATGGTTTGGGCGAGATGATTGAGTCGCCCTCGCGTCGTTATCGTAAGTTGTGGCTCTCGAATAAGGCCGAATGGTAGCATTGTGCGGTTATGAAACTCTTTGACGAAGCGTCGCGTCGTGGTTTGCTTACGTTGGCACCACTGCTATTGATTCTGCTCTTGCTTGTCTTGATTGCCGAGGTTATTAAAAAGCCTAAGTTGATAGATAATCCCGAACCAGAGCAGATTTCGTTGAGTGAGTTCAATCCCAATACATACGAGTATGAGGAGCTGCGTGCCTCTGGTGTACCGTCGGCTGTAGCTGCGGGTATTGTCCGCTGGCGAAAGTACGGAAAGGTATATCGCATAAAGGAGGATTTGACGCAGGTGACAGGTATGACCGACTCGCTATATGCTGTGCTGAAACCATATATCATTATCGCAGACTCTCTCGCTCCGCAACCTAAAGAGTATAAGAAGGGTATCGCTTATCGTGCGGACGTGCATACTACATCAGAAAGAGGTGGAGAACGCAACTCTGCTGGCATAAAAATAATCGAAAAATTTACCCCTGAAAAGTTTCTTGTTGACACCGCATCGGCGGCATATCTCACCCGCTGGGGATTCTCGCCCAAGCAGGCGGAGGTTGTCGTGCGCTATCGTGATGCGAGCGGGGGAATACATTCAATAGAACATTTTAAGCGTTGCTATGTCGTGAGTGAGGAAATGGCCGAAAAGATTGTTCCGTATATTATATTCTCTACAAAGCTTGAGGAGGTAACGAAAGATGAGATACAACCACAATCCAAAAGCGAAACAACTGCGCCAAAACCTTTTGTCGATATCAATAGAGCCGACTCTGCGGCGTTTGTGGCCATAGATGGCATAGGCCCGAAAAGTGCCTCGGAAATTATAAAATACCGCAAATTATTGGGCGGATACCACTCCGTGGAGCAATTATCGGAACTTAAATGCATCACAGAGAGCAATTTTGAGAAGATTTTAGCGAAAATTTCTTGCGATAGTTTCGTTATTTCAAAAATAGATGTTAACTTTGCGAGCCCAAAAGAGTTAGAGCGTCACCCTTATGTGTCGGCGCAGACTTTGAGGCGTATTATTAAACAACGACAATTGAAAGGAGGTTGGAGTAGAATCGAAGAGATGACCGAGCAGAACATATTATCCGAGGAGGAAGCCAAACGTTTGGCTCCGTATCTTCGATTTGGGCCCCGTGCCACCGAGTAGAGTGTTATAACGAACTTGGGGATTACAAGACAAGGTTTTGAGCCCCGCAGCAAAAGTTGGCCACTTACAGCCACCCAAACAAACGATTTTAAAATAACAAAAATAAAAAAGAATAAGATTATGATTATTATGCCCGTTAAGGAGGGAGAGAACATCGAGAAGGCCCTCAAGAAGTTTAAGCGTAAGTATGAGCGTACAGGTGTTTTGAAGGAGTTGCGTCGTCGTCAGTACTTCACAAAGCCCTCAATCGCAAAGCGCGAGCAGATGCAGCACGCTATCTACGTTGAGCACACTTACCGTCAGGAGGAGTAATAACTCAAATAGAGCAAAAAAGGTTTGAACTTAGGTTCAAACCTTTTTTTATTTTGGTATCATTACCTTTTATTTTACCAATAAAACCACTGCGTGGGTTGAGACGCCCTCCTCGCGGCCCTCGAAGCCGAGACGTTCGGTAGTGGTGGCTTTGACTGATACGCGGTCAACTGTAAGGCCCATAACCTCGGCCAGCGTTGCGCGCATTGTATCTATATGCGGGCGCAGTTTGGGACGTTGCATAGCAATAGTACAATCAACGTTAGATATTGAGTAGCCCTGCTCGGCTACCACGTCGCACACGCGGCGTAAAAGAATCTTTGAGTCAATGCCCTTAAACTCGGCGGAGGTGTCGGGAAATAGTTTACCTATATCGCCCAATGCCAAAGCTCCCAGCAAAGCGTCGCAAATAGCGTGAATCGCCACATCGCCATCCGAGTGCGCCACGCAACCCTTTGTATGTTCAACCTTAACTCCGCCCAAGTAGAGAGGCAAACCCTCGGCTAAGGCGTGTACATCGTATCCGTGTCCTATTCTAATATCCATATCTTTACAACTTTA
The DNA here is from genome assembly GCA_045646685.1 of Alistipes sp. Taxonomy (GTDB): domain Bacteria; phylum Bacteroidota; class Bacteroidia; order Bacteroidales; family Rikenellaceae; genus Alistipes. The sequence goes on along the minus strand of JAZRLD010000009.1, from coordinate 3,578 downwards.
ATCTTCGCATAATTCCAAGTATAACTCGGCGCACGAAACGCGCCTGTGAGAGCCATACAAACGACAAAACGCGCCAGCGGCGACCGCTGCACTCTATGCGTCGTCCCGAAGGTCGCACAACGGTCTCCATAACGGCGATAATATCATTGCGCGAAGCAACCTCTTGCAATTTATAGTTTCCATCACCCTCGAAGATAACCACATCGCCTTCAATCTTTGTCACGCGGTGCATAACGTGTGAGCCACGATGGCGGAAGAGCATAACGGCACCTATTTTTATATCCTCATCATTAGCTTTGCGCAATATAACCTTATCTCGGCCATCGCGCAACAGGGGGCGCATACTATTACCTCTCACCAAGATTGTCACCTGTCGTCCCTCGGCAAGCAACTCCTCGACTTCGGCAAAGAATATCTTGTTGTCCAACCTCATACGCCAAAAATCGTATCGTGAGATAACTGCGCCGCCTCGGCATTAGGCAGACATTCGAGGTGATATACAGGCACCTTTGACACTACAGCCGAAAGCACGTTCATTACAGCATCTTCCAGCTTATCATCAAAAGCAAAAGCGGGAGGCAACGATGGCAACAAAGCACCTATTGCCTGCAACTTACCTAAGCGATACATCTTATTATGAGGTGCCTGCGAAAGACGCACAATGGCACGAATCGGATAGCTCTCGTTCTTATAGCAAGGAGTCTTTCCACTCCACGGCGAGCCATACGCCACCGCGTGGCCATCACGAATACCAACGAAGGGGCTATCGTCATTCAACAGTGTTGCTCCCTCGATATTTTCACGCCACAATCGCGTGTGTGTACTCTTACCCGTTCCCGACTCTCCGAGGAACATAATAGCCTCGTCGTGACAGACGATAACCGACGTATGAACTGCTGCTGTCAACTTCTGCACCGCCACAATGTTGAGCATAAACCAAATACCAAAGCGCAAGAATGAGTAATCGGTATCTACCACGCCTGCATTTGTCTGCACGTACTGAGTTGAGTTGCGGTTACATTTAAATATATGTTGCGCGCGCGTAGCATTCTTAATTGTCAGAATATACTCCTCCTCGCTGCGCAGAAATACGCACTCCGCATCGCGCTCGGCAAACTCAAAACGTGTCAGCTCTTGGCACTCTACTCCATCGAGCAAGAGTTCGCAACCACTCATTACTACCATATCGCACACGGCCTGAGCATCACGCTCTATAGCAAATGGCTTGAAGCCCTGCAATCTATCGTCGAAATTGTTCGCTATCGGACCTTCGATACGCAAACGTAAATTAGATACAATATAATCGTACATTTCCTTAAATAAATATGCCGACAAGCGGCTGTTATCAATGCAAATATAAAAAATATTTTCAACTTAGGCCGAAAGATTTTGAGATAGAGAAACATTTTTCTATTTTTGCGGTTGGATTTAAGGTTCATTTTTTATGATTAGCAGAAGAATGCTCAGAATTAAGGTCGTAAAGGCCTTATACGCCCATATGAAGTCGGACGCCGACTCATTGATGGCTTCAGAAAAGATGCTCGTAACGTCTATTGACAAGACCTACGATCTCTATTTTCTTTTGATGTCGCTCGTTGTCGAGATGGCTCAGTATGCCGAACAACGTCAGGAGGCGGCAAAGAATAAGAAACTCCCCACTTACGAAGATCTTAACCCCAACCGCAAGTTTGTCGATAATGCTGTTATTCGCCTTCTCGCCCAGAGCGACTCGGTGAATGACTATTTGGCTTCACGCAAACTCTCTTGGGCTAAATATCCCGAACTCGTAAAGGCTCTCTACACTCAGTTGGAGCAGAGCGATTACTTCAAGAAGTATATGACTTCACAGGAGTCATCATTCCGCGAGGATTTGGCCCTTATCACCGAGTTCTATACACGCGAGTTGGAGGAGTCGGAGATTTTGGAGAGTGCATTGGACGAGATGTCTATCCTCTGGAACGACGATTTGGGTTTTGCATTGATAATGGTTACACGCACACTCTCAAATATACGCGCATCGCACACCGATGTAAAGGTATTGCCCAAGTTCAAGAGCATCGAGGATTTGGATTTTGCACGCGAGCTCTTCGCAAAGGCGGCTGTAAACTTCGACAACTATCAAGAAGAGATTGAGAAGTACACACGCAACTGGGACGTTGAGCGTATCGCCTTTATGGATAACCTCATTATGGCTACGGCTGTAGCCGAGTTGGTTACATTCCCCTCAATTCCCGTGAAGGTTACTTTGGACGAGTATATCGAGATTGCGAAGTACTACTCTACACACGGCAGTAGCACCTTTATCAACGGTATCCTCGACAAGATTGTTGCTTCACTCACCGAGGAGGGCAAGATTAACAAGAGCGGTCGCGGCTTGATATAATGAAGGCGCTGGCATACATCGCAACTTTGCTATTGCTCTGCTCAGCTTGCGGAGGTAGTGCACACAAGGCGGATAAAAACGCTGCGACAATGGCCTCGGATGTAAACACGCAGACGATAGCCATTACGGCCGATGATGTCGAGCAGGGCGTGGCCGACACGCTTCGCTTTGGCAAGATGCGTTCGGGCGAGATAATCGCCAAGACGCTGCGCGTGGAGAACAGATGTGACCATCCTATTGTCCTATTGCGACACACTACAACGTGCGGATGTATAAAGATTAACTACGACCGCAAGCCTATAGCTCCCGGCCAAAGTGGCGAGATACATTTCGAGTTTGATTCGCGTACGCTTTACGGCTGGCAAATGAAACTTATGGAGTTTTATTTCGCCGAAAAGGGCAATCCGATGAAGATATACGCCGAGGCCGAGGTGGAATAGGGTTGACTATTGGTGAATTATTGCTATCTTTGTCACGCTACGGAGGTGGCAAAGAAGATAAACAAGAATAACAAAACTTAAAACGTATAAATTATGATGAATTTTCTTCAGGCAGATGCAGCTGCTGCACAGCCCGGAATGGGTGGTTTTTGGGTAATGATGTTGCTTATGGTAGCCGTTATGTATTTCTTTATGTGGCGCCCCGAGTCAAAGCGTCGTAAGGAGATGGCTAAGTTCCGCGAGGGTTTGAAGAAGGGTGACAAGATTATCACTGCAGGCGGTATCTATGGCGTAGTTAAGGAAGTTAAGCCCAACGAGCCTACTATCTTGATGGAGGTTGATGGCAACGTTACACTCCGTGTTGACAAGAATATGATTGTTGCTGACAACTCACAGTTGCAGAAGTAATATTTTCTTATAATAAATAAAAAACCACCCGACTTGATATCAAGTCGGGTGGTTTTCTATGCGAATCTTTAATCTGCATTACAGCAAACCAAGTTGCGGTCGCCGAAGCCGTTGTCAATCTTCGTTACATAGGGGAAGAACTTCGAGCACTTAACCCACTCCAAGGGGAATGCGGCCTCCATACGAGAGTAGGGATGTGACCACTCGCCCGCCAATTCAACGGCTGTGTGAGGTGCATTCACCACTACGTTGTCCTTCTCGCCCGATGCGGCTGCAGCCTCGCATTCGCGCTTGATCTGCACCAGCGCCTCCATAAAACGGTCCATCTCGGCCTTAGGCTCCGACTC
>JAZRLD010000008.1:0-25093 GCA_045646685.1 Alistipes sp. | reverse complement strand
GAAAAGCTCCTTGTCGCACTGCGCACGCGGGCTCCACATAGCGGCTCCCTTCGAGCGGTTGAGCATACGGAACTGAATGGTCGAGCGGTCCGTGATGCGTCCCATACAGCCACCCAGCGCGTCAATCTCGCGCACAATCTGTCCCTTGGCCACGCCACCCACGGCGGGGTTGCACGACATCGAGGCCATCTTCTGCATATCCATCGTCAGCAGCAAGGTGCGTGAGCCCATACGGGCCGCCGCCGAGGCCGCCTCGCAACCTGCGTGACCTGCGCCAACTACGATGATGTCGTAGTCGTATAGATTTGTATTTGGTTGAATAGCAGTCATTTAATACATTGCTAAGTACTTATCCTCCTTGCGGTGCATCTCCTTCTCGTCCTCGGGCTCTTTGTCCTTCTGACCGCAGAGATGCAGTACGCCGTGCACCACCACGCGAAGCATCTCCTCGCGTGCCGTGACGCCATAAATGCGGGCATTGTCGGCCACGGTCTCCACGTCGATGAAGATGTCGCCGCTGACCACACCCTCCTCGAGTTCGCTGTAATCGAAGGTGATGATGTCGGTGAAGTAGTCGTGACCGATGTAGTCGATGTTCATCTTGCGATGCACCTCGCTCGAGCAGAATATGTAGGTCACATCGCCCAGCGTGTAACCCTCCTGCTCGGCCACCATCTTGAGCCACGCGGCCACCTTGCGCTTCTCGCGCAGGCGGTATGTTGTCGAGTCGTTGTAGTAGCGGACCATAATTATTTCAATTGCTTACAATTATTCCAATATATATCTAAACTTAATTCAGAGAGATTATATGTATTATGTTCATAATCTTGCTCTGCTAAAGTCTTGATATTATTGTAAATTTCTTCGGTAACCACCTCCTTATCTTGTAGATAGATAACTCTATCTTTATCGTAAATATCGGTATATTTTATGATAAAAAATTGTATCTTATCAACAAACAGCTTCTCGTTATCAGTTTTTTGATTATAGTCTATGGCACTAAAATATAGGTTGGAATATTTTTCGTTATTATGCTCATAATTAGAGCTATGCGAGTAATATACTAAATCTGTAACGTCACCTGTTTTAGAAGTGGCATTGTAATAGTATGATAAAGGGATATAAGATATTATATTTTTATAATCATCTTTCATTATGCTATGAGATATTTTTACAAATGTTTTGATATTAACACTTTCCAAATGTTTATATGTGTGACCAACATTTTCTAAAGTAAACTCCTCATAGTCATATATATCTTTATCTGCATAACTTTTACCGAGTGTTTTTTTTACTATAAAAATAGGTTGATGTTCTTTTTCTTGAAATTCAAGTAGTATCTGCTCGCGATTATTTTGGTCTAACATAACTTTTATAGTAATAAAACCTACTACCACGGATGCAATACCTGTTACTATTGTCATAAATGCAACAATAGTTTCAAGATTATTTTTTGTAAAAAAATCTTTCTTAAAGTACCATAAAGAGATAACAGCAGATGTTATTAGAAAGAGAACAAAAACAAAAAAATATATGTAAGGTTTCATAATTAGTAGTTTTTTACTTTTTCTTAAAGCAATTTGCGGCGCGAAGTACCTCCTTGGGGTTGGGCGAGTAGATGCCGAACACCATCTTATACTCGGTATTCATCGTGGTGAGATTCACCGAGGCACCCACCTCGCCGAGAGTGCCGTTTTTCTCTATTTTCTGATCCTTGCGCACCACCACGTTGTCGAGGTTGGCGTAGGATGTTATATACTCTCCGTGAGCCACAAAAACGTCGTATTTTCCCGATATTCTGTTGCGGCGGACCTCCACCACCTTACCCTCATAGATAGAGCGTACATCAGCCCCTTTTGCACCAATAATCTCGGCCATATTACCCTTGTACTCGCGCACGCGACCACCCACAACGGGCAGGTTAAGGTTTGATGTCGTGCGCGAGAACGAAGCACCCACGCTGTTACCCTTCGTCAGCTTGCGCAACGCATCAATGGCTGCATCGAGGCGCTCCTCGCTCTCCATCTTCTCCTTTAGGGCCGCCTGCTCGCGCTTTGAGAGCTGACTCATAGCCTTCTTGGCCGACGATACATCGCCCTGCAACTTCTTGCGCTGTGCCTCCGCCTTGCGCTGCACATCGTCCAGCGTGCGACGACGCTCCGAGAGCGAAGCCTGCTGCTCCTCGATGCTCTTGGCGAGTGAATCCATACGGTGCAGACGCTCCTCGCGCAGGACGGCTATGGCGCGTATGTTGGCTATGCGACGTGCCGCATCGGTGAAACTCTCCGACGCAAGGATATATGTTATGTAGTTGTTTTGCTTGTAGTTACGATACGCCTCGCGCACCATCTCGGCGTAGTTCTCGCGCTCGGTGTCATACCTGCGCTGTGTCTGCGAGAGCAGCGAGTCATTCTTCACGATGCTGCGCTCTATGGAGCCAATCTCGCGCTCGGTGCGGTTCAGAAGCTGGTTGCGCGAGTTAATCTGCTTTGTTATGCTACGCACACGCTGCTGGGCGGTGGATTTATCTTTCTTGATGGAGTTGAGTTTCTTCTCGTCCTCCTCCAACTCCTTCTCCAACTGCTCCACGATGCGACGCTGCTCGGCTATGCGAGCCTTCTCCTCGTCGCTCTGACTCTGCGACATAACACACTGTGGCAGAGCTATAAGCAGTGCCACAACAAGCATATATATTCGCACAGTCATCTTCATTTATTTCTCTTTTTTCTTCTTGTTATCCTCGGCGAGGAAATCCTCCACGCGGGCATCTTTAACATCTTTGGGAATAGCCAGACGCTTCTCGATAGCCTCCTTGTCGGCACCCATCTCGAGGGCGCGTTTCCAGTAGGTCTCGGCCATAAAACGCTCGTTAAGCGCAAACAGAATATCGCCATAATGCAACGGCAACTCGGCGCTCTTCGTGGTGTCGAGCGACAACGCCTGACGCATATGCGTGCGTGCCTGCTCCAAGCGGTCGAGCTTGTAGAGAATCCACGCGAAGGTGTCGATATATGTGGCGTTGCCCTTTTCGAGGTGTATCGCGCGTGCCGACATCTTCATAGCCTTTTCCAATAGTTCGGCATCGTCGGTCTCCTCGCTCATAAAGTAGGCGTAGTTGTTGAGCACCATCACGTTGTCAGCATACAGTGCGAGCGCCTTCTCGTAGGCCTCGAAGCAGAGTTTTAATGCCTTCTTGTCGCTGAAGCGTATCTTGTAGCCCGTAGTGTCGGCCTTCTCACCTGCTCTAATGCGCTCAACCATAGCGTGATACGCATCACCCGTGTAGCCCCACAACTCGCCACGCAGAGAATCCGTCTGCGCAAATTGTTGTGCCTCGGCAAAGGTTGCCACCGCGCCGTGCAGGTCGCCCTTGACGTATTGGCGGTTGGCCTTGCGGATGTATAAAACGGGATCGTCGGGGAAGATTTTCACCGCGCGCTGAACATACATATCTACCGAATCGGGACGGTTCATATAGTCCTCGATGTCGATTACGGCCATATAATAATCCATCTGCGGCGGCTCGTCCTTCAGGTGCAGTTTGAAGTGCGCAAGTGCCCCCTCTGTGTCGCCACCCGCCAAGAGGTGGTCGCCATAAATATCCACCACGCGCTTGTCGTTGGGGTGGTGCAGAGCCATTGCCGAGGCCATAGCTCCGAGTGCAAAGTAGTTCTGTCCGTAGAACTTACGGTCGTTGGTGAGTCGCTTGAAGAGCTCAATCTTTCGCTCTAACGGAAACTCATCGAGTACGTACAATCTGCGCAACGCCTCCAAGTAACCCTTCGTGTCGCGCTGCTGCGAGCAGTAGTCGGCATAGAGTCCCAACGCCTGCACATTCGTGGAGTCCATCTTCAGAGCCTGCTCAAATGTGGCACGTGCCAAAGAATCCTTCTTTGCGGCGGCGTAGGTCTCGGCCAACGAAACCACATTCTCCACCTCGTAGGGTGCCGCATCGACGCTCTCCTGCGCCTCCTTGATGGCACGCTCCATCTGCCCCGTAGTGATGAGCAGGTGGCGTTTCATATTCGAGAGATAGGGGTTCTTGCCGAAGCGCATATCGGCCGAGTCGAGAATCGAGATGGCCGAGTAGGGCTGCTTGCGCTGGTTGTAAATCATCGCCAAGATGCGATAGTGGTCGGCATTGTTGCGGTCAATCTTCATCAGTCGGCGGTAGATGGGCAGCGCCTCGTCGTAGCGGTTGTTCAGCACCAGCGAACGGGCGTAGGCATCGGTGTACCACTTGCTCATCGTGTCCTGCTCGTATGCTCGGCGGGCGTAGTGCAGAGCCTGCGCCTCGTGGCCGGGCTCACGTAACTCATTTATAGCCAGCTGATAAAGTGCGGGCGCGTAGAGCGAATCCACCTCCAACGTCTCCATATAACCCTTGCGTGCCGCAGCCGTATCCTTGTGGATTGTAGCCTGCTTCAGCGCATCGGTGTAGCGATATGCCGCACGCAGTGAGTCGGGGATGATAAGGCGCGGTTTGTTGCTTACGGTATCCTCCTCTACTCTATTTGTCACCCTCTCGCCTGTGCGTATAGCGGCTTTAGCCACGAATCCCGAGAGAATCGTGGCTACGATGACGCATAGCATCAATGAGCGATATAGGGTTTTAATATTCAAAATTGCTGATTGCTATAAGTGTTATAGGCTTGCGGTGATAGTGCGGTATTTGCGCTGCTGCTATAACTCCTATAACTCTTATAATTCCTATTCCTTCTACAACGCCGAGTCAAACTGGTGCAGGAAGCGCACGTCGTTCTCGAAGTAGAGGCGCAAGTCCTTCACGCCATACTTCAACATAGCGATACGCTCAACACCCATACCAAAGGCGAAGCCTGAGTACTTCATTGAGTCTATGCCGCTGGCCTCCAATACGTTGGGGTCAACCATACCGCAACCCATAATCTCCAGCCAGCCTGTACCCTTACATACGTTGCAGCCCTTGCCGCCGCACAAGTTACAGCTCACGTCCACCTCAGCCGAAGGCTCGGTGAAGGGGAAGTATGAGGGGCGCATACGAATCGTTGCCGACTCGCCGAACATCTCCTTTGCGAAGTAGAGAATCGACTGCTTCATATCTGCAAACGATACGTTCTCGTCGATATAGAGTCCCTCCACCTGATGGAAGATGCAGTGCGCGCGGTATGAGATAGCCTCGTTACGGAACACGCGGCCGGGGCATACGATGCGGATAGGGGGCTTCTGGTGCTCCATAGCACGCACCTGAATAGACGAGGTGTGGGTGCGCAGCAACAAATCCTTCACGTTGGGCTCGTTCGATGCCTTCTCCACGAAGAATGTATCCTGCATATCGCGTGCGGGGTGCGATGCGGGGAAGTTCAAGGCTGAGAATACGTGCCAGTCGTCCTCAATCTCGGGACCCTCGGCTACGGTGTAACCCAGGCGTGAGAAGATCTCCACAATCTGATTCTTCACAATCGAAATTGGGTGGCGTGTGCCGTCAGCCTCTGCCGAGCCGGGGCGTGTCATATCGTCGATAGCCTCGCTCTTTACGGCCGACGACTGAAGTGTAGCCTTCAGCTCGTTGATACGAGTCTGTGCTGCCTGCTTCAGGGCGTTGATTTTCTGGCCGAGCTCGCGCTTCTGCTCTGCGGGCACGCTCTTAAATTCGTCCATAAGGGCTGTAAGTTCGCCCTTTTTGCCGAGGATTTTAATGCGGAACTCCTCCACCTCAGCCGCTGTAGTGGGCGCAAAGGCCTCTACACGCGCCAACAAGTCGTTAATTTTGTTAATCATTGCTATTTTGTTTTATATTATTTTTCGATAATTTTGCGTTATTATAATATATATAACGCGCAAAGTTAGGAAAAAAATATGAAAACTGCCCGTATTTTTACACTATTTATATTGCTATCGCTACTGCTCGTTACTAACAATGTGGCGGCACAGCAGAGCACCTCGGCTGCACTCACCGATTTGCAGCTCACCGATACACTCTCTTCGTCGGAGCGTCGCGCCGTGCGCCGCATCATTCGCCGCCATCAGCGTATGGTGGAGGATTCGCTTAAGAGTGGTGCTTCGAGCATCATTCTCGACTCGCTCGATATGCGCCCCGCCGAGGGTAAGGTAGGCCTTGTGCTGGCTGGTGGCGGAGCCAAGGGATTGTACCACATCGGCGTTATTAAGGCGCTGGAGGAGAATAACATACCTATCGACTACGTGTCGGGTACATCTATGGGAGCCATCATCGGCGCACTCTACGCCTCGGGCTATACGGTCGAGGAGATGACCTCGATTGTCACCTCGGGCGACGTGGAGAATTGGGTGTCGGGAAAGATTGATGACCGCTACAAATTCTTCTACACCGAGCGTCAGGACGTCCCCTCGATGTTCTCCGTCTATGTCGATATTAAGCGCGACACGGTGGCGAGCCGTTCGTCGCTTGATTTGGCACTGCCTCACGCCTTTATCAACACCTCGCAGATAGATATGGCGCTCAACGAACTCTTCGCACCCGCCTCTGTGGTGTGTGGTGGCGACTTCAATAAGTTGATGATACCATTCCGCTGCATCGCCACCGATGTCAATCGCCACGAGGCTGTGGAGTATGAGCGCGGCGACTTGCCCTTCGCTGTGCGTGCCTCGATGTCGTACCCTATTCTGTTCCGCCCCGTGACGGATAAAGATGGCCGCGTGCTGGTCGATGGCGGCTGCTACGATAACTTCCCGTGGCGAGCCTTGGAGGAGAATTTCGCACCCTCGTTTTTCATCGGCTCGCAGTGTGTTGCCGACAATGAGCATATCACCCAAAACTCTTCGGTCGAGAAGCAGGTTATGTCGCTCGTTACGATGCCTACGGATTACTCTCTGCCCGAGGGTAGGGGTGTGATTATCAAGCGCGAAGTGACCGCCTCGCTGCTGGACTTCGCGGGTGGTCAGGCCACCATTCAGCACGGCTACGAGGATGCTATGCGCGCTATGCCCGAGCTCCTCAACCGCATCGCTACGCGCCGTTCGCACAAGGAGGTTGCTCTCCGTCGCGAGGCCTTCCGCGAGCGTTGCCCCGAGTTGCAGTTCAGCGATATGGATATCGACGGCCTGAGCTATCGCCAACAGGAGTATGCCCGCACCTTTATGAACTTTAATAAGCGCCCTCTGCCCGACTCTGTGGCTACGCCGACCATCTCGTTCGATGAGGTTCGTGAGCGTTACTTCACGCTGATGGCCACCAACGAATTTACGACAAACACCTTCCCCGAGGTTACCTACGACAGCATCAACCGCGACTTCCGTATGCACCTGAGCCTCTCGTCGAAGCCCGAGTTTAAGTTCCTCGTGGGCGGTAATATATCATCTACGGCCTTCAACCAGATTTTCCTCGGCGTGAACCACTTCAAGCTGGGCCGCACGGCACTCACGACCTATGGCGATTTGTTCCTCGGCCCTGTGTCATCGGTGGTGCGTGTGGGTGGCCGCACGGTGCTTATCAACCGCCGACCGATGTATGTCGATTACTCGGTGCAGGCTTCGTGGCAGTCCAATCTGCGTGGCTCGTTCGGTAACGTCACACCCACCCGCAATACCATCGAGGCGCGTACCATCGAGACCTACGCCCATCTGGGCTTTGGCTGGGCCACATCGCGCAAGAGTGTGCTGGAGCTATCGGGTAATGCGGGATATAATTTCTACTCATACATAGATAGTTACGACACGCCCGACAACCCCTCGACACACGATTGGTTCCGCTTCGTGGCGGGACGTCTGCAGTATCAATATTCGACGCTCGACAAGATTACCTACCCCACACGCGGAGGCCGTTTCACAGGCTCTGTTATAGGCGTTCTGGGACGCGATAAGTATGAGAATGCCGAGCTCTTTGCCCTCGGCCTGAAGGCGCAGCAGACACGCAAGTGGATAGGTGGAAAAATCAAGTGGGAGCACTACCCCAGCAACTGGCGCGACTGGTGGTTCTCGGTGAGCTACAACATTGAGGCGGTATATACCACCCACCCCAATTTCGGTAACCCCTACGCCACCATTCTCTCCTCGCCGCGCTATGCGCCTCTGCCGCACTCGCAGATGTTGTATATGCCTGAGTATGCCGCCAACCGCTATGCAGCGTTGGGTATTATGCCGACATTCAAGCTCTTCCCCAACCTCTTCCTCCGCACGGGAGCATTTGCTATGCTGCGCGACCCGCTGGCCAATGGCGAATATATGCACTACATAGGCGACCTGTCGTTTGTCTATCATACGCCCGTGGGCCCTGTGAGTTTGTCGGTTACCAAATATAATTTCGACACGCGCAACAACTGCTACGTGATGTTCAACTTCGGCCACCCCATCTTCGGCTCGAAGGGATTGTATTATTAGAGGAAAGAGCAAAGTTCAAAGAGCAAAAGTGATAGGTGTTATGGGTGTTGTAAGTATTATAAAAATCCTATAACACCTATAACTCTTATAATTCCTATAACACTTATCAAAAAGTCCCCCACACTTTTTATCTTTCATCTTTGCTCTTTCATCTTTGCTCTTTCATCTTTGCTCTTTCATCTTTTCTCTTTTTTTTATATATTTGCAATAATATTCACACGTCAACCGTTCATATATAACCGCGCGCGACGTGGCTGGGGTGCCCGCAGGTGAAACCTATAACACTTATAGCACCCATAAAACCTATAGCAAGAAATACAAAAAAAATATACTAACAATGAGTGAAGTAATTAACATCAAAGAACTTAACGAGCGCATCGAGCGCGAGAGCGTCTTCGTCGATACGCTGCGTCAGCAGATGAGCCGCGTCATCGTGGGCCAGAGCCATTTGGTCGATACGCTTTTGATTGGTCTTTTGTCTAATGGCCATATCCTGTTAGAGGGTGTGCCGGGCTTGGCTAAAACATTGGCAATCACTACGCTGGCAAAGGCCGTAGATGCCGACTTTGCACGTATTCAGTTCACCCCCGACCTCTTGCCTGCCGACCTCGTTGGTACGCTTATCTACTCGCAGAAGAGCGAGGATTTCGTGGTGCGCAAGGGTCCCGTTTTCGCCAACTTCGTTCTGGCCGATGAGATTAACCGTTCTCCGGCAAAGGTGCAGTCGGCACTTCTGGAGGCTATGCAGGAGCGTCAGGTGACTATCGGTGACGATACATACAAGCTCCCCGAGCCCTTCCTCGTATTGGCTACACAGAACCCCTTGGAGCAGGAGGGTACATATCCTCTGCCCGAGGCGCAGGTGGACCGTTTTATGCTCAAGGCTAAGATTTCATACCCCAAGAAGCAGGAGGAGCGCGAGATTGTTCGTATGAACCTCTCGGGTGCAGGTATGCCCAAGGTTGAGAAGGTCGTAACGCCCGAGGATATTGTCAAGGCACGCAAGGTTGTGGAGGATGTGTATATGGACGAGAAGATTGAGAAGTATATCATCGACATCATCTTCGCTACACGCGAGCCCGCCGAGTACTCGTTGGAGAAGTTGCAGCCGCTGATTGCTTACGGTGGCTCACCCCGTGCAAGTATCTCTTTGGCCAAGGCTGCACGTGCCTATGCCTTTATCCGTCGCCGCGGTTATGTTATCCCCGAGGATGTGCGTGCCGTGTGCCACGACGTGTTGCGTCACCGCATCGGCCTTACGTACGAGGCTGAGGCCGAGAACATCACCACAGAGCAGATTATCACCGAGATATTGAACAACGTAGTAGTACCCTAATGCGCGAGAACGAGAACGATATCCTCCGCCGAGTCCGCAAGATAGAGATTAAGACGCGCGGACTCTCGAACGAGATATTTGCCGGAAAGTACCACACTGCCTTCCGCGGACGTGGTATGTCGTTCAGCGAGGTGCGTGAGTACCGCGCAGGAGATGATGTGCGCGATATCGACTGGAACGTTACGGCCCGCTCGTCGAAGCCCCATATCAAGATTTATGAGGAGGAGCGCGAGCTTACGATGATGCTCTTGGTCGATGTCAGCGGCTCGCGTATGTTCGGTACGACGGAGCGTATGAAGAAGAATGTCATTACGGAAATAGCTGCCGTTTTGGCCTTCTCGGCTGCGCAGAACAACGATAAGGTGGGTTGCATCTTCTTCTCGGATAAGGTCGAGAAGTTCATACCCCCGAAGAAGGGCAAGAGCCATATCCTGATGATTATCCGCGAGTTAATCTCCTTTGAGCCTGAGTCATCTCGCACCGCCATCTCCGAGGCTGTTCGCTTTATGTCGAACGTGAGCAAGAAGCGTTGTACTACCTTCATACTCTCGGATTTTATGAACTCACCACGCGATAAGACGCCTTTGGAGGACGCGCTGAAGATTGCCGGCTCGAAGCACGATTTGGTGGGTATCCGCGTCTATGACCGCCGCGAGGCCGAGTTGCCCGATGTGGGAATTGTGGAGTTGCAGGACGCCGAGACGGGCGGTAAGGTGTGGCTTGACACCTCGTCACGCAGCGTGCGCGAGCACTACGCGCAGAGTTGGGAGGAGCGCAGTGAGGCCATCAATGAACTTCTGCGCCGCAACCGCATCGACACGGCTATGATTTCTACCGATGGTGACTATGTGGTGGAGCTGATTAAGCTCTTTAAGAAGAGATAAAGGAGCAAAGATTTGCGGGAGGGTTTAGGATATAGGAATTATAGGAGTTATAAGTAGTATAAAATCCTATAAAACTTATAACACCCATAGCACCTATGACACTTATTACAGAAAAGATGAATAAAATTTATAGTTACATATCCGCTTTTTTGGTTACGGCAATGCTCTGTTGCGGACTCTATTCCGCTACGGCGCAACCCGAGGGCGTAGTGAAACCCGACAATGCTCCCAAGGTGAGTGGCTCGGTTGAGCCCGACTCTATCGGCATTGGCGATAGGTTTACCTACTCCATCGAGGTGGAGAAGGATTTGGTGCAGAGCCTCTTCTTCCCCGACTTTAGCCAGATGCAGAACGACCGCTACGAGCTTATCGAAGATGTGCCCGTTGATACCCTCGAGCGCGAGGGCCGCCGCCTGAAGCTGCGCAAGAGCTACGTGCTGGCCGCCTTTCAGGAGGGCTTCCACCATATGATACCGCAGGTGATGTATGCCGACAAGAACATCATCGACACCCTCTCGGGCCCCGATACGTTGGCCGTTATGGTCACCACATTCCAGATTGACTCTACGTCGCACACCATCTTCGACATCAAGCCGCAGAAGACCTTAAAGTTCAAGATGGGCGAGATTACGGGATATATCTTGTGGAGCATTATTGCGCTGATAATCATCGCTTTGTTGCTCTACGTTGCCAAGCGCGTGCTGGCTCACTACGGCAAGAGCTTCGGTGATTTGTTCAAGCCCGCACCCCCTCTGCCGCCGCACGAGCAGGCCTTCAAGTCGTTGGAGCAGTTGCGCGGCGAGCGCTTGTGGCAGGAGGGTAAGCATAAGGAGTACTATTCGGCTCTCACTGACATTCTGCGTACATATATCGACGGCCACTTTGGCGTGGGTGCTATGGAGATGACCTCGGACGAGATTATCGAGGCTATGCGCTCTGTGGAGCTGCCGCAGAAGTCGTCGATGGATTTGACCGAGATACTGCGCGATGCCGACTTGGTGAAATTCGCCAAGGCCACACCCGAGGCCGAGGAGAACGAGGCGGCATTTACTGCTGCGTGGGATTTTGTCGAGCAGACACGCCCCGCGGAGGAGAGCGAAGAAAATGAGGAGTAAGATGAAAAAGACATTTTTATATATATTGCTTTGTGTGGCGATGAGCCTTTTCGTGGTTGATGCCGCGGCACAGCGTATGCCCGAGCGCGGTCTTGTGCGCAAGGGTAACCGCCTCTTTGCCAAGGAGCGCTACGAGCATAGCTCGAATGCTTACCGCGAGGCGTTGCAGCACGACAGCACCTCGTTTGAGGCGCGCTATGATTTGGCTAATGCGCTGATTCGTATGGCTATGGCCGACACTACGGCCTACACCAACCCCGAGGGCTCGGCGGCCAAGATGAGCAGCGGTAACCTCCAGCAGGCGGAGGCCTTGTTGCAGGCTGCGGCGGCCGACTCGTTGCAGACGGCTGAGAATCGTGCCGAAGCTTTCTATAACCTCGGTAATGCGCAGTTTGTGCAGCAGAAGTTGCAGGATGCACTGCTGAGCTATCGTCGTTCGCTGGTGCTGAACCCCAACGATATGGAGGCGAAGTACAACTACGCGCTGACGAAAAAGTTGCTGGAGCAGAATCAGCAGAACGACCAAAACCAGCAGAATCAGGACAACCAGAATAACCAAAACAATCAGGATAATCAGAACCAAAACCAGCCGCAGAATCAGCCGCAGGGTGGGGACGATAATCAGAATAAGAACGACCAAAATAACGATAATAACGACCAAAATCAGGACCAGAACAAGGATAATCAGCAGGGTGGTGGCGACCAGAACGAGGATAAGAAGGAGCAGCCCCAGCAACCCAAGCAGCCCCCCAAGAGCGGTATGAGCGAGGAGCAGCAACAGCAGCTTCTGAATGCCATTCAGGCACAGGAGGATAAGACGCAGGACAAGCTCGACGAGAAGGCTAAGGGGGTGATTATAAAAGGCAAGAAAAACTGGTAGGAGAAGCTGTCTAACAAGGTGATTTTTGCGTTACGCTCGTGCTCAAAATGCTCATTTACGCTCTGTAAACTGCGCTTTTTCGCACTTCGCAAGCCTTAAAATCCCTCTTGTTATACACCTTCGGCAAACGAGGAGTTATAAGAGTTATAGGAATTATAAGTGTTATAAGAAATTGCCTATAATACCTATAGCACTTATAACACCTATAATACTTATTTACTAAATTGAACTAATGAAATTTGCAAATCCATATCTGTTGTGGCTCTTGGCACTTGTGGTGCCAATGGTCGCATACTACATATACCGCACCTTGCAGGGTGGCGCGGCCATACGCATCTCCTCTGTGGCGGGTGCGCGCAAGGCTCCACGCACGCTGCGCTATTGGTTGCGTCACGCCCCGTTCGTGTTGCGCGTGGCGGCTGTGGCGGCTCTTGTGGTGGCGTTGGCGCGTCCGCAAGATGTTGAGGAGCAGAGCCGCACAAATGCCGAGGGTATCGACATTATGCTCGCCATAGATATCTCATCATCTATGCTTGCGCGCGACTTCACGCCCGACCGCTTGACGGCGGCAAAGGAGGTGGCGGGAGAGTTCATCGCCGACCGCTATGGCGACCGCATCGGCTTGGCTGTCTTTGCGGGCGAGTCCTTCACGCAGAGCCCCCTTACGACCGATAAAGGCTCTTTGCAAACCCTTTTGGCGCGCCTGCGCAGTGGTGTTATCGAGGACGGCACGGCTATCGGCAATGGCCTTGCAACGGCTATCAACCGCCTGCGCGAGAGCGAGGCAAAGAGCAAGGTTATTATCCTTTTGACCGATGGTGTGAACAACCGCGGAGAGATTGCGCCCCTTATGGCTGCCAACATCGCTGCCGATATGGGCATTAAGGTCTATACCATCGGTGTCGGCACACGCGGCAAGGCGCCTTATCCTGCCATAGATATGTTTGGCGAGATGACCTTCCAGATGATGGATGTGGAGATTGACGAGGATACCTTGACCAAGATTGCCGAGCAGACAGGCGGACAATATTTCCGCGCTACGGACAAGCAGAAGCTGAAGGCTATATACGACGAAATCAACGAGTTGGAGAAGAGCAAGGTGGAGATTACAGACCTTACCATCTACCACGAACGATACCTCGTTTTCGTGCTTGCGGCTATCGCTCTGCTTTTGGCGGAGTTCCTGCTCGAAAAGGTTGTTTTGAAGAGAATACCATAATACTCGCCGTGGCCCGAAAATGGCCGCAGCGAAAAAAAGTTTACAATAAAAATACCCGAAAAATGTTTCGATTTGCTAACGGCGAATATCTATATCTCTTGGCGTTGATACCTCTGCTGATGGTAATCCTCGCCTTTGTGTCGCACCGCCGCAAACGCCTCTTGGCGCGCTTCGGTAATACGGAGCTTGTGCGCGAACTTATCCCCGACTTTTCGGTCAGCCGCCAGCGCTTGAAGGCGCTCCTCTACTTGACCGCCCTTACGCTGCTTATCTTCGCTGCGGCACGTCCCCAGCTCGGCTCAAAGCTGCGTGAGGTGAAGGCCGAGGGTGTGGAGATGATGCTCGTTGTCGATGTGTCAAACTCTATGCTTGCCGAGGACTTCGAGCCTAACCGCTTGGAGCGCACCAAGTACGCCATAAACAAACTCTTCGAGGGTTTGCAGCAGGAGCGTGTGGGTTTGGTGGCCTTTGCGGGCGAGCCTAAGGTGCAGCTGCCCATCACGTCGGATTACCGTATGGCGCAGGCCTTTGCCAAGCGACTCTCGCCCACGCTCGTTGCCGAGCAGGGTACCGATGTGGGTAAGGCTTTGGAGCTTGCAATGCTCTCATTCTCAAGTCAGAGCGAGCGCAGCCGCGTCATTGTGCTTATCACCGATGGCGAGAACCACGAGGCTGACGCCGTAGCCGTGGCGAAGAAGGCGGCCGAGATGGGTATCAGAATCTACACTATCGGTATCGGTACGCCCGAGGGTGCGCCTATCGAGATTGGTGGCGAGTTTGTCAAGGACGAGAATGGCGAGATGGTCGTTTCGAAACTTGGCGAGCCTATGCTTGAGGAGATTGCCACCGTTACGGAGGCGGCATACGTCCGCGCCACGAAGCAGTCTATCGGCCTTGAGGAGATTGTCAAGAGCATAAACGAGATGGAGCGCACGGAGCTCACTACGGTGAAGTACGAGGAGTATAACGAGCAGTATCAATACCTTGTGGCTGTGGCCATTGCACTGCTCTTGCTCGAGGGTGTTATCCTCTCGCGCCGCAATCCCCGCCTGCGACGATTTAATATCTTCCGCGAGTAGTTTTTAATAGGTGTTATAGGAATTATAAGTGTTATAGGAGTTATATCCTGTAACACTTTTTTTTGTGAGTATCACTATTCCCGCGCGTCAGCCTAACCGCGGCCGGCAAACTTTTCGGAAAAAGGGCGGAGCGCCGACGGAGGGTTAAAAAACGGATAACTTTTCACGAAGTAAAAGCGCGAAGGCGTCCGTTTTACCGACGGCAAGCGACGCACCCGAAAATTTGTCACCGCGCACATTTTGGCTCCACCTTTTGGGTGACAAAAGGTGGTAAAATTATAAGTTTATCCTATATCATCAATCAATTAAAATGCATTGGCTCGCAATGACAATTTTATAACACATATCACACCTATAACCCCTATCATACTTATCTCACTAATTTTGATTTATGAATTATGAATTTTCAATTTATATATGTATATTTGTACCCAAATGGACAAAAATTCGAAAACTATGATAGAACTCTCTGAACAAGAAGTTTTGCGCCGTAAGTCGCTCACAGCATTGCGTGAGCTGGGTATCGAGCCCTATCCGGCCGAGATGTACGATGTGACGGCTACTGCCGCACACATTTCTGAAACCCTCACCGAGGAGAATAAGGAGCAGTTTGCTCAGGTGCGTATCGCCGGCCGTATTATGAGCCGCCGCATTATGGGTAGCGCTTCGTTCTTCGAGTTGCAGGACCACACAGGCCGTATTCAGGTCTATATCCGTCGTGACGACATCTGCCCCGAGGGCGACACTACACTCTACAACACCGTGTTCAAGAAGCTCTTGGACATCGGCGACTTCGTGGGCGTTGAGGGTTTTGCCTTCATC
This sequence comes from Alistipes sp., assembly GCA_045646685.1. Lineage (GTDB taxonomy): Bacteria > Bacteroidota > Bacteroidia > Bacteroidales > Rikenellaceae > Alistipes. The sequence continues at coordinate 9,421 of JAZRLD010000008.1, read as the reverse complement.
ACTAACTCGGGCGAGAAGTCTGTTCACTGCCAGAAGCTGACCGTAATCTCAAAGTCTATCCGCCCCCTTCCCATCGTGAAGGAGAAGGACGGCAAGCAGTTTGACGCTCTGACCGACCCCGAGGTGCGCTACCGCCAGCGTTATGTTGACTTGGTGGTTAATCCCCACGTGCGCGAGGTATTTGTTAAGCGTTCTAAGATTATGGCCACTATGCGCGAGTTCTTCAACGAGCACGGTTATATCGAGGTTGAGACTCCCATTCTTCAGCCTATCCCCGGTGGTGCTTCGGCTCGTCCCTTCATCACGCACCACAACGCTCTGGATACCGACTTCTATATGCGAATCGCTACCGAGCTCTACCTCAAGCGCCTTATCGTAGGTGGCTTCGACGGTGTTTACGAGTTCGGTAAGAACTTCCGTAACGAGGGTATGGACCGCACCCACAACCCCGAGTTCACTTGTATGGAGATCTACGTTGCCTACAAGGACTACAAGTGGATGATGGGCTTCACCGAGCAGATGTTGGAGCGCGTGGCTATGGCTACAAACGGTACAACAGAGCTTGAGATTGACGGTAAGCAGATTTCGTTCAAGGCACCTTTCCGCCGCCTTACTATGACCGACGCTATCCTCGAGAAGACAGGCTACGACATCACAGGCCAGTCGGAGGAGCAGCTTCGCGAGGCGTGCCAGCGCTTGAACGTAGAGATTGACGATACTATGGGTAAGGGTAAGCTCATCGACGCCATCTTTGGCCAGTACTGCGAGGAGCACCTCATTCAGCCCACATTCATCTGCGACTATCCCCGCGAGATGTCGCCTTTGTGTAAGCGTCACCGCGACAATCAGGATCTCACAGAGCGTTTCGAGCTCTTCGTAAACGGTAAGGAGCTTTGTAACGCATACTCGGAGCTTAACGATCCTATCGACCAGTTGGAGCGCTTCCAGGAGCAGTTGAAGCTCTCGGAGAAGGGTGACGACGAGGCGATGTTTATCGATATGGACTTCGTGCGCGCATTGGAGTACGGTATGCCCTCTTGCTCTGGTATGGGTATCGGTATCGACCGTCTTACAATGTTTATGCTCAACCAGCCCTCTATTCAGGACGTTTTGTTCTTCCCCACAATGCGCCCCGAGAAGAAGGTTGTGGCCGACGATGTTGCTCTCTATGTTGAGGCAGGTATCCCCGAGGAGTGGGTGGCACCTATCCAGAAGATGGGTTACATCACCGTTGAGTCGTTCCGCAACACCGCGGCTAACGGCGGCGGCAAGCTCTTCAACGACCTCTGCGGCTTCAATAAGAAGAACAAGCTGGGCTTGGCAACTGCCGAGGTTAAGGCTTGGATTGACGCGCAGAAAGCAGAGTAAGCATACATCATTGTACATAGGTATAAACTATGAACAAAGGCGAGATAATCATATATCAATCCTCTGACGGACAGACGGAGTTGGATGTCCGTTTAGAGGATGATACTGTATGGTTGTCGCAGGCGCAGATGGCCAATCTGTTGCAGGTGCGCCCTCAAAACATTACGATGCATATTCGTAATGTTTATAAGGAGGGTGAGTTAGAACAGTCGGCAACTTGTAAGGATTTCTTACAAGTTCAAAATGAGGGAGGCAGATTGATAACGCGAAATATAAAGTTTTACAACCTCGATGTAATCATTTCTGTCGGCTATAGAGTTAAGTCTTTGCGTGGTACCCAATTCCGTATTTGGGCCAATAGAGTTCTTAAAGAGTATTTGATTCAGGGCTATGCCATCAACCGCAACGCTAAGGCCGAGCAGTTAGACGAGCTGAAGCGTACAATCGCTGTGATGAATGATGTCTTGGCGGCTAAAACAGTCACAAGAGACGAAGCTGTCGGATTGCTAAAAGTGATAAGCGATTTTGCTTATGGCTTGGATACGCTCGACCGCTACGATTACCAGCAGTTGGAGATTTCGGACACTACCTCCGAGGAGCGATTCCGTGCAACATACGAGAGTGCAATGGAGGCGTTGCAAGTGTTGAAGACTCAGTTTGGTGCGAGCGAGTTGTTTGCCCGCGAGAAAGATGGTTCGTTCCATAGCACAATGGGAGCTATCTATCAAACATTTGGTGGACGCGATTTATATCCCAGTGTAGAGGAGAAGGCTGCAAATTTGTTGTATCTCACAACCAAAAACCACTCATTCAGTGATGGTAATAAACGCATTGCGGCATTTCTCTTTTTATGGTTCTTGGAGAAAAACGGCATTCTCTACCGCGAGGATGGCTCGCGACTGATAGATAATAATACCCTTGTGGCTCTCACATTGATGATAGCCGAAAGTCGTACCGAGGAGAAGGATATTATGACCAAGGTGGTTGTAAACCTTATTAACAAACGAAATTAACAGAACAATTTACAAACAATAAAAACTTTACAAAAATGAGAAAAAAGATTGTTGCAGGTAACTGGAAGATGAACACTCTCCCCGCTGAGGGCGTTGAGTTGGCAAAGAATGTTGTTGCTGGTCGTGGCGAGGTTTGCGAGTGCGTAAACTTCATCGTATGCCCTCCCTTCACACACCTTTCACAGGTTGTTGAGGCTGTTAAGGGCTCTTCTATCGCTGTTGGTGCACAGGATTGCGCTACAGAGGCTAAGGGTGCTTACACAGGTGAGATTGCTGCTTCTATGATTGCTGCTCTCGGTTGCGAGTATGTTATCTTGGGCCACTCTGAGCGTCGCCAGTACTACGGTGAGACTTCAGAGACTTTGAACAAGAAGATGATTCAGGCTTATGCTAACGGTTTGAAGCCTATCTACTGCGTAGGTGAGAGCCTCGAGGAGCGTAAGGCAGGCAAGCACTTCGACGTTTGCAAGGCACAGATCGAGGAGGTTGTTTTCAACCTTACAGAGGAGCAGTTCGCTAACCTCGTTATCGCTTACGAGCCTGTTTGGGCTATCGGTACAGGTGAGACAGCTACTGCAGAGCAGGCACAGGAGATTCACGCTTACATCCGCGAGGTATTGGCTTCTAAGTTCGGCGCAGCTGCTGCTGAGTGTCCCATCCTCTACGGTGGTTCTTGCAAGCCCTCAAACGCTGCTGAGATCTTCGCTAAGGAGGACGTTGACGGTGGTTTGATTGGTGGTGCAGCTCTTAAGGCTGAGGATTTCCTTGCTATTGGTAAGGGCTTCTAATTAAAAATTCGTCTGACGGGGTAATTTCTGCGTTACGCTCGTGTTCGAAATCCTCACATACGTCAAGTATGCTGCGGTTTCTCACACTTCGTAAGCCTTGAAATTCCTCCCGCCATACAAATTTTAGGGGGGAGGAGCGAAAAATCCCCTCTGCAAATCAAATATCAAAGAGTGTCTTTCGGGACACTCTTTTTTTTGTGCAGCGGGGGAGTAGGGTGGTAGATTATAAGTATTATAAGTGCTATAGGTATTATAGGATAATCCCCGCACCCTATAACTCATACATCTCCTATAACACCTATTTCTCCTATCCCTCCTATACCCCTCACCCTCCACCGCCTCCTCTCCACGTACTTTTAGAACATACTTTTTCCCGAAACGGGTATTTTTAGGGGTATTTTCGCCACAAAATGGCTCCATTCGTCACTCATAGACCAAAATTCGCACCACCGAGGAGGCCTTAACCACATAAATTTTGCCATTCGGAAAAAATATTTGACTTTTGCATTCGGATATTGGGCGCGACACCGCCTGCGTGTACCTTTAATATACGCGCTATCCACCCCGCAAACGAAATCATCAAAAAACCAATATTAACGCGCATCACCGTTGTTGCAGCAATCGCAGCGTGGATGCGAAAAAAGAAGAAAAATATGAAGATTTTTTACAAGTTCATTTTGGCCATCGCGGCCTTGACAGTAGCTACTCAGGCATTCGCTGGTGGCCCTATGACTAACACAAACCAGAGCGCACACTTCTTGCGTAGCGTAGCGCGTGGTACATCACTCGACTCAGACGCTGTTTACAACAACCCCGCAGGTGTTGTATTTATGTCTGACGGTTTCCACATCGGCCTCAACGACCAGATGGCGAAGCAGACTCGTACAATCACATCTACTTACGCTCCCTTCGCTATGGGCGCACAGAACCCCGGCGTAGCAACTAAGGAGTACAAGGGTGAGGTATTCTCTCCCGTTATCCCCAGCGTTCACTTCGCTTGGAAGCACAACCGTTGGGCTGTTATGGCTGGCATCGGCGTGAACGGTGGTGGCGGTTCTTTGGAGTTTAACAATGGCTTGGGCTCTTTCGAGCGTCAGTTCTCTGCTCTTCCCGCTGCTATCTCACAGTTGGGTGGTGCTATGGGCTTGTCGGCTTCACAGTACGATATGGATATGCAGCTCACAGGTAAGTCAATGACTTTGGCTTTCAACGTAGGTGCTGCTTACCGTATCACCGATTGGTTGTCTGTTGCTGCACAGGTACGTGTAGGTGTTACTAACAACTCATACACAGGTGCTATCAGCAATATCAAGATTAACCCCACAATGGCTGCTATGGGCCTCAATGGTCAGATGATGGGCGCAGCTCAGTTCTTCACCGCTGCAGGTCAGATGTTGGGCCAGCTCAACCCCGCACTCGCTGGCGAGGCTGCAAAGTATGCTGCCCTCACTTCAGACCACATCCTCGATGTTAAGCAGAAGGGTACATCTATCAGCCCCATCCTTGCAGTTGCTTTGCACAAGGGCAAGTGGGATGCATCTATCAAGTACGAGTTCAAGATGGGCACAGAGCTTGAGATCGAGTCTGCAGAGGTATCTGCTAAGGACCCCGTTATCAACGGCATCTTCGCTGATGGCTCAAAGGTTAAGTCAGAGACTCCCGCCCTGTTGGCAGCAGCTGTAAGCCGTCACTTCGGTCCCGTTAAGGTTACTGCCGAGTGGCACCACTTCTTCGACAAGAAGGCTGAGAACTCATTCACTCCCTGCGTCGAGGGCAACACTAACGAGTACTTGCTCGGTGCCGAGTGGCAGATTTCAGAGAAGTGGTTGGTATCAGCAGGTACACAGCGCACAGCTCTTCAGCTCAACGAGAATGCTTACTCAGATATGAACTTCTCTATCTCATCTTGGTCAGTAGGTGTAGGTTTGGCATACCAGATTTGCGACGCAGTACGCATCAACGCAGGTTTTATGCCCACTATCTACGACAAGGACATCGTATCTGTAGGCAAGATGGCTGACACAGGCTTGGATTTCAAGGATATCTACAACCGTACTTCAACAGCTTGGGGTATCGGCTTGGATTTCAAGTTCGGTCGCTAATAATTAGCTAAACGTAAAACGATATAAAGGCCCCTTGCCATTTGTACGGCGAGGGGTAACAACAACGGAGCGACGGCGAGGAGCAACGACCTCACGTCGAGGGTAACAACTCTCCGTTGCTGGCGCGGGACGCGTTCCCTCGCATTCGCAGGCAGCAGGGCGCAGTCACGGCGCCAACGCAGATGAATAACGTGACAATCTGAATAACGCGACAATTCGGATTGATACGGGACTTCGGAAACGTTTTAAGTGTAGCGCACTGCTTCACTTGCGATAGCTCCCTGAGAGCGCCAAAAATGGCCAATCAGGCAGGCGCATAGGAGCAAAAGATATAAAAAGGTAAATACTCTTTTTGTAGAATATGGTTTTTTGATTGCTGGTCGGCTGCGCCCTTTGTGACGCGGCCGTTTTTTTTTGCGGTAGGGGAGTGGGGTAGTAATAGGTGTTATAAGTGCTATAAGTATTATAGGTAAAAGCCCCCACCCATAACACCCATATCACCTATCACACTTATATTATAACAAAAAAAGAGTGCCCAATTGGACACTCTTAAAACTCTATCGAGAAAACCCGTTACCAAATAATAACACGCTCCGCCTCGGGCATAAACATAGCACCATCGGTGATGCCAAATGCCTTGTGGAAATCCTCGATGTTACGCAATGTTGCATTCACGCGGTTCTTGCCGAGCGAGTGAACATCGGTCTTTGTGAGGCGTGCAGCCTCCTCGTCGCGAATGTTCTGTCCCCAGATTGTAGCGTATGAGAGGTAGAAGCGCTGTGCCGCCGAGAAACCGTCGATAGCCTCAGGCTCGCCCTTACCCTCAAATGAGTTGCGAAGTGCTGTGTAAGCCACGCGCAAACCGCCCTGATCGGCAATGTTCTCGCCGAGTGACAAAGCGCCGTCAGCCATAATTGCGGGCTGGTCATCCTTCGCGGGCAAAATCTCAATCTTGTTGAACTGCTCAACCAACACATCTGTGCGAGTCTTGAACGCCGCCGCGTCCTCCTCGGTCCACCAGTTATTCATATTACCATCCTTGTCGAACTGACGGCCCTGATCGTCGAAGCCGTGAGTCATCTCGTGACCGATAACAACACCAATAGCACCATAGTTCACCGCATCGTCAGCCGCAGAGTTGTAGAACGGTGGCTGGAGAATAGCTGCGGGGAAGCAAATCTCGTTTGTTGTGGGGTTGTAGTATGCATTCACGGTCTGGGGCGACATAAACCACTTCTCGCGGTCAACCTCCTTACCCAGTTCGGCCAAGTTGTCGGCTGCAAACCACGCGTTGGCACGCTTGATGTTCTCCCAATATGAGAGCGCGGGGTTGATGTTGAGCGATGAGTAATCCTTCCACTTGTCGGGGTAGCCAATCTTCACGGTGAAGGTGTTGAGCTTCTCGTGCGCCTTAGCCTTTGTGGCGTCTGACATCCACTCCAAGGCGTCGATGTGCTGACCGAGTGCCACCTGAAGGTTCTTCACCATCTCGGTCATACGCTGCTTGTCGCTCTCAGGGAAGTACTTCTTAACGTAAATCTCACCTACGGCCTCACCCAATACAGAGTTGGGTACAGCCATAGCGCGCTTCCAGCGGGGACGCATCTCCTGCTGACCTGACATCTGACGACCGAAGAAGTCGAAGTATGCGGCGTAGAGCTCATCACCCACGTAACCTGCCGCCGATGACATTACGCTTGCCGCCATATATGCCTTCACGGTCTCAATATCCTCCTCGGCGAAGAGCTTGAATACAGCGTCCAACACCTCGGGCTGACCTACGATAATCTTGTCGAATGAGCCGATACCCATCTCCGCGAGATAAGCACCCCACGCGAAGTTGTTGTAACGCTTCTCGAAGTCGGCCTTGCTCATAGGGTTGTAGTTGGCTGCTACGTCGCGCAACTCTACGTTCGAACGGAACGCCTTGGCCATCTTTGTCTCGAAGGCGAGCACCTGCTCTGCCTTTGCTGCTGCGTCGCCCCAGCCGAGCATTGTGAAGGCCTTTGTGAGCCACTCGGTGTAGCCTGTGCGCTTTGCCGCGTTCTCCTCGTCGAGGTAGTAGTCGCGGTTACCCATACCCAAACCTGACTGGTCGATGTAGAGTACGTTCATATTACTGTTGAGCAGGTCGGCGCTCACGTACATACCAAACAAGGGGTTGCCCGCAGCGGTGTGAATACGTGCTGTGGCGATAGCCAAGTAGTCGCGCTCGGTGAGTGACATCAACTGCTCCACGTCGCTCTTCACGGGTGCTACGCTCTCGTTGTTGAGGCGTACAGAGTCGAGGCCCATAGTATAGAGGTCAGCAATCTTCTGCTCCACTGAGCCCTTCTCTGCCTTCGACTTTGTCATCGAGGCGAAGAGGTCGTTCAGACGAATCTCGTTGTTCTCGCGCAACACGTCAAATGTACCGTAGCGTGCAAACTCGGGCTTCAGGGGGTTCTTAGCCTGCCAGCCGCCTGTGGCATACTGGTAGAAATCCTCGTTGAGAGCCACGCTCTCGTCGAAGTTAGCGCGGTCGAGGGCGGGAACGCTCTCGGCCTGCTTCTGATTACAACTTGCCATAATAGCAACTGTTGAAAGGGTTAATAAAATCTTCTTCATCGTAATAATACTTTCTCTATATTATCAAAATAAGGGCCGAGTCACTCGGCCCTTAAAAATTTTTATATGTTGTTGAGGTCGGGATTTCAAAATTGGAACATCTCCCATCTTGAATCTCTCCTCCCAACTTGAAAATTCATTTATCGTGCGGGTTTTCAAGGCCTGCGCAGCGGCATAATGCGGAGCATAATCGGCGTATGTGAGCAATTATGGCGCAAGCGTAACGCAGAAAACACCACGAGAAATAATTTTACTACTTGCGGATAGCAGCCACACCCGGCAACTCCTTACCCTCCATATACTCAAGCAGTGCACCACCGCCTGTAGATACGTAAGATACCTTGTCAGCCAAGCCGAACTTGTTGATACAAGCTACAGAGTCACCACCACCGATGAGTGAGAATGCACCGTTAGCAGTTGCCTCAGCGATAGCGTCAGCTACAGCCTTAGAACCTGTTGCGAACTTGTCAATCTCGAATACACCTACGGGACCATTCCAAAGGATAGTCTTGCACTCCTTAATCTCCTCAGCGAAGAGCTCCTTACCCTTAGAAGCGATGTCAACACCCTCCCAAGCATCGGGAATAGCATCTACACAAGCCTCCTCAGTGTTTGCATCCTGTGAGAAGTCGTCAGCGATAAGAGCGTCGGGTGAAGTAACGATCTTGATACCCTTCTCCTCTGCCTTCTTCAAAATCTCCAATGCTACGGGGAACATATCGGGCTCGCAGATTGACTTACCTACCTTGCCACCCTGTGCTGCAGCGAATGTGTATGTCATACCACCTCCGATGATGATCTTGTCGCACTTCTCCATAAGCTTCTCGATGATAGTAATCTTTGTAGATACCTTTGAACCACCTACGATAGCCACGAAGGGACGCTGGGGGTTAGACATCACGCCGTCGATAGCCTTCAACTCGTTCTCCATAACGTAGCCGAACATCTTATCATTGGGGAAGTAATCAGCGATAAGAGCTGTTGATGAGTGAGCACGGTGTGCAGTACCGAATGCGTCGTTGATATAGCAGTCAGCGTATGAAGCGAGCTTCTTCACAAACTCCTTCTGGGGACCCTCCTTCAGGGCCTTCTTAGCTGCCTTCTTCTCCTCGTCTGTTGCATCCTCAGCCAAGCCGCGGGGCTTACCCTCCTCCTCAGCGTAGAAACGCAAGTTCTCCAAAAGCATAACCTCACCGGGCTTCAAAGCAGCAGCCATCTCTGCAGCCTTCTCACCCATACAGTCGCCAGCGAAGTTAACCTTTACGCCCAAGCGAGCCTCGATAGCGGGGATAATCTGCTCCAAAGAGAACTTGGGATCGGGATTCTTCTTGGGACGACCGAGGTGTGACATCAAAATCACAGCACCACCCTTCTCCAACACCTTCTTGATGGTGGGGATAGCGGCACGGATACGTGTGTCGTCAGTTACCTGACCCTCGCCATTGAGGGGCACGTTGAAGTCTACGCGGATGATAGCGCGCTTACCAGTGAAATCGTAATTGTCGATTGCAAACATAGTTTTTCTGTTTTTAAGTTATTTTTT
>JAZRLD010000007.1:0-3485 GCA_045646685.1 Alistipes sp. | reverse complement strand
TCTCCCGAGGCTATCATCTTGTTCGGTGGTTTGGCTAAGGCTGGCAAGCACATCTTCGAGCCCACTAAGTGGTATATGGAGGAGAATATGATGGCTACATTCAAGAACAAGGTTAAGTTGTTGCCTTCAGGTATCGAGGGTAAGAACGCCGCTATCTTGGGTTCATCAGCTCTTATCTGGCAGAAGGTAAAATAATCGCGCCGAGCAATAATGATAAAAAGCCTGTCCGAGTTGCTCGCGACAGGCTTTTATTGGCTAAAAAAATTAGGTTAGAAAAATCCAGACAAATGAAGAGGTTATTGATTTTGGCAATGCTCATCCTGCCCGCAGGTGTTTGGGCGCAGAGCGCTGCCGTGAAGAAGATTATGGAGATATCGCGCGAGGATAACCGCGTGATGGAGCATCTCGATGTATTGTGCAACCGCATTGGTGGCCGTCCCGTAGGCTCGGCAGCTTATGACAATGCCGTTGAGTGGACAGTAAAGCAGTTTGAGTCGTGGGGCTTGGAGGTACACACCGAGAAGGTGGGTGAGACCCCCGTAGGTTTCAACCGTGGCGGCTGGTGGGGCCGCGCTATGGGCGAGTACACCGAGACACTCTACTTCACAACTCCCTCATACACATCAGGCACAAAGGGTCCGCAGCGCGGTCACGTGGTAATCGAGCCACGCACGTGGGACGAGTTCAACCGTATGAAGGGTACTTTGAAGGGTGCTTGGGTGTTGCTCAAGAGCAAGAGCACAGGCTGGCCTTTGGACCACGATGCAGCGGCTAAGGAGCGTCGTCACGCCGCAATCAAGGAGAACGAGGAGATTGCAAAGCAGAATCGCGAGGCTGGCGTAGATGGCAAGAAGCGCCCCTTGAACGAAATGCCCGCATTGTTCTACGACGAGATGGTAGAGGCTGGCGTATTGGGATTCATTCAGCCCACAGCGGTGCCCATTCGCACACTCTACGACCGCAAGATGGTAAATGATGGCACCGTAACATTCGAGACTCTGCCCGCAGTACCCGACATCAAGTTGGACGAGGCGCAGTTTGACCGCATCTACAAGTTGGCCGAGCAGCGTCGCTACGTAGAGTTGGAGTTCGATATTCGCAACTACTTCAAGATGGGCCCCGTGCCTTATCACAATGTGGTAGCTACGATGAAGGGCTCGAAGTATCCCGACGAGTATGTTATTATGGGTGCGCACCTCGACGCATATGATGTAGCGACAGGTGGCGTGGATTGCGGCTCTGGCGTATCAGCTATGATGGAGGCTGCGCGTATGCTGGCAATGTCTGGCGCAAAGCCCGAGCGTTCTATCGTCTTCATTCTCTTTGCTGGCGAAGAGTTTGGTCTGCTGGGCTCACTCAAGTGGATTAAAGACCACCCCGAGAAGTTGGATAAGATTTCAAACGTATTCAACCGCGATGGAGGCCCTATGCCCTACACAGCATTCTATGCGCCCGAGTCTTTGATGAAGGAGTACGAGAAGATTGCAAAGCCCATTCAGGAGCTCTACCCCTCATACAACTTTACAGTAAACAAGCTCGAGCCTCGCAAGAAGCCCGATAACGTAGGAGGTAACGACGCTACATCGTTTATGGTAGAGGGTATTCCCGCCGTACAGATGGCCGAGTGGAGTGACCCCTCGGGTTACAACTTCGATTATCACGAGATTTGGCACACAGAGCGCGATACTTACAACAAGAGTATTCCCGAGTATCAGAAGCAGGCTGCAACAGCGTTGGCTATTATGGCGCTGGGTACAGCAAACCTGCCTACGCTCTTGCCCCGCGAGGAGGTATATAAATAGTCTATCTCACGAAAATAGTTTTACAGAGGAGAGTTCCCGTCGTTCGGGAGCTCTCTTCTTTTTTATATATATAGTATATTTATGCGCAGGCCGTGCGTATGAAGATGTTACTTTTGCAAGCAGAAGAACCCTACAAATACGAGAAAAAGTCGAGAATAGGCCGCATTATACTATATATTTTATTAAATTGTAAAAAATTTTAATGAGGATTGTTGTAAATTACAAAAATCTTCGTAACTTTATATTTCGAACGCGCTTCGCAAAACCAACACGGGGCACGGTCAACCTTAAGCAAACTAACTAAAATAAAACCTATAAAACTTCACGAATATGAAAAACTATTCAGCTAAAGAGATTAAGAACATCGTTCTTATTGGTGCGCCTGGCACTGGAAAAACTACCCTTGCTGAAGCGATGGCTTTTGAGGGTAAAGTTATCGACCGCAGGGGTAGCATTGAAACTAATAACACAATTTCTGACAACACAGATATCGAGCACGAGTACAAGCGCTCGATCTACTCTACAACCCTCTTCACAGAGTTTATGGGCCGCAAGCTCAACATCATAGACTGCCCGGGTTCGGACGACTTCTGTGGTAACCTCTTCTCTGCTTTCAAGGTAGGTGACGTAGGTATTATGGTGATGAACGCCCAGAACGGTTGGGAGGTAGGTGATGAGATTCAGTCACGCTACGCTCGCATCTTGAACAAGCCTTTGATTGGTGTTATCAACCAGCTCGATGGCGAGAAGGCTAACTTCGAGGCTACAGTTGAGGGTATTCGCGCAGCATCGACAGTGAAGCCCGTAATCGTACAGTATCCTGTAGAGGTAGGTCCCGGCTTCAACGCATTCATCGACGTACTTATGATGAAGATGTACCGCTTCACCGACGAGAACGGTACTCGCGAGGAGTTGGAGATTCCCGAGGATCAGTTGGAGTATGCACAGGCATTGAACCAGGAGCTCTCGGAGGCTGCTGCCGTATATGATGACGCATTGATGGAGCTCTACTTCGAGAAGGGTGCCCTCACACAGGACGATATCCGTTCAGGTTTGAAGCTCGGCGTTGCTAACCGTGAGGTTATGCCTATCTTCTGCTGCTCAGGTAAGCGCGACATCGGTACAAAGCGTTTGATGGAGTTCATCATCAACGTCGCTCCTGGCCCGACTACTCCTACAACAGCGCCCAAGTTCGTATCTACCGAGGGTGAGGAGTTGGTAGCAGACGAGACTCTGCCCACAGCAGTATTCGTATTCAAGAGCCAGATTGAGCAGCACATCGGTGAGATTACTTACTTCCGCGTAGTACGTGGTAAGATTACCGAGGGTATGGAGCTCGTGAACAGCCGCACAGGTAACAAGGAGAAGCTCTCACAGTTGTTCGCCGTGGCTGGTAAGAACCGTATCAAGGTTACCGAGTTGTCAGCAGGTGACATCGGTTGCACCGTGAAGCTGAAGGCTACTCGCACAAACGACACGTTGGCAGCTGCTGGCGCACACGTGAAGGTTGAGCCTATCGTATTCCCCGAGCCTCGCTACCGCGCAGCCGTGAAGGCTAAGGAGCAGGGCGACGAGGAGAAGCTCGGTAAGTTGTTGAACGACATCAAGTACGAGGATCCCACAATCTTGGTTGAGTACTCTAAGGAGTTGAAGCAGACCATCATTCAGGGTCAGGGTGAGCAC
>JAZRLD010000006.1:0-26738 GCA_045646685.1 Alistipes sp. | reverse complement strand
TTGGTTACTTTGGTTGATGTTCCCGGATTCTTGCCCGGTACAGGACAGGAGTATGGTGGCGTAATTACTCATGGTGCTAAGTTGTTGTTCGCTTACTGCGAGGCCACTGTTCCTAAGGTTACAGTTACTTTGCGTAAGGCTTATGGTGGTGCTTACATCGTGATGTCGTCGAAGCATATCCGTGGCGATATCAACTACGCATGGCCTACTGCCGAGATTGCTGTTATGGGTGCAAGTGGTGCTGTGGAGGTTCTTCACGCTAAGGCTTTGGCTGAGTTTACCGATCCCGCCGAGAAGGCTAAGTTCGTTGCCGAGAAGGAGCAGGAGTACAAGGATAAGTTCTCTAATCCTTACAATGCAGCTCGTTACGGCTATATCGACGATGTTATCGAGCCTCGCAACACTCGTTTCCGTATTATCCGTGCTTTGCAGTCGTTGGCAACAAAGCGTATGCAGAACCCAGCTAAGAAGCACTCTAATATTCCATTGTAAAATAGTTTGTTATGGATAAATTTGCAAATATTGGTTGGCCCGATATGCTGTTGATGGCGTTGGTAGGTTTCCTTATTGTCTTCTTTGTACTGGTGTTGATGATTGGCGTGATGAAGATTATGGGATACATCTTTACCCATCAGCGTAAGGCCAAGAAAGTAGCAGTAGCAGGAGGTGCGGTAGTCGAGGAGGAAGATCACGCTATTAGTGATGCCGAGATTGTTGCAGCTATTGCTGTTGCATTGAAAATGTATAAGAGTGATCTGCACGACCGCGAGTCTGAGGTGCTCACAATCAATCGTATTACAAGAGTTTACTCTCCATGGAACTCAAAGATTCATGGTTTGACAGAACTCCCTAAACACAAATAATAGAATAAGGTAATGAAAAAATATTCATTGAAAATCAACGGTAACCAGTACGAGGTTAAGATTGATGCTGTTAATGAGGCTTCAACAGAGGCTCGTGTCGTTGTAAACGGCATCAAATATAATGTAGAGATTGAGGGTGCTACAGCTCGTGCGACATCGAAGCCCGCTGTTGTGGCTGCTCCTGCTGCTACCGGTTTGTCTGTAAAACCTGTTACTCCTATTGCATCTAAGCCCGCGGCAGCTCCTACATCGGGAGCCGGCACAAAGGTTACTTGCCCATTGCCGGGTACAGTTATCGCAATCAATGTTAAAGAGGGCGAGAGCGTATCGGCAGGTCAGACCTTGGTAGTATTGGAGGCTATGAAGATGGAGAACAATATTGACGCCGAGAAGGCCGGTGTTGTTAAGTCTATCAATGTCCAGGCGGGAGCTACCGTTATGGAGGGTGAAGTTTTACTTGTTATAGAGTAGCCTTATGATAGAGTTGCTTGAATCAGGTAGTTTCATTATTGATAGCCTGAAAGATTTTGCTAATGAAGCAGGCTTGGTCTCATTCTTCGTGGGTCAGGGTTGGAAGTCATTGGTGATGATTGGTGTATCGTTGCTTTTGCTCTACCTTGCCATCAAGAAGGAGTTTGAGCCATTGTTGCTGCTTCCTATCGCATTCGGTATGTTGCTTACCAACTTCCCGGGTGCCGAGATGTTCCACCCAACACTCTTTGATGAGGGTCAGATTGATTGGTATGACCTCTATAAAACGGGAGGCTTGATTGACTTCTTGTATCTGGGTGTTAAGTTGGGTATCTATCCTTGTTTGATTTTCATCGGTGTAGGTGCTATGACCGATTTCGGTCCGCTGATTGCTAACCCCAAGAGTTTCTTGTTGGGTGCTGCTGCACAGTTGGGTATCTTTGCTACATTCTTGGGTGCTTACGCTTTGGGCTTTGCTCCTAACGAGTGTGGTAGTATCGGTATCATTGGTGGTGCTGACGGCCCGACCTCTATCTTCCTTACAGCTAAGTTGGCTCCGGATTTGTTGGGCCCCATCGCTATTGCGGCTTACTCTTATATGGCGTTGGTTCCCGTTATCCAACCTCCTATCATGCGTGCTTTGACTACCAAGGAGGAGCGTATGATTAAGATGTCGCAGTTGCGTCAGGTATCGAAGACCGAGAAGATTATCTTCCCTATCGTGTTGGCAATCGTTATTTCGTTGTTGTTGCCCTCGGCTGCTCCATTGATTGGTTGCTTGATGTTGGGTAACTTGATGAAGGAGAGTGGTGTGGTTGACCGCTTGAGCAAGACCGTACAGAACGAGTTGATGAACATTGTGGTTATCTTGCTTGGTGTATCGGTTGGTGCTACTGCTACTGCATCTTCATTCCTTAACGAGCGTACAATCTTTATCCTCGTGTTGGGTATCTTGGCATTCAGTCTTGGTACAGCAGGTGGTGTTTTGCTTGCCAAGTTTATGAACCTCTTTGCTAAGGAGGGTAAGAAGATTAATCCGCTTATCGGTTCTGCCGGTGTGTCGGCTGTGCCTATGGCAGCCCGCGTATCTCAGGTGGAGGGTCAGAAGGCTTGTCCTTCAAACTTCCTCTTGATGCACGCTATGGGTCCCAATGTCGCAGGTGTGGTTGGTTCGGCCGTTGCAGCAGGTATTTTGTTGGCGTTCCTCGGATAGTCGATTTATACCTTATATTTATATAAGAAGCTCTTTCGTCTAAGGCGAGAGAGCTTTTTTTTGCGTGAAAGTGGTGCTATGTGTAAGAAACCCCCATGGAATAATGCCGAAAAAAGCGCATTAAGAGGCCGGTATGAGTTTTTTATTCAGAAAGTTAAGAATAATTTTAAGGGATGTATGGTATTATGAAAAATTATTACTATCTTTGCGCACCCGTAAATATGCGGGAATAGGATTACAACAAATTAAAGTATTAACAGGTTAAAAGATGGATTCAAGAAGTTACAAAACTATCTCGTTGAACGCCGCTACTGTTCAGAAAGAGTGGGTGGTAATCGACGCTACCAACGAGGTATTGGGTCGTCTTGCATCGCAGGTTGCTAAGATCTTGCGAGGCAAGAACAAGCCTGGCTACACTCCTCATGTTGATTGCGGTGACAATGTTATCGTTATCAATGCCGAGAAGGTTAAGCTTACAGGCCACAAGATGACCGACAAGGTCTATGTACGCCACACAGGTTTCCCTGGTGGTCAGCGTTTTGCGACTCCCGCAGACTATTTGGCAAAGAAGCCTGAGTTTGTTATCGAGCACGCAGTAAAGGGTATGCTTCCCAAGACTCGTCTGGGTGAGGCTATCATTAAGAATTTGAAGGTTTATGCCGGCGCAGAGCATCCTCACGCAGCACAGAACCCTAAGGAAATTAAGTTAAACGAGATTAAGTAAAGAGTATGGAAGTTGTAAACACCGTAGGTCGCCGTAAGGCAGCTGTGGCTCGCGTATTCGTGAAGCCGGGTAATGGTCAGATTACAATCAACCACAAGGCACTCGATGTCTATTTCCCCTTGAACATTCTCCAGTATGAGGTTAAGCAGCCTTTGATGGTTACTAACACTTTGGAGCAGTATGATGTTACTATCAACCTTGATGGTGGTGGTATCAAGGGTCAGGCAGAGGCCGCTCGTATGGGTATCGCACGCGCTTTGTGCCAGATCGACGCAGAGCACCGTTCAATTTTGAAGAAGAACGGCTTCTTGACACGCGATTCTCGTGAGGTTGAGCGTAAGAAGCCCGGTCAGCCCGGAGCACGTCGTAAGTTCCAGTTCAGTAAGCGTTAATCCTTACACGACCGAATTTTCGGCAAGCACGACGCGAGTTCAAAACCCGAGAGACTGCTTTATATATTATTGGGTATTACTGGCGGGTTGCTCCGTCGCGGAAAACTATCCGGATTGATTTTTAGATTACTACCGGATGGTTGATGAAAAGAGAAATTAAAATTTTAACACAGAAATTAAAATGTCACGTACAGATTTTAATACATTATTGGATGCAGGCGTTCACTTCGGTCACCTGAAGCGTAAGTGGAACCCCAAAATGGCTCCCTATATCTTCATGGAGAAGAACGGCATCCACATCATCGATCTTCACAAGACTGTTGTAAAGCTCGATGAGGCTGCTGCAGCATTGAAGCAGATCGCAAAGAGCGGTCGCCGCGTGTTGTTCGTAGCTACAAAGAAACAAGCTAAAGAGATCGTTGCCGAAAAGGTAGCACCCGTTGGAATGCCTTACGTTACAGAGCGTTGGGCTGGCGGTATGCTTACAAACTTCCCCACAATACGTAAAGCCGTTAAGAAGATGGCAACCATCGATAAGATGTTGAACGACGGCACATATGATAATTTCTCAAAGCGCGAGAAGCTTCAGATCGAGCGTCAGCGTGCTAAGTTGGAGAAGAACCTCGGTTCTATCGCTGACTTGACTCGCTTGCCCGCTGCATTGTTCGTAGTAGACGTTCAGAAGGAGGCTAACGCCGTTAAGGAGGCAAAGCGTTTGAGCATCCCTGTATTTGCAATGGTTGATACTTGTTGTGATCCTACAGACATCGATTACGTAATTCCTGCAAATGACGATGCTTCAAAGTCAATCGCTACTATCCTTGACGTAGTTTGCGGTGCTATCGCAGAGGGTACAGAGGAGCGCAAGCTCGAGAAGGAGAAGGAGGCTCAGGAGGCTGAGGCTAACGCTCCCGCAAAGTAGGCTAAGCCCCGCATCAAGAAGGCAGTTAAGGCTGCTGTAGATGCTGAGGAGGCTACTGTTGCTGAGGTTGTAGCTGCAACTCAGGAGGCTTAATAACTCACACGCAAAAGAAATTATTAACAATTTAATTCAAAGACAATTATGGAAATCAAAGCAGCAGATGTAATGAAGCTCCGCAAGATGACTGGCGCTGGTATGATAGATTGCAAGAAGGCTCTTCAGGAGGCAGAGGGCGATTTCGAGCGCGCTAAGGATATCATCCGCGAGAAGGGTAAGCTCGTTGTTAGCAAGCGTGCTGACCGTAGCGCTTCTGAGGGTGTTGTAGTTACAAAGATCGTTGGTCAGAAGGCATACTTGTTGTGCTTGGCTTGCGAGACAGACTTCGTTGCTCAGAACTCTGAGTTCTCAGCTTCTGCAAACCAGATTTTGGAGATTGCAGTTGCTAACGATGCAGCAGACGTAGAGGCTTTGAAGGCAATCAAGAACGCTGAGGGTATCACTGTAGAGGAGATGGTAACCGAGAAGTCTGGTCAGACTGGCGAGAAGGTTGAGTTGGCTTACTATGGCCGTATCGAGGCTCCTTACTGCAGCGCTTACGTTCACTTTAACAAGAAGTTGGGTACTATCCTCGGTTTCAACAAGGAGGTATCTGAGGAGGTTGCTCACGCTATCGCAATGCAGGCTACAGCTATGGCTCCTATCTCTATCGACGAGAACGACTGCCCCGCTGAGGTAGTTGAGAAGGAGAAGGCTATCGCATTGGAGATGATGAAGCAGGATCCTAAGAACGCTAACAAGCCTGAGGCTATCTTGGCTAAGATTGCAGAGGGTAAGATGCGTAAGTTCTTCGAGGAGAACACTCTCTTGAACCAGGCTGTAGTAGGCGAGAAGTACTCTATCCGCGAGTTCTTGCAGCAGGCTGATAAGGAGGCTACTGTTATCGCTTACAAGCGTTTCGCTTTGGAGGCATAATAATGGCTTACAAATAGGGTAGAGTTATCTACCTACAATAAAATCCCAACCTTTTACGGTTGGGATTTTTTGTTTTTGTGCGGGTTGCTGTGTGGGCGAGGGTAGTTCTGTTTTGGTGCGATTGTTGTGTTGAAGTAGTGAAACCAAAATATTATAAGAATGAAAAAGATCTATTCTCTATTGGTAACTCTTTTTGTGGCGGCTACGGCGAATAATCTCTGCGCAGCTGACCAGATGCAAAAGCTGCAATGCGACACGACTCTGCTGTCGGAGCTGGTTGATGGTGATTATCTCGTGCGCCGTTATAAAATTAGTTGCACCGATGATGAGGCGCAATATACGCTAAAATATAGTGTATCAGCCTCGAAGCTTAACTCATTGTTGTCGGATAACACCGCAGAGCTTGCCGACTTGGATAAGATGATGGCGGAGCTGAAGAGTGATGCAAATATGCATATAAAGTATATTGATATCACGGGTTATGCATCGCCCGATGGAAATGCAATGAGAAATGAGGCGCTGGCTTTGAGTCGTGCGCAGCAGTTTCGCTCAATGCTTGAGTCGCGATATGCTATATTGTCGCAGTATAAGGTAAACGTGATGGCTAATGCCGAGCAGTGGGACAATTGTGACGATGCTGTGCTGGGCTCGTCAATTGCGGATAAGGAGGCTGTGCTGAATGTACTCAACTCGGCTACGACGGAGGCGTCGAAGGAGCAGCGCTTGAAGCAGATGCCGCAGGTGTGGAGCGTTTTTCGCACGCAGATTCTCCCCTCGATGCGTCGTGTGGAGATGGTGGTTTACTACAATATGGACCGAGAGGTAGAGGTGCGAACTCTTGTTGAGAAGCCAAAACCAGCTCCAAAACCGCAGCCGCAGAGTAAATGTTGCCTGTGCAATGGTGTGATTATTGATGAAACAATAGGTTTTATTGTCGATTTGTGCGATCCTGATGCGATATTTTAACGTTGCGTGAGTCCTACTTTAGGCTGAAAGATTTGCAAAAGTCGTTTGAGTTTTGTATATTTGCTAAAATTATAAACTAATAAAAACGACAATATTATGGCAAATTTAAGAAATCTTAAGAAGGAGATTGACTATCGTTTGGAGGAGTTCGTCTTCGATTGTGAGATGGCAATATATTTTCAGCCTACAAAGGAGGAGGATGTTGTAGCTATTATGGAGAACGCTGTAGCACTTCGTAACGCTCTTTACATCAAGGCTAACCATCCTACAGAGCCCAAGAATGCATCACTCGTGAAGAAGTATTATGCAGCTTTGCGTCGCGATATGGTATCTTCTTTCGGTAGCTTGTTTGAGGAGTTGAGCTCGTTGAACGGTAAATAATCAGGATGCTATCCCAAAAACAAAGGCTGTCAACTGAAAAGTTTGACAGCCTTTTTCTATTCGTGGCGTTTGCATCCATCGCCCGTGTGGTGCTCCAGCACGGTGTGGGGTATGTGACCGTGCGATACAATTTGGATAGGGCAGTTGTAGTTGCGTAGCTGCTCCCCGGTGAGGATGTTCGAGTCGTGGCGATGTGCTGTGCGGTTGACACAAACAATACTCTTTACAACGCTGGTGATTGTGCCCAAATCGTGCGAGACAATCATCACAGCCATATTATGACTTAACTCCTGCACCATAGCGTAGAACTCGCGCTCAAAGCTGTTATCTACAAAGTTGGTCGGCTCGTCCAAAATCAGGAGCTTGGGCTCGGAGATAATCGCGCGACAGAGTAGGGCGCGTTGCATCTCTCCACCCGATACTTCACCTATGGGGCGCGAGGCAAGTTCGGCTATTCCCATCTTTTCGAGAGTTTTGTGCGCAAGTTCCTTATCCTTTGCCGTGTAGCGTCCGAAGAATCCCTTTTCGGTTTGCAGGCCCGACAATACCACCTCCTCGATAGAGATAGGAAAACGCATATCAAATTGACTCACCTGCGGCATATATCCTATCTTGTAGTGGTTACCCTTGCGCAGTATATCCGATATTTCAATCTCACCATTATGCTCCACGGCGCCCATAATGGCCTTCACGAGCGAACTCTTGCCGCCACCATTAGGACCAATTATGCCAATGAAATCATCTTCGTAAATATCGAGATTCACACTCTCTAACGCGGCGTGGCCCTCGTACGCAACCCCGACATTGCGGAGTGATATTATCTTCTTGCGGTGTGTCATAGTGCTGTTTAATGCTTGGTTATGGCCTCTGTTACGTCGCGGATAAATTGCAGAGGATTACTTGCCAGCGGGTTTATCTCGGTGGGCTCAATGCCCATATCTTTGGCTACAACATCTACCACCGAACGAGGGAACTCGCTCTGGTATAACAGACATTTGACGCCAGTCTCGTCAGCCTTCTCAATAATGTTGGCTATATGTTTTGCAGATGGCTCTTTTCCATCGCTTTCGATGGCTATCTGCTCCAACGAATAGGCGCGTGCGTAGTACGTCAGGGCAGGGTGATATATGGCAAACGCCTTTGTTGCCGACGACTCAATAGCGTTACGACACTCGCTATCCAATGCCGTTAACTTCTGTTGCAACAGATTGTATCTCTCGGTATATTTCACAGAGTCGGGGTATTGCAACATAATAGCCGTATATGCATTCTCTGCCATAATCATCAACTCGCGCGGCGAGGTCCAGATGTGCGGATCAACACCGTGATGGTGGTGCGCGTGGTTGTGGCCAGCGTGAGAACAAGTGCCCTCAATAAGCTCAACGTCTCGGCTGAGGTCGATAATATCTCGGTTTTCAATGCGCTTGAGCAGCGATTTCTCAAACTCAATGAGTCCTGTAGCGAAGACCATCTTCGCATTGTTTAACGAAATAATCTGTCGTGGGGTAGGATCGAACGTCTCAGGGCTTGTACCCTGCGGAACGAGGAAATCTACACTGAAATCATTGGCCGTAATTTCATTGACGATATATTTCAGCGGCTCAATGCTGACGACAATATCCGCATTGTGGTGCTCGCTACGGCCACCGCAAGCCAAGAGTAGGGTAGTGGCAAGCAGGGTGGATAATATATTATATATCTGTTTTCTCATTGACAAAATCTTTTTGCAAAGATACACATTTCGTTGCAACATTCATCGTGGCGTACAAAAAAGTCCGACCTTTTCGGGCCGGACTCTTCGTATAATAGACTTTGAGTTATATTACAAAGTTGTGAGGTTGAAGTTACGCCACAAAACCTTGATGTTGTTGCCATCGTGGATCTGCAACATAATACGACCTGTCTTCGAGCCGATCAACTCGTCGTCCAACTCCATCATAGGCTGGCCGTTCAACCAAGTCTGAACCTTGTTGCCCTCTACGCGAAGACGCAATGTGTTCCACTCGCCCTCCTTGAGAATGTTCTCCTTCTCGTCCTCGATCTGCTTCAACCAGCCACGACCGTAAGACTCGTAAACACCGCCTGTATCGTTGCCCTTAGGTGCAACCTCGCACTGCCAGCCGTTTACGCGGTTAGCCTTGTAACCACCGTCAACGAATGAGTGGAAGAACAAACCTGAGTTACCGTTTGACATCTGCTTGAACTCAACAGTCAAATCAAAATCCTTGTAGTACTCGCGAGTACCGAGGTAGCCATACTGCAAATCCTCACCATTCTCTGTTACGAGGTTACCCTCCTCGTCAACAGATACACGCATACTACCGAACAACTCCCAACCAGTGAGGTCCTTGCCGTTGAAGAGGCTAACCTTCTTACCAGTCTTCTTGGGCAACTCCTTAATCTTGATGTTACGGAATGATGCGGGATCGCCGTGGTCCTGCAAGCAGATAACACCCTCAGAAGCCAAGCCATACTCAGTTGCGTTGCCCCACTTGCCGCTTGCCTTCTTTGCAAACCAATCCTCAGTGTAAGCCTCGAACTCGATGATCTTCTCACCGTTGAGCCAGTGCTCTACGTGACCGTTGTCGTAAACAATCTTCGATGAGTTCCACTCACCTACGGGGTTTACGTTCATCTTGCTGTAATCGGGCAAGTGCATAGCGTAATCTACGCCCAACTTCTGCCACTCCTCCAACTTTGAGGGAGCATTTACCTCCTCCCAGCCAGCGTTGTCGATAAGCTGATACTCGGGACCTGTAACATAGGGAACCTTGAACTTGGGGTGCTCAACAACGTGGTACAACATACCGCTGTTACCGCCGTGAGTAAGTTTCCAATCCCATACCAACTCGAAGTTAGCGTACTTCTTGTCTGTAACGATGTATCCAGATGCATCGCCACCCTCGCCAGATGCCTGAATGCAACCATCTACAACGCCCCAGCCACCCTTCAACTCAGTCTCGTTGAAGCTGCGCCAGCCGTTCAAAGTCTCGCCATCGAAAAGAAGCTGCCAACCCTCAGCCTGCTCGGCCTTTGTCAGCGTGTTGTGCTTTTGGCACGATGTTGCCATACCTGCTACCAAAGCTGCAGCAGCAACAACTGATACAAATTTCTTCATAATGTTTGTGTTTAATTAAAAGTTTATCCTATTTGTTGTCCTATATATTTCGCTCGGAGTGAGTAACTTCCCTCTGCGTTGCGCATCTCCAAAACAAGTCCGCGATATGTGTCGCTGACTTTGCTTTTCGGGTGGCGATGGGGTAGTGCTTCGGTGTACCACGCCTCGTAGGCTTTGTTATCAATTAGCGCGGTGACACGTTGGCAGTCGTAATCCATAATACGTCGTCGTGCGCCTGTATTGTTCCAATCCCTATCGTTCTTATCCACAAAGCAGGCCTCCACTACGTTGCTAATGTTGTGATATTCGCCATCAAAACTGCGCAACGAGAAACTTCTGTCGCAGAGCAATTCGTAACGAAAAGCGCCTTTGCCTATTTGGCGATAGGTGGTATCTACCTGTAGGTGCAGAAAATCGCTGCATTCGTCAATTTTTCGCTCATATATAACCGAGAGGTGCTCGTCTGCGTAACTCTCGTGGCTTTTCACTATTTTGTCTGCTGCGTACTCAATCTCGTTATAGCTTCCGTATCCAATGTTAAATACGTGATATACAACTACTAACAATAGCGCCGTAGCCAAAATTGTATATAAACGCTTAATCATAACCCATCGAATGACTAAAATACACGCAAATTACTCGGTAAATTTACTAAAGAATTTCCAAATTTCCTCGGCTGTATTCAAATCTTTATTACCCCAAGAGTGTCCGCCGCCAATAATTTCATACAACCACACCTCATTTCCGCCTTTGGCGTCCACATATTTGTGTGATATAACTTGATGAGCGTCTGCACTTTTCAGAGGGAGTTTCTCCGTAACCTCGCGCTTGCAACCGTTGCGCTTAACCCAATAATTTACCGCATCGGGAACCGCAATATATGCGCCCCAGCCGCCTTTGTTCTCAAGGTCGCCGGTCCACTCCGATGTTCTATCCTCGGTGCCGTGAATCTCGAAGAGTGGGATAGGGCGGGTGCGGGTGTAAGCCTTTGGCATCCACTCCATTGTAAGGCCTGCGATGGGCGCTACAGCCTTGAATGTACTCTGGCGGTCGTATGCCAACAGATAACACATCTCTCCACCGTTGGACATACCCGTGCAGAAGGTGTTTTTACGGCTCAGGTTGTGCTCCTTCTGGAGCTTTTTAGCCAGCTTACACATAAACGAAATATCATCTACCTTCATATCCGCCTGAAAAGGGTAGCCGACATTCCAGCAATTCTTCTTGCGGCCATCTTTCGAGCCTTGGGGATAACACACCGCAAAGCCGTGACGGTCAGCCGCCTCGTTGAAGCCCTTGTCATCGTGGTTGAAGTTGCCGCCATATCCGTGTAGCACAAAAACAAGCGGGGCATTGGGCTGTATGTTGTCGGGGAGATATAGTTTGTATGTTCTTTCAATGCCGTCGATTACGCAAGTGTATATTTTACTCTTGGCTTTTTCTGCTGCAGAAACTACGGTGGATACAAATATTGCAATAGCGAAAAGTGCGATGCAACGTAAGAGTGATATGCGTTTCATATAATATAAGGTGGTTGGATGTTATACGATATGCAAATTTAAGAAAAAAATAGTTTGCGAGTACATCCTTATATGAAAATATGTGCATAGTATATATTTGATGTAATATTTATATTATGTTAAAAACGGTGTCGGGCATTTTGGTTTTGTAGATGTAGAATGATGTTTGTGTATGATATATTACGATGTATAGATATCTTTATGAATATCTAGGTTGAACCACTCACGAGTGTTTTTACGTAAATTGTATTTAACATAATTTAGCGCACATATTTTCTAAATTTAGAATCTATCCTGCTGTGGATAATAATATTTCAATTTGTTTTCTGGATTTTATGATTCGCTGTGGTGGACAAATTCCCGCTTGAGAATCTACAAAAATTTCACAAGTAGTTCGGATATAAAAATAGCGTCGCAGAAATGGACGCTAATTTTTGTTTGCATCGACGGGCGATTGCTATCTCTGTTTTTATCTCGACACCTCGTAACTCTCGAACGTGTGATCATCGAACAAAATAATCACACGCTTCACGTTTCCATTTTTGGGAGCGTACGCCGCCGCAATCTGCTGGGCGGGTGTAGATGCGCTGGTGGAATTCGTCGCTGGCGTAGTCATTCCGCTTGCTGGCGATTGTTGCATTGTGTCGTCAAGTTCTTCCGTTGAGATGCTCTGCGAAGTAGCGGGTTTCGGCTCAATATCAATCGTGCGATACATCTCGTCTTTGTCGAGCAATAACCAATCAGGATTCACGCGCGGAAATCTGCGTAGAATTTTCTGCACCAAATCAAAGCTCGGTTTATTACGACCAGAGAGGATATGAGAAATTCCCGATGGCTGTATGTCGAGCAACTCCGCCAGCTTGCTTGCTGTCAACTGCTCTGATTTCATCAAATTCAACAATTTTTCGCGCATAATCTATATTTTTTACAAATATAATATAATTTTCTTTTGTAAACAAGCAATTTTATACAAATGTAATTGGCAGCACAATGTTGAAAATGTTTACAATTGTGAATTAATGATTATTGAAAAATTGTGAGTCCGAGTTTATTTACAGAGTTTCTTCATATGATAATAGGCAAATTATTGATTATTATCATTATAAAGTTGTTATTTACACCTAAACGGCTAAATCTGAGTCATCCGCATTGAATATTGTCTAAATGATTGTTAAATAGTGAAAGTAATCGATGTAAATTACTGATAATGTGTATTATATATGTGTAAATTTAGTATTTTAACCGCAGGTGAAACACCCGAAATTTAGTATTTGCGACTACCCCTCGGTGGATTTATAGATGTAAATATTAACAAGACATTGATATTTGGTTATAGTTACGGATGTAAATAAATACGATGGGATTACATTGATAAATGCATTACAAATGTAAATCTTGATAATTTTAATGTTGTAAATTTATTATTTTGTCAACATGCTCTACCCTACTTTTCTTTATTTATCTGATTTTGATACTGCGTAGTGCATTATGTTAAATAATAGAAAAATAATAGGGCAATCAATAATGACTACCCTATTATATATCAATGTGTTATAAAGTTGTAAACAGTCTTACTCTACTGTTAATTTCGCTGCGATTTCTGCAAACTCTTCTGGCGTTAATTTGAGCTTTGGAGCTGTAAAATCGACATCTTTTTCGCTATTCATCGGGATTAAATGGATATGCGCGTGCGGAACTTCGAGGCCCAAAACGACCATTGCCACCTTTACGCAACCTGTTTGCTCCTTGATTTTGTGCGCTACCTTTTTTGCAAAAACGGTAAGTCCTGCGAGTGTCGTATCGTCCAAATCAAAGAGATAATCTACCTCTGCTTTTGGTATTACCAGAGTGTGTCCCTTTGCCAATGGATTGATGTCGAGGAATGCGTAATAGTTATCATCCTCGGCCACTTTGTAGCTCGGAATCTCCCCTGCTACAATCTTTGAGAAAATAGTTGCCATATCTTTCGGTTTTTAATATTCTTCGTATTTTGGTTTCAATATCTCGGCGTATATCACAGCCTTCTCCATACTGAAGTCGTCGATTATATTCTCGATATTTATTTCGCCCTCGGGTTTAGTTTGCATCTCTTGGGGCTTATTGTCTTTTTTCGCATTTATAGGCAGCTGGATAGTGGTCTTGCTCTTTGGTGATGGAGCAACTACCCTTTTGCTCTGTAAAGGCGTAGGCTGCTTATTTTCGGGTGTGATATCCCTCTCTATAGGCTGGCTTGCGGGTTTTGGTGCGGCTGGCGTTTGAGGCCTTTCGCCCAATATCTCGCGCAACTGACGCTCCCACTCCTCTTGAGGATTGGGCTGTGGCGCATTCTCGCTCTCTGTCATCGGTTTTTTCTGATTCTTTTGAGCGAGAGAGATGACGGCTCCTATAATTACTATGAATATCCAAATATTATCCATTATGCTGTGTCGGGTTTGCAATGCGTTTTACGCTATCCATACCTTTTATGCGGCGCAGACGATCCAGCAATGCGTTCAAGCTATCCGCATCGCGCACGTAGAGGCTTAATACGCCCTCGTAAATGCCGTCGTGGGATTGGATATTAACCTGACGCATATTGATGCTGAAATCGTTTGTAACCACGTTTGCCAAGTCCACGGGCAATCCCATACGGTCGATACCTATAATTTCGATTGTCGCCAGCGACGTCTGTGTCTTGTGCTGCTCCCACTTAATCTCCTCCTTGACGATGCAGTCGCCGTGCTGCGAGGCGAGGCGGTTCAAATCGTCGCACGTTGCCTTGTGTACGATGATTTGGTGTGTAATGGGGTCTTTGAAGCCTACTACGCTATCTCCGGGCAGCGGGTGGCAACACTCGGCTACGACCAATTCCTGATGGTCGTGAGTCTTGCTTTTCTTATCATCGAGGTTGTCGAGGTCGTCATCGTCCTTGTCATCATCTTTGATAAAGAGATTCCAGAACTTGAGTATCTTGAAGTTGGAGTTAGTTTTGATAATCTTCTCCAAATTGTCAAGCGATACGATGCCAGCGCCAATTTTTGTATATAACTCCTCCTTATTTCGGCTCTCATAGGCCTCCATAAGCTTGCGTATAACGCGGTTGTTGGGCTTTAGGTTGAGTTTTGCAAGGCGCTCATTAAGGATATCCATACCGTTCTGATAGTTGTGTTCCTGTTCGCGCTTGAGGAAGTTTTTGATTGACTGCTTCGCCTTGCTCGTAAGCACATAATCCAGCCACTCGGCCTTTGGTTTAGCTGAGTCAGCGGTGATTATCTCTACTTGATCTCCGCTTGTGAGGGCGGTTGTCAGAGGCATAATCTTGTGGTTTATCTTTGCTCCTATGGCGGTGTTTCCAATCTTGGTATGGATGTCGTATGCCATATCGAGTGCGGTTGCACCGTATGGTAAGTGGCGCTCCTCGCCTTTCGGTGTAAACACCACAATTTCAGATGTATATAAAGACAGCTTAAAGTTATCCAAGAACTCAACAGCGTTCTGTGTGGGGCTCTCCAAGGCTGTGCGAATCATCTTAAGCCACTTGTCGAACTCGTCCTCGTCGTGCGAGATTGTCGCCTTCTTATACTTCCAGTGAGCAGCAAAACCTCGCTCGGCGATATCCTCCATTCGCTGTGTGCGAATCTGCACCTCTACCCAAATACCGTCGGGGCCCATTACCGTAGAGTGTAGGGCCTCGTAACCATTTGCTTTGGGTATACTAATCCAGTCGCGCAAGCGGTCGGGCTTGGGGGTGTAGATGTCGGTAATAGATGAATATACCTGCCAGCACTGTGTCTTCTCCGAGGGGAATTCCAATGGCTGGAATACGATGCGGATAGCAAACAGGTCATAAATCTCCGAGAATGGAATCTGCTTGCGTACCATCTTGGTCCAGATTGAGTATGTACTCTTTACGCGGCCTGAAATCTCGTATTTAATACCGTTGCGATCCAAAGCCTCAATGATTGGGGCGTTGAACTTGCGGATGTACTCCTCGCGTGCAGCTGATGTTTCGTTTATTTGGCGGGTAATCTCCTCGTACTCCTTCGGGAAGCGGTACTTCATACATAGGTCCTCTAACTCCGTTTTAATGGCGTGTAAGCCAAGGCGGTAAGCTAAAGGCGCAAAGAGGTAGATTGTCTCACCCGTAATTTTAATCTGTTTATTTTGGGGCATAGCGCCCAATGTGCGCATATTGTGCAGGCGGTCTGCAATTTTGATGAGGATGACGCGCACGTCGTCCGACAATGTGAGCAATACCTTGCGGAAATACTCCGCCTGACGCGATGTGTCGGCGTTAAAGACGCCCGACATCTTTGTGAGTCCATCGACCATAGATGCAATCTTGGGGCCGAAGATATGCTCCATATCCTCCACCGTGTAGTCGGTGTCCTCCACCACGTCGTGCAACAATGCCGCAACGACCGATTTAACACCTAAACCGATTTCGTCAACTACGATCTGTGCTACTGCAATAGGATGCAGGAAGTAAGGCTCGCCCGAACGGCGCCTCACCCCCTGATGGGCCTCTTTTGCAAGGAAGTAGGCTCGCTTGATAAAATTCCAGTCCTCCTCCTTCTTGCAAATTCTCTTGCACGACTCTAAAAGTATCTCCCATTTACTCTGTATGAGTATCTCGTCCTCTGCAGTGTAATTCATAAGCCTAAAATTTATTGCTTACTATATATGATTATGCACAAGAGAGGGCCGCTGCCCTACTCTTGTGCTTTAAGTTCGTTATTTCTGAGCCTTCATCGCCTCGCGAAGCTTCTCTTCTATCTCGTTGCGCAACTCCTCGTTATTCTTTAGGAGCTCCTTAACCGAGTCGCGGCCCTGACCAATCTTCTGCTCGCCGTATGAGAACCACGAGCCGGCCTTGCGAATGATGCCGTAGTCAACTCCGAGGTCGATAATCTCGCCAATCTTCGAGATACCCTCGCCGAACATAATGTCAAACTCGGCACGCTTGAAGGGAGGCGCCACCTTATTCTTTACGACTTTGACCTTTGTGCGTGTTCCGAGCTGCTCCTCGCCATCCTTGATAACCGATGCACGGCGGATATCGATACGTACGCTGGCGTAAAACTTCAGTGCGTTACCACCTGTTGTAGTCTCGGGGTTGCCATATACAACGCCTATCTTATCGCGCAACTGGTTGATAAATATACATACGGTCTTGGTCTTTGCGATGCTGGCTGTGAGTTTACGTAATGCCTGCGACATCAAACGAGCCTGCAAACCCATCTTCGAGTCGCCCATCTCGCCCTCAATCTCGGCTTTTGGTGTAAGAGCCGCTACAGAGTCGATTACGATAATATCAATAGCGCTTGAGCGAATCAACGAATCGGCAATCTCCAATGTCTGCTCACCATTGTCGGGCTGCGAAATAAGCAGGTTATCTACATCAACGCCCAGCTTCTGCGCGTAAAACGAATCGAAAGCGTGCTCTGCGTCGATGAAAGCCGCGATACCACCTGCCTTCTGTGCCTCGGCAATAGCGTGAATTGCCAGCGTTGTCTTACCTGATGACTCGGGGCCATAAATCTCAATCACACGTCCCTTGGGGTAACCACCAACGCCCAATGCGATGTCGAGCGTTACAGAACCTGTGGGAATTACAGGAATGTCGGTCACAGCCTCGCTGCTCATACGCATAATTGAGCCTTTGCCGAAATCCTTCTCTATCTTATCCATCACCGCGCTCAATACCTTGAGCTTGTCGGCGTTTACTTGTACTTTTTCAGTTGCCATATCTGTTTACTTTTTATCCAATTCTTTAATAATCTGCTGGTAGTGGTCGGCGGTCTTCACCTTGTCGAAGATGTGGGTGATTCTACCCTCCTCGTCCAAAAGGAATGTCTTGCGCGCCACGCCCATATATTTTCGTCCGTACATAGACTTTTCAACCCATACGCCAAATGCTTCGCAAATAGAACGGTCGGTGTCGGCCAGCAGCGTGAAGTTTAACTCGTGCTTTGCGCAGAAGTTCTGGTGCGAACGCTCGCTGTCGGGGCTTACTCCCACGATGCGATAACCTCTCGCGGCCAACTCCTCTTTGCCGTCACGCAGGCTCTTGGCCTCCAATGTGCATCCCGATGTGTTATCCTTTGGGTAGAAATATAATACAGTGCGTCCACCCTTCAAGTCGTCGAGCGACAGAGTTGTGCCATCTTGTGTCTGGCCTACAAAGTGGGGAGCCATATCCCCTACCGATAAATTTGCCATAGTGCGTAAATTTTGCGGGTATAATAACCCAAAGATATGAAATTTTCTGCTAAAAAATGCATCTAATCTCCGAAAAAACTATGCCACGGTTTTATTTTTCTTGTTTTGGCCTATAATTAAGACCTCTACTTTGCGGTTAGTCCCACATCATTACAGTCTGCACCTGCTCGTTGAAATCCTCCTGCGAGGTGTTGAGTCGGCGGTTGCAGGCTGGGCAGCGGATTGGCGACTCTGTCTCCACATAACTCTCGCAGCCTACGCAACGGGGCATCATACCCATTGACTCGTCCTGACTGTAATTGAACTCGGTGCCACAGTGGCGGCATTTGATAACATAAGCGATTCCCATAGTTGTAAAGTTTTAAGTTGTTATTTATTCACCCCATTTTGTATCTGCGCCTGTGATGTATAACATCACGTTGGCGGTCATTGCTACAAGCATCAAAATCAGAAACATATCCGTAAGTTTTTAGTTATTATTATCTTCTTCCTTCAAAAAGCATCGATAAAACCTCAGCCGAGATACCGATTACGCATAACATAAAAAATAACATAAGCATCGTAGTATTGGTTTCACGATGCAAAACAACAAAGAAATTGTGTCAACTTGTGACACAATTAAAATTTAACGAAAAAATGTGTGATTTTTTTACTTTTTGATGGCTTGTGGCCAGTATTTGTCCACGTAATTGGCCAAATATTGCTCTAATTCGGGGGTGTCGATGATGCTAATATCATCCATTAGGCCCACAACAAAACGTGCAACGCCAGCGTATGATGTGACTTCGGTGTCAAGCATCCAGCGCTCGTTGTCAATTTGCGAGAGATGCTGCTCTGCGAGAGGATACTCCTCGATAAGAAGATTGTGCGACAATAGGCCGAGTGACAGGCGTATGCGATGTCGCTCCTCGCCGTTCATTCGGAAGATGTCGATAGTCCCCTTTTTATGCTGCTCCTCGTATTGCCACTCGTCGTTTGTAACCTCTACGGAGTCTATACGCGCGAGTTTGAAGAGTTTACAGCTTTTGCTATCGGTATCAAAGCACCACACCTGCACGTAGTTAGTCGTAAAGGCAAAAGGCTCTACGAGGCGGTCGCGCACCGCACCTCCGTGCGATGAACGGTATGAACGCAAGATAACCTGACGGTGCTCCTCGATGGCGTTTATCAGTGCGTGTACCGTGGCTGCATTGCTACCGCGTACGATGGTGTCAGCGAGAATCTTATTGTCGTAAACGGAGTATAACTTACGCTTGAGGTTTTGCTTTAGCAGGTTTGTGTCGTCAATGCTTTCGATGGCACGCTTGAGGATAACGGCCTCCTCCTCGGTAAAGTGTACGAGTTGTGAAATATCCTTAAAATGAGGTGATTCCTTGTCAAGACGAATGCAGTTGCCGCTCTTCTTGATTACAAAACCAGCCTCGCGGAAGGTGTCTATATAGCGATAAATCGTACGGCGTGACATATCGAGTCGCTCGGCCATCTCATCTACAGAGTAGGATGTGTTGGCCGTCAACATCTTCATCAAACGCAATATTCTCTCTATCTTAGGCTGATCCATAATACAAATATAGTGAAAAATTGTCAAACAAGGCTCTTTTGGCGTCTGGCTTTCCCTCGAAATACTCATTTACTTTGAGAAAACTCCGCTTTCTCGGCCTGCGACCAGCCTCAAAATAGCTCTTGTTATACAATTTTTCGGGAAGCCAAGGCTCTTTTGGCGTCAGGCTTGCCCTCGAAATATTAAAAAAAGGTGCCCAACTTAATGAACACCTTATTATTGAATATTGTATCAAACTTATCCTGCGATAATCAACTTTTCAATCTCCTCAATCTGATTGCGGAACACCTTGTCGGTCTCGATGAGGTTTGTTACATTCTTACAAGAGTGCAACACCGTTGCGTGGTTACGTCCTCCGATAGCCGAGCCGATAGCGGTCAATGGCAACTTCGTGTGCTGCTTTGCCAAGTACATCGCAATCTGTCGTGCTTGTGCCACCTCGCGTGTACGCTTTGTTGAGTTAAAACTCTGCTCGTCAATATCAAAATATTGGCAAACAATCTCTGTAATGCGACTTACCGAAATCTCCTTCTGCGACATATGTACGTATGCCTTCAGCACCTCCTTTGCGAGTGAAGTTGAGAATCGGCGATTCATATACTGCGCGTTGGCCTTCAACGAGAGCAATGCACCCTCAATCTCGCGGATATTTGCAGAGATATTGTCTGCCAAGTATGTAATCACCTCATCGGGGAGCTCCACGCCCATCATCTCCGACTTCGAGCGGATAATCTTCATCTTCGTGTTGTAGTCGGGAGTGTCAATCTTTGCGGACAAGCCCCACTTAAAGCGAGTCAACAGTCGCTGCTCAATATCCTTTAACTCTACGGGCGGTTTATCCGATGTGAGGATAATCTGCTTGCCAGCCAACTGCAAGTGGTTGAAGATATTAAAGAAGGCATTCTGTGTACCTACCTTATTACCCGACAACTCCTGAATATCGTCAATAATCAAGACGTCAATCATCTGATAGAAACGGATGAAGTCGTTTATCTCACCATTCTTATATGCAGTCAGGAACTGCGCCTGAAACTTGTTGGTCGAAACGTACAACACCTGCAACTCGGGGTGACGCTCGCGTACCTCGTGGCCGATAGCCTGCACGATGTGCGTCTTACCCAATCCCGAAGCACCGTATATATACAAGGGGTTGAAGGGTGATGATCCGGGTGTCAAGGCTACGGTCTTGCCTGCCGAGCGAGCCAAACGGTTACACTCTCCCTCTACGTGTGTCGAGAATGTGTATCTTGCGTTGAGCTGCGGATCAATCGAGAGCTTCTTTAAGCCGGGGATAACAAACGGATTCTTGGGCAAGTTCTGCGTATCGGTCTGCGCTACAACCTGCGAAATGGGTGTCATATCGACATTTGTCGCAGTTGTTACCTTTTCCTCGTTGTTGGGGATTGCGTAGTAAAGTCGCGTCTGCTTGCCGAACATCTGTAATATAATGGGGAATATCTTGCGATAGTTCTGCTCGATATACTTGGCATAACTCGCATTGGGCACCTTCAAACGAAGGTTTGTGCCATCGAATTCCAGCGGCTTGATAGGTGCAAACCAAGTTGAGAACTCCTCTTGAGGGGTCTGCTCCTTGATTTTATTCAGGCAAGCCTGCCATACTTCGTTGTATGTTTGTGAGTTTACCATTATATTTACAAAAAAATCGGTTTCTTATCAGTAAAAAGTGTTATCTTTGGTGCGAGTCTTGCCTATACCGCCTTTTGTGGTAAGGCGGCAAGTGGAAAGATTCGACTGTCGCTGATTGGTTTTCTTTGACAGTGCAAAGTTGTGAATAAATTTGTTAAAATAAATCTCGATTGCACTTGTTTTTTATCTTTTTTTATATATAGAAAATCAATGCTTTTTTTTGCCCATTTTTTTAACTCGTTGATATTGAATAATTGAAAAAAAAGTAGTATATTTGTGTATCAAAAAAATGTCGTAGACGTAATATTAACCATAAATAAAACTTATAACAAATGGCAAACGAATTGGAGCAGACTGTATTGTCGAAAGCGCAGCAATGGTTGGATGGTGCTTACGATGATGCTACAAAAGATCAGATTAAGTATCTGATGGAGAATGATATGAAGGAGCTTACAGAGTGTTTCTACAAGGATTTGGAGTTCGGTACAGGTGGCTTGCGCGGCATTATGGGCGTGGGTAGCAACCGAATGAATATCTACACTGTAGGTTCTGCTACTCAGGGACTTGCGAATTACTTGAAGAAGAACTTTGCAGGCGAG
The DNA here is from genome assembly GCA_045646685.1 of Alistipes sp. Classification (GTDB taxonomy): domain Bacteria; phylum Bacteroidota; class Bacteroidia; order Bacteroidales; family Rikenellaceae; genus Alistipes. The sequence goes on along the minus strand of JAZRLD010000006.1, from coordinate 5,188 downwards.
CAGGTGCGTGTGGGTGTAGGTCACGATAGCCGTAACAACTCTCGCTTGTTTGCTGAGCGTGTGGCTGATATCTTTGCTTCGAACGGTTTTCAGGTATATCTGTTCGACGCATTGCGTCCCGTGCCCGAGCTTAGTTTCGCTATTCGCGAGCTTGGCCTTCACTCTGGAGTTGTGATTACAGCATCGCACAACCCCAAGGAGTACAACGGCTATAAGGCTTACTGGAGCGATGGCGCACAGGTTACTCCTCCGCACGATGTTAACATCATCGAGGAGGTTGGTAAGATTACCGACATCTCGCAGGTATTGACAGGCCTTAACCCCGAGAATATCACTATTCTCGACGAGGAGTTCGATAAGAAGTATGTTGAGCGTATCAAGAACGATATTCAGCTCTCACCCGAGTGCGTGGAGAAGTTCAAGGATATGAAGATTGTTTACACTCCTATCCACGGTGCAGGTGTACGTTTGGTACCTATGGCATTGAAGGCATTCGGCTTTGAGAATGTATTTGTTGTGCCCGAGCAGGCTGTAGTGGATGGTAACTTCCCCACCGTAGAGTCGCCCAACCCCGAGGAGCGTAAGACTATGCTTCAGGCTATGGAGTGGGGCCGCAAGGAGGGCGCAGACCTCGTGTTGGCTACCGACCCCGATGCAGACCGTATTGGTGTTGCTTTGCGCACAGGCTCTGGTGATTATGTATTGCTTAATGGTAACCAGACTTTGGCCCTCTTGCTTAGCTACCAGCTTACACGTTTGGCCGAGCGAGGCGATTTGGATGGCAACCAGTACGCTGTTAAGACTATCGTAACATCGCAGATGGCAAATGCTGTTGCGGCTCACTTCGGTGTTAAGTGCTACGACTGCTTGACTGGCTTTAAGTATATCGCAAAGATTATCCGCGAGAACGAGGGTAAGGCTAAGTATGTAGGTGGCGGCGAGGAGAGCTTCGGCTATCTTGCTGGCGACTATGTGCGCGATAAGGATGCTGTATCGGCTTGTGCTTTGGCTGCCGAGGCTGCTGCGTGGGCAAAGGATACAATGGGCTTGACACTCTACGAGTGGTTGCAGCAGTTGTATGTTAAGTATGGCTTCTACCGCGAGGGTTTGGTATCGCTCGTACTGAAGGGTATGGACGGTGCTGAGCAGATTCAGAAGATGATGGTAGAGTTCCGCGCTAATCCTCCCAAGGCGTTGGCTGGCTCGGAGGTTATCACAATCCGCGACTACAAGTCGTTGGAGGAGACTAACTTGCGTAGCGGAGTTGTGACTCCTATTGATCAGGATTCAAGCAACGTATTGCAGTGGATTACAGCCGATGGTAGCATTATCTCGGTTCGTCCTTCAGGAACAGAGCCTAAGATTAAGTTCTACTTCGGCGTGAAGGAGCCTTTGGCATCTGTTGAGGAGTTCGAGGCTGTAGAGGCTAAGCTCGAGGCAAAGATTGAGCAGATTAAGAAGGATCTTAACCTTATATAATATATAGTTAAGCATATTTCGGCGACCACCCTACCTTTGCTGGGGTGGTCGTTTTTTTTGTGGCGGGGTATAACTACTCCATAAAGCTAAATTGATTGGGTGCGTATTACGCAATAAACAGCGCAAAGAGGAGGAATATTATTAAAACATTTAATGCGTTTTTGGTGGTTGAATAATAGTTTTTGTATCTTTGCGTTGTTGTATTGATAAATTTGTTTTAGATATGAAGAAATTTAGACTATTTACTCTGTTGCTCGCATCTGTTGCTACTTTGGCATTCTGTGGTTGCGGTGAAGATAATGGCCCGGCGATTAAACACGAGGTGTCGCGTATGAACCATTTTGCTCGCTTGGATATTAGTAGTGATATGCTCGCTATTGCAGATGTTGTTTGTGAGTGTACTAATATATATGGCGAGACGAAGAGTTATGAGTTTTATGGTACTAATACGATTCTTATCGATGATACTTGGCGACCTAACTCTGGAGTGGAAGAGCCTAAGCAGGTGACAATTACCCTTAAGGCTACACCTCGAGGCGATAGCGATACGACTACATCTACATTATTGTTGGAGGCCTCTATCCAAACCGAGTTTAGCGTGTATAACCAGAATGATAAGGTTATTGGTTATAACGGATTGGAGAAAGGTTTGTCTAAAAGGGTTGAGGCTGGCACAAATATCAAATCATTCCTCGGCTCTAATTTCCCTGTAACCTACTCGTTTGTAATTACAAAGGGTGATGATGGAATGTACGGTGTACAGGCGCAATAGTTCTAAAAGCAACCGCATCAAGTCTTTGGTTAAATACTTTAAAAGAGGGCATTCCCACGGAGTTGCCCTATTTTTTTTGCCCGTCGAAAACTATTTTTATAGGTGTACTACTATATTTTTACTAAATTAACTATTAAAATAGTTGCAAAACTAAAATTATAATTCTATATTTGCATTAGGAAAATGAACAAAACTGTTTTTGTAAACATCGTAACCCCTATTTTGGGGTTGGTTAATTCTTTTTGTAGATTAAGCAATAAGTATAATTTTAACATATCAAATCTATGTCAGGAGAGAGAATTAAATCCAAGTCGAGTGAGTTGACGCGCGCCGAGTTGGAGATTATGCAGATTTTGTGGAACAGAGGTCCCAGCCTTGTTCACGATGTGCTGGCCGAGATTCCCGAGCCCAAGCCTGCCTACAACACCGTATCAACGGTTATCCGCGTTTTGGAGAAGAAGGGTTTTGTTGACCACAAGGCCTATGGAAAGACCTACGAATATTTTGCCATCGTTGACCGCGATACCTATACTAAGGGTTTTATGGCCAGCGTGTTGAGTAACTTTTTCGGTGGCTCGGCAAGCCGTATGGTATCCTTCCTTTCCTCTAACGATAGCATTTCGCTCGAGGAGACCGACGAGATTCTTAAGCTTCTGAAAAAAGAGTAAATCTTAAATATTATTAGTCGAAGCAATTTCGGCATACCTTAATATTATATAACCTATGGCACGCTATATCATCGAGTTTCTGTTTTGTAGTGGTCTGTTTGTGGCTCTTTATAAGTTGCTTATCAAGGGTCGCGTGGCACACCATCAGGCGCGTGTATATCTTGTTGGCGCTTTGCTGTTGTCGGTGGTTATTCCTGCGCTGGAGTTACCACTCTACCCTGCCAATACCGTATATTACGAGTTGCCTATCATAGAACTCACCGAAATAGACACCCCTGTGGCGGGCGGCGATGTTGTAGTGGCTATGCAAATTGATTGGAGTCATATCTTGTCAATGGTCGCGTGGGGCATATATATTGTGGTTTTTGCGCTTAATATTGCTCGTTTTGTGTATCGACTGTGGATTATACGTCGTTTGCGTAACTGTGCTCAATTAACTGTATGTGAGGATTATACCCTTGCCGAGAGTGAGCGCATCAGTGAGCCGTTTTCGTTCTGGCGAACTATCTTTCTCAATCTACGCTTTTTGGGGCGAGAGCGCGAGCAGATTATTATCCACGAGTTGAGTCATATCCGCCACCATCATACAGCCGAGCGCCTTACAGTTGAGTTTTTGCGCTGTGTGTTTTGGTTTAATCCTTTTGTTTGGCTTGTTGGTAACTACCTTGTCGAGGTGCAGGAGTGGGAGGCCGACAGCGATGTTTTGAGTCGAGGTTACGATGTTTACGAATACAGACAAATCATTTTCCGCCAACTCTTTGGTTATGATGTAGATATAATCAACGGGTTAAACAGTCAATTAACTAAAAATCGTTTCCTTATGATGACAAACTTCAAGAGGGGTAAATTATCCTTCATACGCTTATGCGTGGCTATTCCTGTGGTTGGTGCAATGATTTTGGCTTTTGGTGCCGTGCGTGCCGAGGCGGTGAGCAATACGCCCACTACCCCAACGCCCGTTGTGCAAAATCTCCCCGACGAGGAGAAGAGCACGGTCTATATCTCTGCCGATGGTAAGATTACACTTAATGACAAGGTTGTAACGCTTGATGAGTTGAAAGCAGAACTTGAGCAGTTACGTGCTGAAAAGGGTACTGATGCAGTGCTTACTATCAAGGCTGATAATGCTACAAGACTCATTGCTATTCAAGGTGTGAAAGATGTAGCTCGCCAAAGCGGCGTGCAGAAAGTAAAGTATCTCGCTGCCGAGAATGAGGTTGATAAGGTTCTGCCTCCTATTCCGACAGAGGAGAATGGCATAAAGGTAGTTACCGATATAAGGTCAATGGTTGCCAAGCATAATCTATTGATGGTATTTATGAATGCTCGTGGTGATATTATGACGACACGCCCTAATGGCAAGGAGGCTATTGTTGGGTTGGATGAGTTAAAGAGTATTGTAAAGCAATTTGTGGACAATACGGAGTGGGTAAATGGTGAATTAAAACAGAAGAATCCTAACTATTCAAGTTTCCGTTGGAGAAATTATAAAGTCGGTAATGGTACATTCGGACACTCGGAGAGTGATGGTATCGTTTCAGTACAAACCACGCTTGATGTCGATGCTGAAAAGTATTTGGCTTTACATTCAACTATTATTCAGGCCTTTGCGGAGCTACGAGAGGAATTGGCACAATATCATTTTAGAAAGTCGTTTGCGTCGCTTAGTGATGTGGAGCGTAGTTTTGTGACGCAGGCTATACCTATTAAGGTGAGTGAGGCGGAGCCGCAAAAGATTAAACAGGCTTCAAATGCCAATATACCACGGCCTAAGGATTTCTTTAAGGATGCCGATGCTGGTGATATTCCGTTGGGAACATATCGTCCCATAGGTTTTGATACGAAGCGCGAATGGACAAAGGTAGATGGAGAAACCGCCGAGAAGATTAGTCGAGGTATTCCTACGTTTATTTTCAAGAGTGATACGCAGTTGGAGGTTATTACGTCTGTCGAGGTAGATTTTGTCAAGGCTGGTTTGTACTCATATAGTGTTAACAATGGCAAGTTGTATCTAAAGGGCGCAAAAGAATATGCCTTTCCTTGTCAAATCCGCTATTGTGGAACAGAATTTGACCTGCATATCGGAGTTGATGCAGAGATGTATGGAGTGAAACTTAAGAAAATAATCTTGATAAAGAGTGATAAATAAGAAAATCTCATTAGAGTTGAAAAAAGGGTGTCTAACAAAACCTGTTAGCACCCTCTTTTAGAAATTGTATAACAAGGCTATTTTGAGGCTGGTCGCAGTTTGAGAAAGCGGAGTTTACTT
>JAZRLD010000005.1:0-6764 GCA_045646685.1 Alistipes sp. | reverse complement strand
GGCGGCCTTTTTTCACTTTTTTTTGAATTTTCCCCCCCCCCCCATTTTTTGCATATTTCCATTTTTATTTATAACTTGCAAACGACAATAATGTCATAAACATCTAATACCTATTGCGCTATGAAAAAGATTTTATTTATGTTGTTCGCAGCACTTGCTTTTGTCGCTTGTGGAAAGGGTGACGAATATGTAACATATCATACTGACAAGGTAACTTTCACACCTAGTAATATTAAATTTGATAGATCAATAGGAGGAACTGCTGTTGTTTCAGCGGATATTGAGACATATCCAAAATACATAATTCCTGTTGATATTGACGACCCTAATATGGCGGAAAATTTTATTACTTTATGGGGAAGAAAAATTCCCACGCCAAAGGAGGTTCGAGGCGTTAGGGTATATGCTGGTCACGGTTGTAAAATAACTGTAAGCGATGATCTAAAACAATACAACATCGAAGTTGAAGAAAATTGCGAATGGGATTACCTTCAAATTGCAACTTATACTTTTAACGGAGAAATTTCCAGATTTCGTGTAATTTTGAATCCCGAATTATATGATACTTTTGACAAGGAGTAATCTGTGTGATATTTTATTAATATTTATAAATGCTACCCTGCGGGGTGGCTTTTTTATTTGACAAAATAGCCATTTTACAACCTATCATTTATTATAGTTTTATCTTTTAGATAAAATGAATATCTTTGTAATATGAATCATCGTCCGAAAATAGCTGTTATTCACCCCAATTCGCTTTGCTGTCTTGCGATGCGAACTATCCTGACGGATATTGCCCCCTTTGTGGGTATGTTCCGCGAGGTGGATATTGCTGCATATAACTCTATGGAGGAGTTTTTGGATGATAGGCCCGATATGACCATTCACTACTTCATCGCCTCGGAGATTTTGGCCGAGAATATGGAGTACTTCGCGCCACAGCACCGCCGCTGTATCGTGCTGACCGAGGGTTGCAACGAGGCACTGCCCGAGGGTTTCCGCACGGTTGATATTCATCGTCCCGAGCGAGAGTTGCTGAAGGCTTTTCTTACAATACACAGCACAGCTCATACGGCACACGGTATGGTACACCACGTGGATAAGGAGGAGAGCGAACTCCTCTCACAGCGTGAGAAGGATGTGCTGGCACTTATCGTTAAGGGCTACATAAACAAGGAGATAGCCGACAAACTCAACATCTCCACCCCAACGGTTATCTTCCACCGTCGCAACATCAGCGAGAAGATTGGCTCGAAGTCTATCGGTCGCCAGACCATCTATGCCGTAATGAATGGCATTGTCGATTTCCGCGAGCTATAAAATCTAATTAAACTGCAAATCGCAGTAAGAAAATCTCATTTCAGCTATTTCTATTCTCATCTATTATTCTTATATTTGTTTTTAGGAAAACCTTAAAACAAAAATATATGAGAAAGTTACTTTTTGCGGCTGCCATCTTCGTGGCATCTATTGGTTGCACAAACAACCAACCCGCACAGACAGAGTGTTGTAAGGAGTGTAAGAATCCCGTTATTGAAAATATTATGGCGCGCCGTAGCGTGCGTGCATATAAGGAGCAGGCCGTGCCACGCGAGTTGCTGGAGCAGGTGGTGGAGTGCGGTATCAACGCACCCAACGCAATGAATGCCCAGCAGTGGGAGGTGCGCGTTGTGGAATCAAAGGCGTGGATTGACAAGGCTACCGAGGCCTACAAGCAGAGCGTGAAGGGTACTCCTGCAGAGAAGATGGTTGCGGACCCCTCGTTCAAAAATATGTTCCGCAACGCCCCAGCAGTGATTTTCATTGGACACAAGCCCTCGAAATATACCGCCGTAGATTGTGGTCTTATGGCCGAGAATATGATGCTTGCAGCGCAGTCGTTAGGCCTTGGCACGGTGTGTATGGCAAGCCCCGTGATGTTCCTAACGCAGGCAGCAGGTGCAGAGTTCCTATCATCGCTCTCATTTAGCGAGGGTTACGAGCCTTTGATTTGCATTGGCATAGGTTATGCCGACGAGGCTCCCGCCGCAAAGCCACGCAATAAGGAGGTAATTAAGTATATTGAATAACTAAAACCCTTGACCAATGAAGAACCTTAACTCAAAACTTTTCTACTCGCTGACGGGCGCTGCCGCTGTGGCATCACTGCCATCGTGCGCACCGAAGCAGGTTGAGCCGCAAGGGCCATACAACATCGTCTACATTATGACCGACGACCATACAGCACAGATGATGAGCTGCTACGACCGCCGATATGTACATACTCCTAACCTCGACCGCATTGCCGAGGATGGTGTGCGCTTCACAAATAGTTTTGTGGCCAACTCATTGAGTGGTCCCAGCCGCGCCTGTATGATTACGGGCAAGCACAGCCACGCAAACGGCTTTGCCGACAACGAGCCGGGTACGGTATTTGACAATACACAGCAGACCTTCCCCAAGTTGTTGCAGGCAGCAGGTTATCAGACCGCTGTTGTGGGCAAATGGCACCTGAAGAGCGTGCCCACGGGATTCGACTATTGGGAGATTATCCCCGGGCAGGGCGACTACTACAACCCGCGCTTCATTACACCGCAAGATACCTTGCGTAATGAGGGCTACATTTCAGACCTTATCACCGACAAGAGTCTGAAGTGGCTTGACGAGCGCGACAAAGAAAAGCCCTTCTGTATACTTATCCACCATAAGGCTTGCCACCGCGAATGGCAGCCCGACCTGAAGTATCTGAACGAGTATGAGGATACAACATTCCCTATTCCCGATACCTTCTACGACAACTACGAGGGCCGCGTAGCAGCACAGGCACAGGAGATGAGTATCGCCAAGGATATGAAACTTGTTGCCGACAACAAGATTATCCCCAAGGATGAGAAGTCGCGCGACTACCGTTCATACAAGTATGCCGTAAGCCGCCTCACACACGAGGAGAAGGCCGTTTATGATGAGTTCTACGGCAAGATTTCGGAGGATTTCTACGCCAAGAATCCGCAGGGTAATGATTTGGCAGAGTGGAAGTTCCAGCGTTATATGCGCGACTATGCGAAGGTTGTGAAGTCTGTTGATGACAACGTAGGCCGCGTATTGGATTATCTTGAGGCAAATGGCTTGAAGGAGAACACATTGGTGGTTTATACCTCCGACCAAGGATTCTATATGGGCGAGCACGGCTGGTTCGACAAGCGCTTTATGTACGAGGAGTCATTCCGCACACCGCTGGTTATGAGCCTTCCCGAGGGCTTCGACCGCAAGGGCGATATCGAGGAGATGGTACAGAACATCGACTATGCACCCACATTCCTCGAATTGGCTGGCGTTCCCGTACCCGAGGATATTCACGGCGAGTCTATCGTGCCATTGCTCAAGGGTGAGAAGCCTGCTTCTTGGCGTAAGTCGCTCTACTACCACTACTACGAGTTCCCCGCCGTGCATATGGTTAAGCGTCACTATGGCGTGCGCACCGAGCGCTATAAGCTCATTCACTTCTACAACGACATCGACGTATGGGAGTTGTACGATTTGCAGGAGGATCCCAAGGAGCTGAACAACCTCTACGGCAAGGAGGGTTACGACCAGATTACCAAGGAATTGATGCAGGAGTTGAAGAAGTTGCAGGAGCAATACAACGACCCGATTCGTCTGGCCGAGGCACAAAAGTAATATGAGTCAGAAAAATCCAATAATAATGCCTTTTGCAAGGCCGCTCTACGTTATGGCAAAGCCCGTCGGAGCGGCCTGCAATTTGGCGTGCGAGTACTGCTATTATCTCGAAAAGGCCGCCCTCTACGACTCCGAGCCGCGCACGCTGATGAGCGACGAGGTGCTGGAGCGATATATCTCGGAGTATATCCGCTCACAGACCACCCTCGAAGTATATTTCACGTGGCACGGCGGCGAGCCGCTGATGCGCCCCATAGCCTTCTATCGCCGTGCTTTGGAGTTGCAAAAGAAGTACGCCGCAGGACGTACCATAGTCAACAGCATACAGACCAACGGCACGCTTATTAACGAGAAGTGGTGCGAGTTCTTCCGCAAAAATAACTTCCTCGTTGGCGTATCAATCGACGGACCTGAAGAGTTTCACGATGAGTTCCGCCGTAACAAGGCGGGGCGACCTTCGTTCAAGGATGTAGTACGCGGAATACGCCTGCTCAACCGCTACGGCGTGGAGTGGAACGCAATGGCTGTTGTGAATGATTTTAACGGCGACTATCCATTGGATTTCTACCGTTTCTTCCGTGATGAGTTGGGTTGTCGCTACCTGCAATTTACGCCCGTTGTGGAGCGTATCATCGAGCGCGAGGATGGTCTGAAACTCGCATCAGGCCGTGATGGAGGTGGCGAGATGACTGATTTTTCTGTAACACCCGAACAGTGGGGCAATTTCCTCTGCGCAATATTTGATGAGTGGGTGCGAAACGATGTCGGCAAGATGTTTGTTCAGATTTTCGACTCCACGCTGGCCAACTGGGTGGGAGAGCAACCCGGACTCTGCACGCTGAACAGCTACTGCGGTCACGCGGCGGTGATGGAGTACAACGGCGATGTATATTCGTGCGACCACTTCGTTTTTCCTGAATACAAGCTGGGAAACATCTGCGAGAAGTCGCTCTCGGAGATGATGTACGGAGTACAGCAACAGGCTTTTGGAGCAATGAAACACAAAGAGTTGCACTCACGTTGCCGCAATTGCCGCTACGAATTTGCCTGCCACGGCGAGTGCCCGCGCAACCGCTTCGTGGAAGCAGATGGCGAGCAGGGATTGAATTATCTATGCGAAGGATATCACCGTTTCTTCGACCACGCTACACCCTATATGGAGTTTATGAAGCGAGAGTTGGCCGCAGGTCGTCCGCCCGCAAATGTTATGCGGTGGGATGGTAATGAATAAGGGCGTATTCGATAAAAAATATTGGTATAGAATTTTGATTTCTCACCAAATTACGATATATTTGTATTCGGATTAGGCCCTGATTGGGGTGCAAATAGAGTAAAGAATGATGAACCACTTTTATTTTAAGCGATTTTACTTTTACCGTGCGAACGGTCAGGATATGGTATGCTAAAATGAAGTGATTCATATACGTTTATAAATCCTGACCGCAGCGATGTGGTTGGGATTTTTTAGTTTATTATGCAAAAAATAGCAATACAAGGATATACGGGTTGTTTTCACCATATCGCGGCAAATATGTATTTCGGTCGCGACATCGAGATTCTACCCTGCGACACCTTCCGCCTCGTAGCCGAGGCTGTAAAAAAGGGCGAGGCAAATATGGGTTTGATGGCTATTGAGAACTCCATCGCTGGCTCTATCATTCCCAACTACAAAATTCTGCAAGACGCCAATCTTCAGGTGGCAGGCGAGGTTTATCTCCCCATCAAGCAGAATCTGATGGTGCTACCCGACGTGGAGTTGGAGGATATTCGCGAGGTGGAGTCGCACTCGATGGCGCTTTTGCAGTGCGACGAGTATCTCGACCAATACGATTGGAAGCTTATCGAGAGCGATGATACGGCGCTCAGCGCCAAGAATATCGCCGAGCAAGGCCTGCGCCACACAGCGGCCATCGCCAGCGAACTTGCAGCAGAGATTTATGGCTTGAAGATTATCGCGCCAGAGATTAACACTGTCAAGAGCAACTACACCCGTTTTATGGTTTTGAAGCGTTACGACCACAACATCGCACCCGATGCAAACAAGGCTTCGCTCTACTTCAAAACCGACCACACAGAGGGCTCGCTACTCAAGGCTTTGAACTGTTTGAGCGGTATAAATCTGTCAAAATTGCAATCTTACCCGATTCCGAGCGAGCCGTGGCACTATTTATTCCATATAGATTTGGAATTTTCGTGTTTAGATGATTATATTCGCAATCTGAATCGACTGCAAACCGTCACAAAGGAGATGCACGTATATGGAGTGTATCGCAGTGGCAAATAAAATGAGAGTATAAAAATTTATAATAAACTTAAAAACATAAAACTATGGCAAAGGTAGAGATCGCTCCCTCGCACCGTATGGATAGCATTAAGGAGTATTACTTTTCAAAGAAGAATCGCGAGATAGCAGAGCTTCGCAAGGCTGGTCGCGACATTGAGATTCTGCCCTGCGACACCTTCCGTCTCGTAGCCGAGGCCGTAAAGAAGGGAGAGGCGAATATGGGATTGATGGCTATAGAGAACTCCATCGCCGGCTCTATCATCCCCAACTACAAAATTCTGCAAGATGCCAACCTTCAAGTGGCTGGCGAGGTTTATCTCCCCATCAAGCAGAATCTGATGGTGCTACCCGACGTAGAGTTGGAGGACATTCGCGAGGTGGAGTCGCACTCAATGGCACTTTTGCAGTGCGACGAGTATCTTGACCTATACGATTGGAAACTCATTGAGAGCGAGGACACGGCGCTCAGTGCCAAGAATATCGCCGAGCAAGGCTTGCGCCACACTGCGGCCATCGCCAGCGAGCTTGCGGCAGAGATTTACGGCTTGAAGATTATCGCGCCCGAGATTAACACTGTCAAAAGCAACTACACCCGTTTTATGGTCTTGAAGCGTTACGACCACAACATCGCACCCGATGCAAACAAGGCGTCGCTCTACTTCAAGACCGACCATACAGAGGGCTCATTGCTCAAGGCTTTGAATTGTTTGAGCGGTATAAATCTGTCAAAATTGCAATCTTACCCGATTCCGAGCGAGCCGTGGCACTATTTATTCCATATAGATTTGGAATTTTCGTGTTTAGATGATTATATTCGCAATCT
>JAZRLD010000004.1:0-12929 GCA_045646685.1 Alistipes sp. | reverse complement strand
GCGACTGGTCAACAACCACCAACTTGTCAATATTCTCTATGCCCTCTATCGTATCGTAGTCCAGCGGCTGGTCAAACGAGCGGTAGAGGTGGCGGCTCAAAATAGGGCGCAACGTCTCGTTTATGAGCGTTGATTTTCCCGAGCCACTGACACCTGCAACGCATATGAACTTACCAAGCGGAAACTCGGCGTCAATGCCCTTGAGATTATTTCCTCGCGCACCGCGAATGATAATGCTCTGCCCCGTGCCCTCGCGCAGCGTTTCGGGTATCTCTATCTTGCGACGACCGCAGAGGTAGTCCGCAGTGATAGAGTCCGAGCGCATAATATCATCTATCTTGCCCGTAGCCACAATCTGTCCTCCGCGACGTCCTGCCTTGGGGCCAACATCTACGATGTAGTCGGCCGAGCGCATCATATCCTCGTCGTGCTCAACGACAATCACCGAGTTGCCCGCATCGCGTAACTCTTGCAGGGTGGTGATGAGTCGGCGGTTGTCGCGTTGGTGTAGTCCGATGCTTGGCTCGTCGAGAATATACAATACATTCACTAACTTCGAGCCTATCTGCGTAGCCAAGCGTATGCGTTGGCTCTCTCCGCCCGAGAGAGAACGTGCGGCACGACTAAGCGAGAGATAGCCCAAACCTACCTGACACAGGAAGTGCAGGCGCTCGCGTATCTCCTTTACAATTTCTTGCGCGATTTTCTGCTCCTTGGGGTTGAAGTGCTGCTCGATGGTTGACATCCACTCGGCAAAGTCGGCAATAGACATAGCAGATACTTCGGCTATGTTCTTGCCACCGATGCGGAACTGCAATGCCTCCTTCTTTAGGCGAGTGCCACCACAGACGCTACACGGACGATATGCCATAAACTGCTCGCGCCACTTCTGGCCCTTCTTTGACTCCTCGTCGTCGGTTGCCTGCACATACTCGGCAATGCCCTCCCAAGGAATCATTCTGCGGCCAGATGTAGATGTGAACTCCGATAAATCTACCGTCAAAGGCTTCGGATCGCCATACAAAATAGCATTCATACCCTCCTCGGAGATGGTGCTGACGGGATCTTCCAGCGTGAAATCATATCGCCTGCCCAGCATAGTCAGCAGGGCAAATATCTTGTTGTTCTTGTATTTTCCTATTGGCTCGATAGCGCCCTCTTTTAAGGATTTCTCCTTGTCGGGGATAATCTTGTCGCTATCGAAAACAGCCTCCGTACCCAGACCGCTGCAACGTGGACAGGCGCCTTGCGGTGAGTTGAATGAGAATGAGTGAGGCGCGGGGTCCTCAAATGCCACACCCGTAGAGGGACACATCAGGTGGCGCGAGAAGTAGCGCAGTCCATCGGCCTCATAATCATATAAAGCCATTGTGCCCTTGCCCTGTCGCATAGACTCCTTGAGCGAGGTCATAACTCTCTCCTCGGCCTCGTCCGAAATGCGCATACGATCTATAACCAAATCGACGGTGTGTATCTTGTAGCGGTCGAGCTTCATTCCTGCCGTAATCTCGCGTATCTCACCATCAATGCGGGCGTAGATATATCCGCGCTTGGCCAGCGACTCGAACAGCTCGCGATAGTGTCCCTTGCGACCCTTGACAATGGGGGCCATAAAGGCTACCTTGCGGTCTTTGAAACCATCGAGGATTAGCTTACAAATCTGCTCATCGGTGTAATGCACCATCTCCTCGTTTGTGATGGGGGAGTAGGCGCGCGATGCACGGGCGTAGAGCAGACGTAGGAAGTCGTTTATCTCGGTTACGGTGCCGACCGTTGAACGAGGATTCTTGTTCGTAGTCTTCTGCTCGATGGCAACAACGGGGCTAAGGCCCGTGATTTTATCCACATCGGGGCGCTCCATCGTGCCTACGAATTGACGCGCGTAGGTTGACAACGTCTCCATATAGCGGCGCTGTCCCTCGGCATAAATCGTGTCAAATGCGAGTGATGATTTTCCCGAACCCGAGAGTCCTGTGATTACAACCAGAGCATTACGGGGTATCTCAACATCCACATTCTTGAGGTTGTGAACGCGAGCACCCGTAACGACAATTTTATCTTCTTGACTAAACTCCATCTCTTTAGCAAACTATACATCCGTGACCACACATTGCCAATATTGAGTGCAAAATGTTGTGCAGCGAGATAATGCCGATAAGGTCGGCAAAACATACTAACAATATGGCCAGCGTAAACCATCTTACAAACTTCACGCCCCACGCCAGAGCGAAATGCGAAGCAAGGGCAGCGCCTATGATATTACCTAATGCGTGCCACAATCCGTATGCGTAGTCAACCTGTCCGTCGAGCATAAAGATTATCAACGAGAAGGGTGTGGCCACAAATATGATGAATCCTTTGATTACGTTAGCTGTGATGATATCTAATTTCATTGACCATATGGTTACGGCCAAGATAACATATCCCAATCCGATGTAAATATATCCGCCGTAGAAACCTAACAACAGAAACCAAATGTAGTGCCACCAGCGAATCTCCAATGGGTGACCGCCGTGTATTTGCGGTTGCTTGTGGCTCTGGTCGAAAATCATATAGAGCAACACGACGGTAAGCACAACAGCCATACATATTGTAAAGACCGTGTCGCTGATATGTGTCGCCACCATCGAGCCGACAATGTTACCTATAACGGCTGGAATAGAGAGTTTTATGCCACTCTTTATATCGAGCAGTCGCTTGCGTAGAAAGGCGAGCGATGATGTCAGGTTTTGCAGTACTACGGCTATGCGGTTTGTTCCGTTGGCAACACCAATGGGCAGGCCCAATACCATAAAAAGAGTCATAGATATTATGGCGCCACCACCCGCGAGTGTGTTTATCACACCCACGATGATACCGGATACGACCAGCATTATGATTATAATGAGAGAGTCATTCATAGGCTTCTTATTATCAAGTCTTAAGCGGGATTATTCCCAATTCGGTAAAAATATAAAAAAAATACAGCATTATGAAATTTTTTCTAATAAAATTAAACGAAAAAGAGTGCCTGAATAACTATTCGGGCACCCATTTAATTTTATTGTTTATGTAATCTGACTATTTCTGCGCGATGAAATACAAATCGAAACACTCCTCTGTCACGGCTTCGATGGAATAGTCCTCCATAGTGATTGACGATGTAAGTTCGTTGTTCTGGTCGAGCAGACGGCGGCGATTCAGACGATTGAGAATATCGTAAGGAATCTGCAGTATCCAGCGCGGCAGACGGTGCTGAAGGTCGAGAATATCGAAACGCGTAATGCGCTCCACACCTCGGCGATTGGCCTCGTAATACTCCATAATCTTCTCGTTGCCACCCACGCCCATCATATCTATCTGCGAAAACTCCTTCGATAGCAATTTTTTTAGCTCCTCGGCTGTGTACTCTCTTACGTGCCACGGATTGCGAGTGAGTGACATCGGCGCATTGGGTGTCGATACGATAAATTTTCCACCCTTGCGTAGCACGCGGCTCACCTCGGCGACAAACTCCTTGTCGTTCTTTATATGCTCGATTACCTGAAACGATATAACGTAGTCGAAACTCTCATCAGCAAAGTCAAGTGGCGGCACGGTCATTTGACGAAACTCGGCATTGGCGGGCAGCTCGACGTTGTATGCGCAACTTTTATCAATAGTCACATACTTGTCGGCTGCAGGTGCTACTACCTCCACGCCGTAGCCCATACCCGTACCAATCTCCAATACGTCGCCACAGACCAACTCTGCCGCCTTGTAGTAGGCGAGGATTGAACGTTGGAAGACGTAGTTGTCCGACGCGTCGCGGTTGGATACTCTCTCTGCCGTGTGAATTTTAGCCATTACTTCTCGCGTATTTCGAATTTGTCCGCAGTGATAACTCCGCGCTTGAGGAGCATACCTACGGCGCGCTTGAAGACCTTCTTACTCATCTGCGTAGCGGCGTGTACCTGCTCGGGCGATGAGTCGTCACCTACGGGCAATACGCCACCGTTGTTGCGCAGAATAGCAAGCAAATCGTCTGCCGAAGTTGCGACTCCGTCATAACCCTCCTGACGTAACGATAGGTCGATGCGGTTATCGTCGGTGATGCGGCGCACAAAACCCTCGAAGCGGTCACCAATCTGCACCTTCTGGAAAATCTGGTTCTTGTAAACCATACCCCAGTGGCGTGAGTCGATGATGGCGCGGTAGCCGATGGGGCTCTCCGATGCAATCAAAATATCGACCTTCTGGCGAGGCTTTACGGTGATTATATCGTTGTCGATAAATGGCTTTAGCTTCATTGTGGCTACGCAGCGGCCTGTGATGTTATCAACATACAACCACACAATGTAGCTGCGACCAGCCAATACTCCGCCCTGCTGATTACGGTTGGGGAGGAACAAATCCTTACCCTTTAAGCCCCAATCAAGGAATGCACCGTGAATATTCTTGTCAACAACCTTTAGGTATGCCGCACGTCCCTCAGTGATGAGGGGGCGGTCGGTTGTGGCAACCAAACGATCCTCCGAGTCGTGATATACGAATACCTCAATCTCGTCACCAATGGCGTTGGTGAGCGATACGTAACGGTTGGGGAGCAATACCTCTTGTCCTTCGTCATCAACCAAATACAGACCGTAGTCCGATATGCGGTTTACCTTCAGTGTTTGAATGTGTCCTACTTTCATCTCAAATAAATTATTCTGCAAAGATACGACTTAATTCTCAATTCTCACAATTTCACCCAACGAGAGATACCAAGCATAGCCCTCTACGTGCGTGTAACCCATCTCGTGAAGCAATTTTATGTAGTTTTTTATCTGCTTGCGGTGTGATGATAGCTTCTCCTCGCCAAACTTGTAATCGACAATAACTGCCTTGTTGCCCTTAATCATCACGCGGTCGGGACGGCGTGTGCCCGCTTCGGCCGTACATATAATGTCGTTCTCGCGGCGCACCTCGTCCCACTCGCCAAACCATTGGGCTACCTGCTCACGCGCAAACTCGCGTTTGATGATGGCCTCCATCTCTGCGGCCTGCTCGTCGCTGAGACGGCCCTGTATTTTGGACTCCTCGATGGCGGAAATTACATCGTCGGCATTGTCGGCCTTGTTGAGAATTTCGTGCATAATGATTCCGACGTTACGAGGTGCGAGCGATGCAACCTTCGTATCCTCAAAGTAACGTTGTGAGGAGATGCGCGGCTTGGCTTCGATGTGCGTAGTGGGGTAGTCGTGCATCAAGACATTCTCGATACTCTTCTCGTCGCTCTTGTCGTTCTCCTTTTTGGGCGCGGGACCATCAATAATGCCAAACTCTGCGTATGAACGAGAGCCGTCCTCGCTCTTTACAGCCTTTGCATCTACGGCGCCCCAAAGCAGAGTGCCGATACCCGTAAGCTGTCCCTTCTTGTTGCGGGGGATAAATGCGTATAGCTCCTCCTTTGCGCGGGTGAGTGCTACGTAGAGCATATTTACAGCATCAACGTGCGAGTAAATCTTTTCGCGGAAATACTCGTCAGCATATATCGACTGCTCCATCTTGCCGTTGTAATTCACGGGGAATTGACCTATCTCCGAAAGTTCGCCACGCTGCTCGGGTGTGGCCCAAACGGTATTGTTGATGATGGGGTCTAACTGCCAGCTGCAATATGGAATAATCACCACCTTCTTCTCCAAGCCCTTGGCTTTGTGGATTGTCATCAGCTCGATGGTTGAGTCGCTCTTCTCTACGCTGAGGTTTTTTGCCGAACCCTTCTCGTCCCACATCTTCAGGAATAGCTGTATGTCGGCAACCTTCGATGCGCAGAATGTCACTATCTGCTCGTGGATAGCCTGCAGATATGCAATCTCATCGGTGCGCTCGTTGAGCTTGTATGTTGTTACGATACATTCGAAAGCCTGTTCGGGTGTGAGCTGGCTGATGTGAGTGAGTATGCGTTGCTCCTCATCGGGAATCTCGCAATCATATTCGCGGCCGAGGTAGTCGTTCATAATGGCGCGGCTGATAGAGTCGCGACCATCCTGCGAGAGGCGCATCACGGCGATTATAAAGTTGCTTATCGCCGCCGAGCCCACAACCAACGAGTCCTGCGTCATAATGTTGAACTCGTTGTTCTGGCGCTTGTAATCCAGCAATATCTTTGCAGCCCTCGCTCCGTCGCTGTTACTGCGGTATAAAACCATAATGTCGTTGTACGAGTAGCCGCGTGCAATGACCGACTCGATACACTCCACGATGGGAGGCTCCTCGTCGAAAGTCTCTACGCGAATATATCCCTCTTTGGGGCTCTTTAAACGTGGTGTCTGCGCGTGTCCTGTGTAGGCTCTCTTGATGGTGTCGGTAAGCTCTGCGTGAGCATTTTGTGATATTCTGTTCTCGTTTCGAGCCTCCTCTAACTTGGCGTTGAGCAGTGCGTTGTCGGCATCTACTACCTCGCCGATAACCATATTGTTGAACTCGACAACCTGCTTAAGACTACGGTAGTTGTCGTCCATAATCTCGGTATGCGTATCCTCGTGGCCGAGTGTGTCGCTGACGCCCTGCTGAAGTATTCGCCAATCGCCACCGCGCCAACGGTAGATAGACTGCTTCACACCGCCCACAATCAGCACCGAAGTATCCTCCGATTGCGACATAGCATTCTTGAGCAGCGGAACAAAGTTGCCCCACTCCTTGATAGATGTGTCCTGAAACTCGTCAATCATAAAGCGCTCAAAACGATTGCCCGTCTTTTCGTAGATAAACGGCGCATCGTTGTTTTCAACAAAGCGCGAGAGGATATATTTTGTCTCGGGCAGAAGCATAACACCCTCTTGGTCGCACTGCTCGCGCACCTTGCGGTATATATCCTGCAACAGAGCATAGCTGCGATAGTTGCTCTTTACCATAGAGAGTGTAGCCCACAGTTTCTCGTTGGCGCGGCAGATGTTAATCATTCCGTTCAGCAGGCGACATAACTCTGGCGCTATGGCCTTTGCCGAAGAGTTGTCGGACCAGCCGTCGGCAGATTGCGCCATAGATAACACCGTTTTGGTAATGTTTGGCTCATTGCCAGCAGCTACACTTGGGAATATATTTGCAAAACTTCTCGTTTTGCCTTTGAAGTCCGATGGCATAACGCCCGCTTTATCCATAATCTCCATAGCCTTTACGCCGAGTGCTTTCAGTTCGGCCTTTGCCTTTGCCGCCTTTTGGTCGGCCTGACGGATAACCTCACCGAGTTGCTGGCGCGGGAGCGATTGCTGGATAGCCTGCTTGCTGCTCTCGTTGAAAAGAGCCTTGCCCAAGTCATTTATCTCGCGGCGAATATCCCACGCGCTGTTGTCGTCGATATTCTCCTGCGCAAACTCCATAATCCAGCGTTGCAACTCCTCATTCTCGGGAATCTCGTCAATGAGTGAGTCGGTGCTTCGCGCCAAGATTGTAGCTGTATCAAGCTCGATGTTGTAGTTTATATCCAAGCCGAGCTCCTTGATAAAGGCGCGCAGTATTCGCTGGAAAAACTTATCAATCGTAAGAATCGTAAAGCGCGAGTAATCGTGCAGAATCTTCGTTCGTATAGCCTTTGCGCGCTTGGAAATCTCCGCCTCGCTCAAGCCTAAATGTTCTTTTAGGTTGTCGAGGTAATTGCTCTCCTGCGGCTTGACTACAAGATCGTTTATCTCCTTGAGGATACGACTCTTCATCTCCTCGGTAGCCTTATTCGTAAAGGTTACGGCGAGGATTGCACGATAGAGGTATGGCTTCGCCTGAAAGTGCTTGATTGTATCGTGTACAAATTTGTATGCCAAACGGTATGTCTTGCCAGAGCCGGCGCTGGCGCTCAATATATGTGCTCTCATATCTCTATCGTTTGCATAATGTTTTAAAATCGCAGTAATTACAGATGTTTTCAGCCTCCTGCTCGTCGCAGCGTCTGAATGGTAGCTCGAAGTTGAAAAGTTCGTTGAGTTTATCCTTTAGATTCTGCTCGAACTCCTCGGCATAGGTTGCGTAATCTACTTCGCAGTTATCAGCTTTCTTGCGCTTGCCCGAATCATCTTTCGCGCCCTTGTCTATCAATCGCGGTGAAAAATCCTCGTTGCCGATGTTGCGGGCGTAGTAGAGCGCGGGATATACGTTGCGCTGGCGCGTGTGGTTGAGCACCATAGAGTATATCATCGTCTGCAAAATATTGCCATATCGCGAACGGTCCTGTCCCTCGAATAGCGATATTATGCCGTCCATACTCAGGTGCGGACTGCCCGTCTTGTAGTCCACGACGCGAAGATTGCCATCATCGAGAGAGTCTATGCGGTCGGCAATACCGCCAAATGTAACCTCCAAGCCGCCTCTGATGGGGAGCGCCCATTCGATATCCTCCTCTACCTTCTCAACTGCGAAGTTGTTATGATTGATGTCGTAGGGAATAATGCCATTGCGGATATAGCTGATGATGATATTCTTCACCAGCATCAGGTTGCCCGTGTATAGCTTCTCGTCAACGTCTGTCTTATTCAGGTAATTCTCGTTTATAGCCTGCGCCACGGCACGCTCAACCTCGTTTGTGTCGAGCATATGTTTAAGCTGCGCTGCGGGGTTGGCTATGCCTGCAATCTTTTCGTATAGTATCTGCATCGCCGCGTGGAGGATTGTACCGAACATCGGATTATCTACCTCCTCGGTCAGCTCGTCTGCGCTCTTGAGACGTGCCACAGATGCAAAGTAAAACTTCATTGGGCAGGTCACATAGCGGGCAAAAGCGGTGGGCGATAGGCGAAGGCCATTCTCACTCTTGGTGAACTGCAAAAGTCTTTCGCGTACCTTGCCCTGCTTAGGAATCTCGTTGTTGGGTGCCTCGCCAACGGTAACATCAACGCCGACGTTTGTACGGTTGATGGGGTATGGCGACTCGTAATCGAGCTGATAGATGTATCGGCTTTGCTCGCCCGTGCTCTTTTCGTCGGCGTGAGAGCAGTAGAGCATATCCACTCGCTCGGCGCGCTGCAACAGGCGATAGAAATAGTATGCATAGACACCTTCGTGATGCTCGGGTGTTGGTATGCCGTAAGCCGCACGCAGATTGTAGGGTATGAATGACGATGCGCCCGATATGTTTCCAGGGAAGTTATCGTCGTTCATCGAGAGGATTATGACGTTGCGGAAGTCGATATTTCTGGTCTCAAGGATACCCATCACCTGTAAACCTTGCAGAGGCTCTCCGCTAAATGGGATTCGCTCGTTCTGCAGGTGGCGTCGCAGAAGTGATGTGTATATTGAGGTACTCAACTCTATATCGCATTTTTTCAGACAGTTATCCAACTTTGTAATATTGTCGGCGATGAGTGAAATATACGACAACTTCAGCGAGTTATTTTCGCTGTTTTCCTCCTCTTCGTCTGAGGTGTTGATACAATGCCCAGCGAGCATATCCAGCACATTAAGCAGATATGTAGATAACTCCTTGTAATTATTTGTTGGAGTGAATATTGCGTCTAATCCTTCATACTCCTCGAAAAACTCTTTCTCTATGCGGATGTAGCGTCCCTCGATAATCTTCTTCTGGAGGTCGCGGACGCAATCGCCAAAAGCCTCAGTGATATACGGGTGTGACAAAATACCTGTAACATCGACGTGGTAGAAGCTCGTTTTGCCGTTAGTGTGGCGCGCGTTTTTCTGCAACTCGATGAGTCGTTCAAGGAACGAATATGCCGTTGTTTGGCGCAACGGATAACCCATAGTTATGTTTACCTCCTTGCTTACCTTTTCGGGTAGGGAGTGCAATAGAGGCATAAGCAACGACTCGTCGGTAAGTACGATAGCTGTCTGCTTATCAAACTCCAAGTCGGGTGAAATATCGCGCAGGATATTATTTACATACTTGCATTGTATGACGTTTGAAACACACGAAATGGCATTAAGTTCTTTTTTGATATTCAAAAAGTTGTCGTGTGTTATCACATCTGACGCTTTATGCTTGGAGATATTCTCTCTCAGGAAACGACCAGCCTCCTGCTCGGGTTGCGATGTGTAGTATGAATCGTAGTCCCAGAAGAAGTCGCACTCGCAGTTTGTTGAAAGGGATTTCAACATTCTCTTTTCGCACTCCGACAGCGCATTGAAACCGATAAACACATAGTGGCGCGATGTGTCAAACATAGCTCCCGCCTGCTCGATATTCTCTATTGCCGAGCGATATATCATACCCGAATATGCCAATCCCAACTCGCTCAAACGGGCGCGGAATCGGTGGTAAATGGGTGCGAGGAATAGCCATATCGAGAGGAACTTCTGCTTCTCCTCCGAAAGCTCGGCCTCCTCGGCGAAATGACTCCAAAATGAGCTAATTACCTGACGCATTTCGGGCGTTAGATAAGATAAATCAGCCTCCAGCTCCTTTAGGTCGCAGAGGTTGCGGAAGAGCATATCGGCATCAATCAGATATTTGTCTATGAGGTCAAAATCCGATAGTAGCATCTCTCCCCAAAAGTAGAACTTGTCGAAGGTTTCCGTGGGGTGATACTCGGCATAAATCTTGTAAAGTTCTGTTATGAGCTTTATCTTGTCGCCCACCTTTATAGACGATGCTTGGCACATTATATCGTCCATAGAGATATAATGTGGTTGCCAAATAGGTTTGTCAATCAACTGCGATAGTGTGTCCGAGAAAAACAGACGGGCACGGAGCGAGGGAAAGACTAATGTGAGCGATGATATATCCTTGTCGTAACGCTCATATAGTTTCTCTGTGACCTCGCCGAGGAAAGTTTTATGTTGCATATAGGGTGGTATTTTGCCACGAAGTTAGCAAAATAATATATTTGTAGCAAGCGTATAAATGCGATTGTTGATAACTTTTGCGGCTAATCGAACGACTGCATTCCCGACTGCGCAATGCGGATAATTCGCTGGTATTCGTCGGGTGTAAGCTCCATAAAAAAGTAGTGTATGGGGTCCACACGCAGGTCGTTGTAACGCACCTCGTAATGAAGGTGGGGAGCCAATGATAAACCTGAGTTGCCTGTCAGAGCAATCACGTCGCCGCGTTGGACCTTCTGACCTCGGCGAACCAGCGTACTGAGCAGGTGGCTGTATGATGTTTTGTAGCCATTGCCGTGGTCTATGACTATGGTCTTGCCAAGCGTTGAGTTCTTGTCTGAAATCTCGCGCACCACGCCGTCAGCCGTAGCAAATACGCTCGAGCCCTCGGCTATCGTATAATCCACACCCTGATGTGATTTCAGCGTGCGGTAGAAGGGATTCAAGATATTGCCGTAACCTGCTGTAATCAAGGTTAATTGGTTGTTCAGTACGGGCTGAATGGAGGGTATATTCTGACTCTTGCCGCCAAGCTCGTCGCCCAACTTCTTGATTCTGTTCCACGACGCCTCGAGGTCGGCAACCTTCTTGTTCATATTGTCGATGCTCTGGTTGAGATCGTCTGTGAGCTGACGCTTCGACTTCGAGACATTCTTCTCGTAGAGAGCCAAACGCGCCTCACTCTCCTCGATGTCGAGGTCGTAGGGGTCCGATTCAAACAAAATGCGGAAAACGCTTTTGTCACGCTCGGTGATATTGTCAAGAATCATCTCCAGAGAGTCGTATCGCTCGGCCATAGCCTCATACTCTTGGCGCATCTTCTCGGTAGAGAGGCGCATACGGTGCTCGTCGGGTGTGTCGAAGAGTAGCGAGAAGCAAGCATAGTATAGCAATGCCACTCCAACCCAAGCGAAGAGGTGGATTATAAGACGTATGATGCGTCTTTTGCGTGAATGTTGTATTTTTTGTGGCATATTCTCTCTTGTTACTCGGTTTCGTAAGTGGCCTCCTGAATCTGATTCATCAAACTCTTGTATGCGTCAGCCGACATATTCTTGTCAAAGTAGTTAATCGGGTTCACGTGGGTGCGGTTGTATATCACCTCGTAATGCAAGTGGGGCGATGTAGATTGGCCCGTATTACCCATATCTCCAATAAGTTGTCCGCGCTTTACGGTGTCACCCTTCTCGACGTGAAGTTTGTTAAGGTGAGCATAGCGCGTCTTATATCCAAAGCCGTGATTTATAAGCACCTGCGTGCCATATCCACGTCGTGCACGACTGCGCTCGATATCCTCCACGACGCCATCGCCCGTAGCATAAATCGGGTCACCAATTCTGCCCGGCATATCCACGCCGCTGTGGAACTGCCAGCGACGGAAGATGGGGTGGTTGCGGTAGCCGAACGCACCAATCTTGTTGCGCATCTTTGAGCGGTCGATGGGCCAAATGGCGGGAATGGCGGTAGAGAATTTCTCTTTGTCCTTCGATAGAATCTGCAACTCGTCGAGCGACTTTGACTCCAAATAGAGGCTGCGCGCTAACTGATCCATCTCCAGCCATACGCCCGTAACCATAGGCGCGAACTCCTCGCCCTCGAGTGATGCGTATTTGTTCTGTTCGTAGGGGTTGTAGATACCCTCGATGGTGAGCGTGTCGGAAGAGAATAGCGGACGATAGACATAGTTGTCGCGGTGGCGAATCTCGTCCAAGATGCGTTGCGACGAACGTATTCTGTTTTGCAGAATCTCGTATTTTAGTTTCAATTCGCGCTTCTCATCGGCCAAGCGGAACATCTTGGGGGTGTAGAAGAGTGACGAAAAAAGCAGGTTGCAGATAGTTACAAGAATGAATCCAATCAACAAATTTCGCACCAGACGATACGAACGCAGGCGGTGTATGAGGCTGCGGACCTCATTTTGTGACTGCTTATTGATTGAAAAAAGGCTCATACTATATAAAATAATCGTTTTATGGTGCAAATTTAGCGTAAAATGTGTAAATTTGCAATCTGTATTGACATTATATAAACGATTAGAATAGCAAAAACAATATACAATGGAATCAAACAAAATTAGACAGGCTTTTCTCGATTTCTTTCAGAGCAAGCAGCACACCATCGTTCCTTCGGCTCCGATGGTAGTTAAGGGTGACCCTACATTG
>JAZRLD010000003.1:0-3235 GCA_045646685.1 Alistipes sp. | reverse complement strand
GTTGAGGATCCCGAGCAGAAGCGTAAGATTATCGGTGGCGAGTTCATCCGCGTATTCGCGGAGGAGGCACGTAAGTTGGACGGCATCGACTTCCTCGGTCAGGGTACAATCTATCCCGACATCGTGGAGAGCGGTACAAAGACTGCGAAGATGGTTAAGTCACACCACAACGTAGGTGGTCTGCCCGAGGATATGCAGTTCGGCTTGGTTGAGCCTTTGAAGCAGCTCTTCAAGGACGAGGTGCGTGCTTGCGGTGTTGAGCTCGGCTTGCCTTATGAGATGGTTTACCGTCAGCCCTTCCCCGGCCCCGGCTTGGGTGTTCGCTGCTTGGGCGCTATCACACGCGACCGCTTGGAGGCAGTTCGTGAGTCAGACGCAATCCTCCGCGAGGAGTTCGCAAAGGCTGGCCTCGACAAGAAGGTATGGCAGTACTTCACAGTTGTGCCCGACTTCAAGTCAGTAGGTGTTCGCAATAACGCTCGCTCATACGACTGGCCCGTAATCATCCGCGCCGTGAATACTATCGACGCAATGACAGCAACAATCGAGCATATCGACTGGGCTATCTTGGACAAGATTACAAAGCGTATCCTCGACGAGGTACCCACCGTTAACCGCGTATGCTACGATATGTCACCCAAACCCTCTGCAACAATTGAGTGGGAATAGTGCGAAACGGTATAGAAAGGTGATTTCTATATAATTCCGCAAACATATAAAATGAAAAAACGGCTTCGGAAATTCCGAGGCCGTTTTTTTGTATGCGATATTATTGCCGAGGGTTCGGCAAGGGTGGTTACTTCTTCTCCAAAGCCTGTGAGATATTGATTATGAAATCTCCCATACGCTCAATTTCCGAGATAACATCCATATAATATACGCTGGCGAGATAGTGTGCACCATCATTCTCGATGTTCTTAATCTCCTCCTCGCGCAAGATGCTACGAAGTTCGTTAATCTCAATCTCGCAGTCAATAGCCCTCTTCAAGCCCAACATACCCACGCTCTCGCTCTTCAGGTTATCAATCATAATACCGTAGGCTTTATCGACGAGATTCAACAGCGCATCAATGTTGCGGATGTTATACTCGTTGAACGCTTTGCCGTGCATATTGCGACGGGTAAGGATGCGGCTAATCGCCTCGCCCGAGTCGCCCAAACTCTCCAATTCATTTACGATTTTGTACATCGCGTTAATGCTTTCGCGTGTATGCTCGCTGACGCTCTCCTGCGGAATATCCTTCAAGAAGGCTGCAATCTCAAACTCTATGCGGTCGGCAATCTCCTCATACTTGACAAGTTTTTGGCGATACATCTCAAACTCATCGCCCTTTGTGGCGTGCACAGCCGAGCGGATGTAACCCAAGCCGTTACGCGAGATTTGTGCGAAGTGGATAATCTCCTTCTGCGCCTGACTGATTGACAACTCGGCAGTAGAAGTGTGTCCTGCCGAGATATACTTCAAGCGGATGGTATCCTCCTCGCTCTTGGGTTTATCCTTGATTACGGTAGTAACAATCTTCACAAACTGTGGTATAAACCATATAAGGATGCAGGTGTTGAATGTGTTAAACAATGTATGGAACATCGAAAGACCATAAAGCATTGCAGTAGATTCTGCCGACGCGGGGTCGATGATGGTTGCGAAACTCATATCAGCAGGATTAGGATAACCCATACCCGCAATTATCCAACCAATAAGATTGACAAACGGCTTGAATAAAATCAACGCCCAGATAACACCAAACACATTGAAGAGAGTATGCGCCAGGGCAGCACGCTTCGCGTTGGGGTTAGCCACCGCAGCAGCAATGTTGGCTGTGATGGTAGTACCGATATTCTCACCCAACACCATCGCTGCGCCCATCTGGAATGGAATCCAACCCATACTCATCATAATCAGCGTAAGAGCCATCGTAGCACTCGACGATTGTAAAACAAGCGTCAGTATAGTACCGAAGAGCAAGAATATCAACACCGAGATAAAGCCCATATCTGCCCAACCTTGAATGAATGACAACACCTCGGGAGTCTCACGCAAATCGGGCACAGACTCCTTCATTAGTGACAAACCAAGAAAGAGTAGCGAGAAGCCGATGATGCACTCGCTTAGATTCTTATAACGCTCTCTCTTCGATATGCTCATCACAAAGCCCAATGCCATCAGAGGCACGGCCAATATTGAGATGTCGGCCTTAAAGCCGAGCAGAGAGATAAGCCACGCCGTTACGGTCGTACCGATATTGGCACCCATAATCACACCTATGGCCTGATGCAGTGCCAGCAATCCTGCATTCACAAAGCCTACAACCATTACAGTTGTAGCACTTGACGATTGAATGATTGAGGTGATAGTAAGACCCGTAGCAACGCTTTTGAAACGGTTTGAAGTCATTGCCTCAAGGAATCGGCGCAGGCGGTCACCTGCCGCCTTCTGCAAGCCTTCGCTCATAAGATTCATTCCGTAGAGGAACATTCCGAGCGCACCTAAAAGAGTGAGAATTTGTAAAATCATAATATGGTATAGTTATATTGTTAGTTTTATGATTATGCTCCCCTTCGTCTGCGAACACTGAGATAGAGGAAGAATACTAAAATGCTACACATTGAGCGTTATAATGGATTCTGGTTTTGAAATTTCTTAAAGACCTTGTGCGTATATCAACCACGCGTTATAGGCTACAAAGCAGGCAAACAGAACTCCACCCGCCAAGCGTGTTATCTTTCCTCGCATACCCAACACGAGAGGCAGACAAGCAGCGGCTATCATTACAAGATAATCTACCAAGGTGATACCTCCGCCCGTGAGTGGTGATATTTGAGAACTCACGCCGAGAATGAATGTAATATTAAAGATATTTGAGCCTACAACATTTCCCAATGCGAGTTGAGTATTCTTTTTTACAGCCGCGGCAACGGATGCGGCAAGTTCTGGAAGTGATGTTCCGCAAGCAATAAGAGTAAGACCTATGAAGGCTTCGTTTACGCCGAGTTTTGTGGCAATGACAACGGCCTGCTCAACAAAGAAATGACAGCCCGTAACCAACACGCCAAGGCCGACAACCACCTTTGCTATTGAGATAATTAACCTTTCGTTAATGGGTTCTGCCGTAATCTCATCGGTCGTATTTTTACCATTGCGCTTATCTCGCAGAAACGAAAAATAGATGAATAGAGCGAATAACGCCAATAACAACAGGCCGTCAATACGACCGATCGAGACAGCATTGCCGTT
>JAZRLD010000002.1:0-8613 GCA_045646685.1 Alistipes sp. | reverse complement strand
CGAAAGCGCGCCGGATCGACACACCTTTTATTTATCAGCTCTAAAAAAGGTGATTCAAGGAAGCTAAAGGAACATAAAAGAGGCTGTCCCGAAAGGGGCAGCCTCTCATTTTGCATACTAAATGTTGATTTTCCCGTTACTTCACCGGAATCTTGGCGATGCGGGCCTCGTGACGGCCACCCTCGAACTCGGTCGTGAAGTACTCGTCGAGAATGGCTACGGCCTCGTCGTTTGTGATGAAGCGAGCCGGAAGTACCACCACGTTGGCATCGTTGTGCTGACGGATCAGGTGGGCAATCTCGGGCAACCAGCACAGACCGGCGCGGATGCCCTGGTGCTTGTTGAGGGTCATCGAGATACCCTCGCCCGAGCCACACAGACCTACGCCACACTCCACCTCGCCGCTCTCGACAGCCTCGGCCAGCGGGTGGCCAAAGTCAGCGTAATCGACACTCTCCTCCGAGTGCGTGCCGAAGTCATAGACCTCGAAGCCCTTGCTCTGGAGGTAGCCTACGACAAACTCTTTCATCTCGTAGCCGGCGTGATCGCTGGCAATACCTACTTTTTTCATATTGGTTCGTTTTTTTTAGGTTGCTTTGTTATTCGCTCTTGGCGGCGCGCTTGCGATCCACGTCGTGCAGCAGAATCTTTCTCAGGCGCATCGAGTGGGGCGTAACCTCCACATACTCATCCTCCTTGATATACTCCAGAGCCTCCTCCAGCGTGAAGACCTTCGGGGGTACAATCACGGCCTTCTCGTCCGAGCCCGAGGCGCGCATGTTCGTGAGCTGCTTGGCCTTCGTGACATTGACGGCGATATCGTTCTGGCGCGTATGCTCGCCGATGACCTGACCCTCATAGACCGGATCCATCGGGGCGATGAAGAAACGACCGCGATCCTGCAACTTGTCGATCGAGTAGGCGTATGCGGTACCCGTCTCCGATGCGATCAGCGAGCCATTGGTACGCATCTCGATCTCGCCAACCCACGGCTCAAAGCCCTTCAAACGGTGGGTCATAATCGCCTCACCGGCTGTTGCGGTCAGCATATTCGAGCGCAGACCGATGATGCCGCGCGAGGGAATCGAGAACTCCAATCGCGTGCGACCGCTGTCCGACTCCATATTTACGAGCGTACCTTTGCGCTTGGTAGTCAGTTCGATAACCGTACCTGCGTATTCGTCGGGGCAATCGACCGTCATCTCCTCGATAGGCTCGCACTTCACGCCGTCGATCTCCTTGATGATTACTTTCGGCTGACCAACCTGCAACTCGTAGCCTTCGCGGCGCATCGTCTCGACCAGCACCGAGAGGTGGAGCACACCACGACCATAGACATTGAAACTATCGGCATTCACGCCCTGCTCAACGCGCAGTGCGAGGTTCTTTTCGAGCTCGCGATCCAGACGCTCCTTGATGTGGCGCGAGGTCACATACTTACCGTCCTTACCGAAGAAGGGCGAGTTGTTGATCGTGAACAACATCGACATTGTCGGCTCGTCGATAGCGATCGGGGGTAGCGGCTCGGGATTCTCGTAGTCGCAGATGGTGTCGCCGATCTCGAAACCCTCGATACCGACCAGTGCGCAGATCTCACCACAGCTGACCTTATCGACCTTCGTCTTACCCAGACCCTCGAAGACCATCAACTCCTTGATCTTGGTCTTCTGCAATGTCTGACCGTCGCGTTTTGCGAGCGTAACGTTCTGTCCTGTACGCAATTCGCCGCGCGTAAGCTTACCCACTGCGATGCGACCTACGTAGGGCGAATATTCGAGCGAGGTGACGAGCATCTGGGGCGTTCCCTCGACCACTTCGGGCTCGGGAATCTCGTCGATGATAGCGTCCAGCAGCGGGGCGATACTGCCCGTGGGCTCCTGCCACTTGTGCGACATCCAGCCCTGCTTTGCCGAGCCGTAAATCGTCTTATAATCAAGCTGTTCCTCAGTCGCGTCGAGCGTGAACATCAGGTCGAAGACCTGCTCGTTCACCACCTCGGGACGGCAGTTGGGCTTATCGACCTTGTTGACCACAACGATCGGCTTCTTGCCCAGCGAGAGGGCCTTCTGCAACACGAATCGAGTCTGCGGCATCGTGCCTTCGAACGCATCAACCAACAGCAGCACGCCGTCGCACATATTGAGCACGCGCTCCACCTCGCCACCAAAGTCGGCGTGGCCCGGAGTGTCGATGATGTTAATCTTGTAGTCTTTATATCGTACCGAAACGTTCTTCGAGAGAATGGTGATACCTCGCTCGCGCTCGAGGTCGTTGTTGTCCATAATGAGGTCGCCCGTATTGTTGTCGCCACGCAGAAGATGACCGGCAACAATCATCTTGTCCACCAGCGTCGTCTTACCGTGGTCAACGTGGGCAATGATTGCAATGTTGCGAAGTTTTTGCATAGTAATTGAATTTTGTGTGCAAAGTTAATAAAAATCGCAAAAATGTACTACTTTTGTTCTACTATTCAGGGTGCTAAAATTATGAAATACGATATAAATATCAAGGATAAGAGCCGTGTAGTGGTCGGAAGCGTGGGCGAACTGCTCCCTGCGCTGCTGCCCGCCAAGCGCGTAGTGGTGGTGTCGGATACCAATATCGACCGCCATTATCACTCGCTCATAGAGCCTTATGACCATATATTGATAGGTCTTGGCGAGTCGAGCAAGACGTTGAAGACGTTGGACATTATCTATCGCCGTTTTATTGAGTTGGGCGTTGACCGCTCGTGCTTTGTGCTGGCCATAGGTGGTGGTATCGTTACGGACGTTGCGGGCTTTGCCGCTTCGACGTTTATGCGTGGTTTGGAGTTTGGATTTATCTCTACGTCGCTACTCGGTCAGGTGGACGCCAGCGTGGGTGGCAAGAATGGCGTGAATGTAGATGGATATAAGAATATGGTGGGCACCTTTACCCAGCCTAAGTTTGTGATTTGCGATGTTGACCTACTGCGCACGCTCTCGCCCCGCGAGTTCCGCACGGGGTTGGCCGAGATTATCAAGGCGGCCGTTATTGCCGATGCGGAGTTGTTCGATATGCTGGAGCAGACCGATTTCTCTACACTGCAACGCGACACGGAGCACCTGAGTGAGATGGTTTACCGCGCTATTAAAGTCAAGGCCGACATCGTTGAGCGCGATGAGCGCGAGTCGGGTGATAGACGTCTGCTCAACCTCGGACATACGTTGGCGCACGCTATCGAGAAGTCATCTACGAAGTTCAATCACGGCGAGGCTGTGGCCGTAGGATTGGCTATGATTGCCGAGGTGGCAACCTCACGCGATATGCTTGCTGTGGCTGATAAAGAGCGCATTGTGGCGCTGTTGGAGCGTGCTGGCTTTATGCTCGACGCCCCCGTAGAGATTCGCACCCTGCTCAAAGCCGTTGCCAAAGACAAGAAAGCCGAAGGCTCGGATATACATATTGTCTTCCCGCTTGGTGTAGGTCGCTGCACGGTGGAGAAAATGCCTGTTGAGGAGTTTAAGTCGTTATTCTAACAAAATAGGGTGCCCGTTTTGGACACCCTTTATTTTTTGCGGTAAACGCTACTCGATTACAATCTTAAATTGGTCGTAAGAGCTTGTACGCCAAGCCAAATGCTGTGTCAGGCGTGACATAGCAAACATCGGCGAGAATGTACGCACGCTGATAGTCTTGCCATCGGGCTTGAACTCAAGGATACGCAACCAGCAGTCGCCACCATTACCATTCCAGTTGCCATCGCCCTGCTGCGAGTTGAACATCATCTGCGGAATGTCACGACCGTCGGCAGCCTTGTCCACGCGATATGATGTTGTAGGCTGGAAGTTAGTATCCTTCACGCCACCCTGAATCTTGGGTGCCTCGCCTGTGTGGCCGCACAATACCATACAAATGTTCTTTGAGGGGTAAACCAACTTCTGCCATACAGCCTCGGGCCAATTGCAGGGGCGGAGTGTGTAACCCTCCTTCACGATGCGACCACCGTCGGTGTCAAGCCACGAGTGAACGATGATAAACACCTTGTGATTCTTGTACTGCTCCGACTCGGTGAGCTGCTTTGCCCACTCCAAGACCTCATCGCGCGGTGCAAACTCGAATGTCAAGACGAGCATATCGCCCCACGCCTTATCCTTGAACTCGTAAGCCGAATTCTCCATAGTATGCACGCCCTGCCAGTTAGGACAAGTTGAAACCAATGTCTTCTCCCACTGGAAGTTACGCTCGGGGTGGATAAACTCGGGAGCCAACGTGTGGCGGTCTGTTGCGGTGATGTGGCCGATGTCGTGGTTACCCTGCGCAACAACGTAGGGAAGACGGTTATCCAAGCGGCTCAACGCGCGAGATACGGCCTCCCACTGCTGACGGCCTGTCTGGTCGCCATTGTATGGGTTGGGTAGCGGGCCTGAAATCTGCTTGCCGTTATGCTCGACCATATCGCCCGTGAAGAGCGCAGCCTTGATATTGAGGCGGTCGATGTTGTGTGCAATCCACGCTGTCTGCAAGTCAAAGAGAGGCTGATTTACGGCAAACTTTGTGTAGCTCTGTGGGTCGGGAACGAGAATCATACTGAACGAATTTTCGTCCTCCAAGCCAGCATATACGGGAATCTGTGGCTCGCCCTTCTGTGCGGGTGAGGTAGCCTGTGCCATAGCCGATGCAGCGATAACTACGGCGCAGAGAAGTGAAACAATCTTCTTCATAGGTTATTTAGTTTATTGGTTTTTCAGTGTTTACTTTGACAGCGTAATGCTCTCTAAAACAACATACCCTCGTCTGCTTTGGGCGTGAATCCCAAATGGCGATATGCCAACTCGGTAGCCTCACGACCACGTGGCGTACGCTTGATAAAGCCCTCCTTTATGAGGAATGGCTCATACACATCTTCGATTGTTCCTGCCTCCTCGCCAACGGCCGTAGCTATGGTGTTCAAGCCTACGGGACCACCCTTGAACTTCTCGATGATGGTCGAGAGAATCTTGTTGTCCATCTGGTCCAAACCGCGCGAGTCGATGTTGAGCGCCTGCAAGGCTATGCGTGTGATTTCGAGGTCGATATGTCCCTCGCCCTTGACCATAGCAAAGTCCCTCACGCGGCGCAACAGAGCGTTTGCAATACGGGGCGTGCCACGCGAACGCAGAGCCACCTCGTGTGCTGCATCGTCGTCAATAGTGATGTCAATTATGCGCGCCGAGCGTTTCACAATACCTGCCAAAACGGGTGTGTCGTAATACTCCAAATGGCAGTTAATACCAAAACGCGCTCGTAGAGGCGAGGTCAGCAATCCACTACGTGTGGTAGCTCCCACCAATGTGAATGGTGCTAACTCAATCTGTATGGAGCGAGCCGAGGGGCCCTTGTCAAGCACAATGTCAATCTTGTAATCCTCCATAGCCGAGTAGAGGTACTCCTCCACGATGGGGCTCAGGCGGTGAATCTCGTCAATGAAGAGCACATCACCCGCATCGAGGTTTGTCAGCAGACCAGCCAAGTCGCCCGGCTTGTCCAGCACGGGACCCGAGGTGACCTTTAGCTGCGCCCCCATCTCGCGGGCGATGATATTTGCCAACGTTGTCTTACCCAATCCCGGAGGGCCGTGCAGCAGCACGTGGTCGAGCGAGTCGCCACGCATAAGTGCCGCCTTGATGAAGACCTTGAGATTCTCGACAATCTTATCCTGTCCCGAGAAGGTTGACAGCTCCTGCGGGCGTATGCGGTTTTCATACTCGAGATCACTCTCGATATTTCTCATATTTCTTTCTATAGCCATAACAAGAGCAAAGATAAGAAAAATTACCCAAATGAGGAATATTTGCGCTACAATAGTATGGTGAGTTTGGCTGGGAAGTGCCTGCTGGCTAAAAATGTTATCAAAATGGCTCTAATGTTAAATAATTGTTACCTTTTTTATTGTAAATAAAAATAAAAATGCTATCTTTGGAAATTAAAAAGTATGCACCAAAGTGCCGATAGAGTTGGTTGGGTGCATTGTTTGCGGTAAAGACGTGACGTATATGGCGTTGTAGTTTTTAGAGGTAGCTGAAAGAGGATAGAGAGTTATAGAACGGATGCTATAAAAAACAAAGAGAGCCCGAAAAGTTCCCTGCAAAAGGTCGAGAAATTCGATATAGGAGCGAAGCGACCAAAGTCCCTGCCCAAGGCGGGGATTTAGGGGTGGGTAAGAATTGTAAATGCGGCTTGGCCGCAGGTGTATGACCAGCGATAGCGTAGTGGCGGTCGTCCCACGAAAAAACAAAGAGAGCCTGAAAAGCTCCCTGAAATGTGACCTCGAAAGGATTCGAACCTTCATCGTAAGAACCGGAATCTTATATTCTATCCATTGAACTACGAGGCCGCGACTGCAAAGATTGTAAAAAAAAATGAATAAGGCAAATAATACAAGTTGGCAACGTTTGGAAAGCGTTATAAGTTGGGCCAATATGACAATTAACCATTTTGGACGTCATATAGGTCTTGCGCGCTCGGAGGCCCTCTACCAGATTAGAGCTGGTCAGCACGGCATCTCGAAGGCGTTGGCACAACGTATTGTAGATAAATTTCCCGAGGTGGGTATGGGCTGGCTTTTGACGGGTGAGGGCGAGATGCTTCCCCCCGCAGCACAGGTGAAGCCAACACCTTTTTACGAGGGTGATATCTCAAAGGGTATAGCTCGACTCACCGAGTCACAGCCTTATTGCAACATTCATCTCCCGATGATGGAGGAGAGTGATTTGGCTTACCGCTCGACGGACGAGGCTATGAGCCCCGAGGTAATGGCAGGAACGATAGTTTTTTTGAAACGAATAGGCGTGGAAGCGATTATTCCTGGGGGATTGTATGTGATTGTTTGCTCGAATTATGTAATTTTGCGTAGGGTGAGAGTTGACGGGCAGGCGCAGGGACGCGTGTTGAGGCTTGAGGCTACGAACCCGACCTATGACACAATTACGATAGGCGAGAATCAGGTGGTGGAAATATACCGCGTGGTTGGTAACCTGAAGATGTATTGATGAACCTAAAACACTTTATAAACGAATTATTATGATTACGGTAAAAACTAAGGAGAATGCGTCGCTATTGATGGCTCTTGTGGCGGCGATTATCGTGGCTGTCGTGATGACAGTCTGCGGAGTGGCGTGGTGGCTTGTATGCTGCGTGGCTTTGGGTGTATTCATATTGATGGCGATATTCTCGCTCTTTATGATGAAGCAGTATGTAGCCTATAAGCTCAAACCTATCTATTCAATGGTTCTTTCGCGTGATGTTCACACGACGGAGATTATTGACGAGATGAAGGATAAACACGTTGAGAACATCTCCGAGGAGCTTACCGCGTGGGCCGAGGATAACGACAAGGAGATTGAGCGTCTGAAGCAGAGCGAGACATTCCGTAAGCAGTATTTGGGTAATGTTGCACACGAGCTGAAGACTCCTATCTTCAATATTCAGGGTTATATCTCTACGCTGCTCGATGGCGGCTTGGAGGATGAGCTCATTAACCGTAAATATTTAGAGCGTGCCGAGAAGAGTATCGACCGCTTGATAAATATCGTAAACGATTTGGATACTATCTCTAAGCTGGAGAATGATATGAACCGCATCAAGATGGAGGCATTTGATGTCGTAGCTCTTGCCAAGGAGATTGCCGAGCAGTTGGAGATGCGCTCAATGCAGCGTAATATTAAGCTCTCGGTGAAGGGTGCAGACTCTCTGCCTTCGCCCTTTGAGGTTATGGCCGACAAGCACTTTATCGGTCAGGTGTTGGTGAATCTTATTGCTAACTCTATCCACTATGGTAAGGAGGGTGGCTCGACTCGTATCAAGTTCCGCGATATGGGAGATAAGATACTCGTAGAGGTTGAGGATACAGGTGTAGGTATCTCGAAGGAGGATTTGCCACGTATCTTCGAGCGTTTCTACCGCGTGGATAAGGGCCGTTCTCGCGAGCAGGGTGGTACAGGTCTTGGCTTGGCTATCGTGAAGCATATCGTTGAGGGCCACGGCGAGCGCGTTACCGTGCGTAGTGAGTTGGGGGTAGGTACAACTTTCGCCTTCACGCTTAAGAAGAAATAGTGTTTTTAGGATAAATCAGGATGCTGAACAACTTTTTATATATCGTTTGGGACTTCGATCCCGTAATGTTCTCAATCGGAGGATTTGAGTTGCGTTACTACGGCCTGATGTGGGCTATCACATTCCTTATGGGCGAGCGCTTCTTTACAGGCTATGCCCGCCGTGAGGGTTTTGGAATGCAGATTATTGAGACGGGCTTTATATGGATTGTGTTAGGTGCCGTGCTGGGTGCCCGCATTGGTCACTGCCTGTTCTATGAGTTCGATTACTATATCACCAAGCCGTGGGCTATCCTGACGGAGTTCCGCAATGGTGGTATGGCCAGCCACGGCTCGGCATTGGGTATGTTGTTCGGTATGTGGATGACCGCCCGTAAGCATAAGATGTCGTACGTATGGTGGTTGGACCGCATTATGATTCCCGTAACTATTGGCGGAGCGTTGGTGCGTTTGGGTAATCTGATGAACTCGGAGATTGTCGGTCGTGTGACTGACGTGCCTTGGGCATTTCAGTTTGTCCGCTTGCACCCCAATATGCCTATCGAGAGTATCCCTGCAC
>JAZRLD010000001.1:0-2559 GCA_045646685.1 Alistipes sp. | reverse complement strand
TAGGCAGGGTGCATAGTTGAGATAACATCTGACTTTGTACCGTTACCGATTCCCCAACCATCGAGAATCATCAATAAAACTTTCTTGTCCATTTCTTTATAATTTATTCGTTAATTTTTGACATAATAATCTCCACTGCCTTCTCAATTGCTGCCTGCAATGCATCGGGGTTCTTACCGCCAGCCGTAGCGAAGAACTTCTGGCCACCGCCGCCGCCCTGCATAAGCTTTGCAGCCTCGCGAACAACAGCACCTGCATCTACGCCCTTGGCAACAATCTCGTCACCCAACATAACAGCCAACATAGGCTTATTGTCGCTGATGCTACCCAATACCAATATAATATCGTTCACCTTCGCACGCAAAGCGTAAGCCAAATCCTTAATCATATTTGAGCCATAGGGCACCTGACGAGCGATAACAAATGCGCCATCACCCTTACGCTCGGCGATAATCTTCTCAACCAAGCCATCAACCTGCTCCTTGTGCAACTGGTCAATCTCCTTCTGAAGAGCCTCATTTGACTCCAACATCTTCTTGATAGCAACCTCTACCTTGGGGTTGTTCAACAACTCGGCAATGCCACGAATCTGATCCTCTACAGAGTACTGCAACTCCTCGGCACGCTCGGCTGTAACAGCCTCAATACGACGCACACCAGCAGAGATAGCGCTCTCGCTAACAATCTTGAATGAGCCCAAAGTACCAGTAGCCGAAGTGTGTGTACCACCGCACAACTCAACAGAGTCGCCAAACTTGATTACACGTACCTTATCGCCATACTTCTCGCCAAAGAGTGCGATAGCACCCATAGCGTTAGCCTCCTCCATAGTAGCCTCGCGCATCTCCTCGCGGGGATAGTTCTCACGAATGAGCTTGTTTACCAAGCGCTCCACCTCGCGCAACTCGTCTGAAGTCACCTTCTGGAAGTGAGAGAAGTCGAAACGCAAACCCTGAGGTGTAACCATTGAGCCCTTCTGCTCAACGTGTGTACCCAACACCTGACGCAACGCCTGATCCAAGAGGTGTGTTGCAGTGTGGTTATTAGCAGCAGCCTGACGCTTCTCGGCATCAACAACAGCGGTAAACTCTGCCTCGATATTCTCGGGCAACTTTGTTGTAACGTGGATAATCAAGCCGTTCTCCTTCTCGGTAGCGATAATCTCCACCTTCTCGTTAGCGCTCTCGATATAACCTGTATCACCTACCTGACCACCTGAGTTGCCATAGAACGGTGTCTGGTCGAATACCAACTGATATGTAGTCTTACCCTTTGATGTCACACGGCGGTAGCGAGCCACGTGAACGGGAGCTGTAAGGTTGTCGTAGCCGATAAACTCGCTCTGCTCGATAGCCTTAACCTCCTGCCAGTCGTCGATATCTTGTGCTGCGGCGTTACGCGAACGCTCCTTCTGCGCCTGCAACTCCTTCTCGAAGCCCTCAAGGTCAACCTCTACGCCCTGCTCACGAGCGATAAGCTCGGTAAGGTCGATGGGGAAACCAAATGTATCATACAACTCGAAAGCATCCTTACCAGCAATCTTGCCGCCCTTGCCTACCTTTGCTATAACGCGGTCCAACAAGTTGATACCTGTTGCCAAAGTGCGCAAGAATGAAGCCTCCTCCTCCTCGATAACGCGCTCGATAAGAGTCTGCTGCTTCTTAAGCTCGGGGAACTGGTGGCCCATCTGGTCAGCCAACGCAGGAACGAGCTTGCACAATGTAGGCTCATTGAAACCGAGGTAAGTGTAACCGTAACGCACGGCACGGCGCAAGATACGACGGATAACATAACCTGCCTTTGCATTTGCGGGCAACTGACCGTCAGCGATAGAGAACGCGATAGCACGCAAGTGGTCAGCGATTACACGCATAGCCACATCAGCCTTCTCGTCCTCACCATATTTCTTACCAGCCATAGCTGCAATGCGAGCAATTGTAGGCTGGAAAACATCTGTATCGTAGTTTGACTTCTTGCCCTGCAATGCCATACACAAACGCTCGAAGCCCATACCTGTATCTACGTGCTTTGCGGGTAGCGGCTCCAACTCGCCGTTAGCCTTGCGGTTGAACTGCATAAATACGAGGTTCCAAATCTCGATTACGAGGTGGTGGCCCATATTTACCATATCACGACCGGGCTTAGCGGCAATCTCCTCGTCATCGCGCAAGTCGATGTGAATCTCGCTACAAGGACCGCAGGGGCCTGTCTCACCCATCTCCCAGAAGTTATCGTGCTTATTACCGCGAATGATGTGGTCCTCGGGCAAGTACTGCTTCCAATAGTCGTAAGCCTCCTGATCGAAGGGTACACCATCCTCCTCTGAGCCCTCAAATACGGTAGCATACATACGGCTCTTATCCAAACCGTAAACCTCTGTCAAAAGCTCCCAAGCCCACTCGATAGCCTCCTTCTTGAAGTAGTCACCAAACGACCAGTTACCCAACATCTCGAACATTGTGTGGTGGTAAGTATCGTGACCTACCTCCTCCAAGTCGTTGTGCTTACCCGACACACGCAAACACTTCTGTGTATCGGCTGCGCGGGGGAACTGACGGG